>CAZKQQ010000169.1:0-14831 GCA_964554945.1 uncultured Solibacteraceae bacterium | reverse complement strand
TGAACGGAACTTTCGGCTCCGGGACCTATCCAAATAGCCCCTCGCCGACATTTCGGCAGCTGACAGCGGTCGGCGACCCTAGAGCGTTCCAAGCGGCTGTCCGGCTGGGATTCTAAAAATAACGACGTTTAAGGTGTTAGAGCGAATGACGCGCTATTCGGAGTTGAGTGGGTCGAGTTGACGGAAAAAGCGTTTCGCTGATGTGAACTCCTGGATCCCGGATCGTCGCCCAACCGGAAGTTGGGCTCGGCATGCCCCGCCGGATTGAGAATCGGATCGCGCCAGGCAGCGAGTAAAACGGCGGTGAGTTGACCCGCGTCGTCACTCGTTGTCACTCTTGGTCTGTAAGTCTATGAAAAATTGGTAGCGCTAACGGGAATCGAACCCGTATTTAAGCCTTGAGAGGGCTCCGTCCTAACCGTTAGACGATAGCGCCACAGCCGATCTTTATTCTAACAAATGCCGGCGCCCCGCTTTCTCGCGGGCGCGCCATAATAGGGATGATGCGGCGGCTGCTGCTTTTCGCGCTCGCTCCGGCTCTGCTGGCGGCGGATGATCATTGGGTGAAGTTCACCTCAGGACCGTTCGAATTGCTGACGGACGCCGGCGCGCGTCCCGCGCGCGAAACTCTCGTACGGCTCGAGGAATTCCGCTACGCGCTTGGCCAGATGATCGGCGAGAATGATCCGCAGATGCCGCTGCCCCTCCGCGTGTTCGTTTTGAAGAACACCAAGGGGTGGACTCCGGCGACTCCGGTTGCCGAAGGCCGCGCCACGTACAATATCGTGCTGGACGATAAAACGACGCCAGGACCAGCGCTTTACTCAGAGTTGACGCGGCTCTTTCTGGCGGCGAATACGGGGCGTATGCCCCCAAGCGTTGAGCACGGGCTGGTCACCTTCCTTTCGACGTTGCAGGTGACCGGCATCCGCATTACAGCGGGCGCACCGCCGCCTCAGCCGGATCTCGACTGGGCGCGCGTGCATCTGCTGGTGGTCGATCCGGAATACTTTGGCAAGCTCCGTGTCTTGCTTTTTAACCTGCGGAAAGGCGTGGCCGACGACCCGGCGTATCGCAATGCATTTGGCAAATCGGCGGCGGAGATCGAAGCTCAAGCCAAGCAGCACCTCGCGGCAGGCCACTTTGCAACGACCTCTCTACCCAACCGGGCCATGAGCGAACGCGATTTCGAAGAGCGGCCAGTGTCGGATGCCGATGCGCGGCTGGCACGCGCCGATCTGCTGGCAGGCAGCCAGTCGGCTGCGGAATATGACTCGCTCATTCGCGACCACAATAAAGTGGCCGAAGCCGAGGAAGGCCTCGGTATCCTGGCGCTGCGCGAGCAAAAGAAGGACGACGCGCGGAAGCATTTCGCAGCGGCGATGGAAGCCGGCAGCAAGAGCGCGCGGTGTTACATCGAATATGCCAAGCTCGAGCCGGATAACGAAAAAGCGAACCAGGCTCTGCTGCGCGCGGCGGGAATCAATTCGAAGCTGGATGAGCCGTTCGCGCTGATGGCGGCGCGCGACACCGATCCTCTGAAACGTCTGGCACATTGGAAAGCCGCGGCCGAGCGCAATCCGCGCAATGCCGCTTACTGGCAGGGTTTGGCCGAGTCCTACCTGGAACAGAGAGATTTTGAAGATGCCGCCAAGGCCTGGACGCAGGGCGAACAGGCAGCCACCGATCCAGCCCAGCGCGAACGAATGCGGCAGGCGCGCATGGCGATCGAGCAGCAGCGGCTCGATTACCTGGCCGCAGAGCGTCAGAAAGAAGCCGATGCACTGGAGAAGCTCAAACAGCAGGCGCGCGCCGACGTGCATGCGCTCGAAGACAAATACAAGGCAGACCCGAGCGGCGCCAAGCCGGTGCCGTGGTGGGAGGGACCGAAGCCTTCCGGAAAGCTGACCGGCTCCTTAAAGCAGGTGGACTGCCTTGGATCGCAAGCGCGTCTGGTGATCGAAGGCGCCGACCGCAAGCTCATGCGCCTGCTGGTCCCTGATCCGAAAACGGTGGCGATTCTCGGAGGCGGCGATCAGACGCTCGGCTGCGGCCCGCAAAAACCGCGGCCTGTCACGGTGGAATATTTTCCTAAGACTAACGCCCGGCTGTCCACCGCGGGCGAGGTAGCCACCATCGAGTTCCAGTGATCCGCTCCGGTGACGCCTCGCGCTTCCGCTGGCTCGTGCTGGCGGTGTTCGTGCTCTCGTCGGCTATCAACTATCTGGACCGCCAGACGCTGGCCACGCTCGCGCCGGTGTTGCGAACCGAATATCACCTTAGCAATGCCGAGTACGGGTTGATCCTGACCGCGTTTTCGATCACGTATGCCGCCGCAGCGCCGTTCGCGGGAATGTTGATCGACCGGATCGGATTGAACCGCGCCATCACACTGGCGGTCGGGGTGTGGTCGTGCGCCGGGGTTGCCACGGGCCTGACGCGCGGGTTGGGCGGCTTAGTGGGTTGCCGGGCGGCGCTCGGGATGGCAGAAGCCGCAGGAATTCCCGGCGCTGCGAAGGCCATCCATCAGTATCTGCGGCCGGCGGAACGCGCTCTCGGCAACGCGGTAAACCAAGCTGGCGTCAGCCTGGGATTGATCCTTGCTCCCCCGGTCGCGACCTACCTGGCGGTGCGCGCCGGATGGCGTCAGGCTTTTGTGGTGACCGGAATATTAGGATGGATTTGGATTCCGATCTGGCATTGGGCTTCGCGGTGGGCCAGTGCCGCCCCGTCGCCTAAGCTCGAAGCGAGCGCGGGTTCGGAGATGCTGCGCGACCGGCGTTTGTGGGCCTTCGTCGGGGCGAACGCTCTCAGCATGGTCGGCTATTCGCTGTGGACGAACTGGACGACGCTCTTTCTGGTCGAAGCGCACGGACTCACGTTGGTTCAAGCCGCCTGGTACGCGTGGATTCCGCCGGCGTTCGCCGCGGGGGGCGGCGCTGCCGGCGGGTGGCTGTCGCTGCGATTCATGAATCGCGGTATGGCGGCTCTCCCGGCGCGGTTCCGCGTCTGTTTGGCGGCCGCGGTCATTTCGCTGGCCACTGCCGCGGTCCCGCTTGTACCGTCGGCCGCCTGGGCCTCGGGCATTATTTCTCTGAGCATTTTTGCGATTTCGGCTTTCAGCGTAAACATGTACACGATGCCGCTGGACGCGTTCGGCGGAGCGCGGGCGGCGTTCGCGGTTTCGATCCTGGTGGCCTCTTACGGCGGCGTGCAGGCGATCATCTCGCCGGCGTTCGGGCGCGTGATCGACCTGTACGGATACACGCCTTTGGCCGTTACCGCGGCGTTAACACCGCTGGCGGCTTGCGCCGTGCTCCGCACAACGAGGTCCGTGGAGTGAAAGACCGGCTGAAACGCTGGATCTTCCGCCTGCTGGGCAAAGATCCGGACGCAGTCGTGGTGACGTTCTGTACCGGGGATGCCGAGCTATGCCGCCGGATGGCTGACGAGGTTCAGCGGCTAGTGCCGGATCGCCGCCACTTCACGGTCACTCCGGAGAATTGGCCGGAGATGAGGCGACGGTTGCGAGGGTATCGGATCGGGTTGGCGCCAGTTTTACTGACGCGCGAGCCGAGCGCGCTGCGCCGGAGCGCCTACCGGATGGCGCCTCGAAGAATCCTGGCCTACAATTCGCGGCTGGAACGGCATCATCTGCGGTTCAATCTCGCCTCGTTCCTATTCTGGCGCGGCGTGCCGCTCGACCGCATCTATCTGCGGCCGTGGTGGTGGCCATGGCCGAAGCGTGAGCGGTCGGTAGCTTCCCACGAATATCGCGTGTTTGAGGGCCGTGCGTGTGTGCCCGGACGGCGGCGCGTCGCTGTGCTTTCGCCGTACTTTCCTTTTCCTCTCGCGCATGGAGGAGCGGTGCGCATTTACAATCTGATTCGCGAGATGGCGCGGGAATTCGATGTGGAATTGTTTGCGTTTCGAGACGGACAGGCGGATACCGCGCCGGTGCTCGAGTTCTGCGCGCGGATTGTACTGGTCGAGCGGCCCCGATATCGCGAGCCGCGCTGGGCCAGCCTGCTACCGCCTGAGGTATGCGAGGCCGAGTCGCCCGCGATGCATCGCGCGCTCGTGGAGGAACAGCGAACCTTCGGATTCGAACGATTGCAGGTGGAATATACCCAGATGGCCGAATATGGCGGCGACATCCTGGTGGAGCATGATGTCACATTGGATCTGTTCGGGCAGATCGCGCGACGCGAGCGGACGCTCGTTTCCTGGTGGAATTATTTTCGATGGCTCCGCTTCGAACGGCGCGCGATTGGTCGCTTCCGGCGGGTGGTGGTTATGTCCGGGAAGGACGCAGAATTGCTAGGGGCGGCGGCGCGGACGATGGTGATCGAAAACGGAGTCGACCTCGATCGCTTCCGGGCCGAGCCAGAACAGCCGGGACAACGACTGCTCTTCATCGGCTCATTCCGCCATTTCCCGAACATCGCCGCCTATCGGTTTTTCACCGAAAGCGTCTGGCCCACTCTGCGCGAGAAGTTTCCGGAGATGACTCTGACCGTGGTCTGCGGCCCCGATCACCTCACCTATTGGCGGGCGTTCAGCGACGCGCGGGAGCCGGCGGCCGACCCGCGCATCCGGATGCTGGGCTTTGTGGCGGATGTTCGCCCGTTGTATGTCGAAGCGAACCTGGTGTTGGCGCCAACTACCGTTTCGGCGGGAACGAACCTCAAGGTTCTGGAAGCAATGACGATGCGGCGGGCCGTTGTCTCGACAACTTCCGGCTGCGCCGGCCTCGGCCTGCTGCATGATCATAGCGTCTGGATCGCCGACACAGCGCAGGCGTTCGCTGCCGGAGTGGCTACGCTGATTGGGGACGAGAGGCGCCGCGACGCCCTTGCAGAAGCCGCGCACGCTCATGCGGCCCGCCATTTCGATTGGCGCGCGCTGGGGGAAAAGCAGCGCGATCTGTTGCGTAGTATGCTATAAACCATCTTCTCTGTTGGAGGGAAAAATGACCCGGCGATTTTCATTGTGCGCGCTTTTACTTGCGCCGCTCTCTTTAATTGCCCAGGAACATTGGGTAGCCACGTGGGCCGCGTCCCCACAGCAAGTGCGCCCGCCCGCGGCTCCGGCGCCGGCCGCGGCTCCGGCTCAAGGAGCGCAACCCGCCCCCGCCGGCCCACGCCCGATTACCAGCTTCAATAATCAGACGGTTCGGATGATCGTTCGGACCAGCCTTGGCGGCAACCGCTTGCGCATGCAGTTTTCGAATACGTACGGAGCCGCACCGCTGGCTCTGGGCGGCGCGCATGTCGCTCTCCATGGAAAAGATTCGGCGATTGTGGATGGCTCCGACCGTGCGCTCAGTTTCAACGGAAAGGCCTCGGTCTCCATTCCACCGGGGGCGCTCGTGCTCTCGGATCCGGTGGATCTGCAGGTTCCGAAACTGGCCGATCTCGCGGTCAGCATCTATATCCCCGGCGAGACGGGCCCGCCGACGATGCACGCGACCGGCTTGCACACCACCTATATAACGAAAGGGGACTCGACTGCCGCGGCCGTCCTCACTGACACCACGACCACGCAATCCTGGTATTACCTCTCGGCAATCGACGTGGCGGCGCCGGCCGACGCGGCGACCATCGTGGCGTTCGGGGACTCGATCACCGATGGCGCCACATCCACGGTGGACACCAACAGCAGCTGGCCGAGTTTCCTGGCGCAGCGGCTGCTGGCGAATCCCGCCACCGCTCGTTGGGCGGTAGTGAACGAAGGAATCTCGGGCAACCGTCTTCTGCATGACGGCGCAGGCGTCAATTCCCTGGCCCGCTTTGACAGCGATGTGCTCGCACAGCCGGGGGTCAAATGGGTAACGATCATGCTCGGCATTAACGACATTGGTTTCGGGATGCGGCAGCCGAGCGAAACCGTGGCCGCTGATGACGTGATCGGCGCTCTCCGGCAATTGGCCGATCGCGCACACTTACACGGCATCAGAGTGATCGGCTGCACGCTGACGCCGTACGAGGGCGCGGCTTATTACAGCGAGACAGGCGAACCCGTGCGGCAGGCAGTCAACCGTTGGATCCGCACGGGCGGCGCCTTCGACGCGGTGGTCGATTTCGAAGCTGTTGTGCAGGACGCCAATAATCCCAAACAGATCCGCCGCGATTTCAACATTCGCGATCACTTGCATCCGAACGACGCTGGTTACAAGGCAATGGCGGATGCGATTGACCTGGGATTGTTCGGCGCGAAGGCCGGCAACACCACACCGGCGGCATCGACCGTCTCACACTAGCTTCGTTTTCTTGATTGGAAGCTCGCGGATGCGTTTGCCCGTCGCCGCAAAGATGGCGTTGCAGAGCGCCGGAGCGATCGGCGGAACGCCGGGCTCTCCGACACCTGCTGGCAGCGCGCCGTTCTGCACGAGCGTCACGTGAACCTCGCGGGGCGCTTCGTGGATGCGCGCCACCGGGAAGTTGTGATAGTTCGACTGCTGAATGCGGCCGCCCTGCGACGTGATCTCGCCCATCAGTGCGAGGCTGGCGCCGAAAACAGCGGCGCCCTCGAATTGAGAGCGGACGCGGTCGGGATGTACCACCAGGCCGGTATCCACGACGTAGTCGACGCGGGGAATCCGCACTGTTCCTTTGGGATCGATCTCCACTTCCACCACAGTTCCCACATACGTCTGGAAACTGCGATGGACGGCGAGCCCAAAACCATGCCCGGCGCTCGATTTCTTCCTCGCCCAGCCGGACTGTTCGGCCACTTTCTCAAGCACGCTGCGCAGCCGCCCCGTTTCGAGCGCATAGCCAGGCGTGTTGGGCGGAATCGACTGCACATCGAGCGTGCGTGATTTGCCGATCAGGTCCAGCATGTACTCGACGCGGTCGCGATTCGCTGCCGCCGCCAGCTCGTCCGCGAACGATTGCACCGCGAAGGCATGATAAATATTCGCCACCGAGCGCAGCCAGCCGATCCGCACGTGCGCCTCCGCCGGCCCGTTCTCCGCGCGGAGATGGGGAATCTCGAATGGAATGTCGCTCCAGCCCATCCCTTGCTCGAACGTGCCGTAGCGCGCCGCGACATCGTTTTGCGATTCAATCGGCGGAAACGCGCAGCGTTGCAGCCACGCCGTCGGACGCCCCTTCGCGTCGACCGAAGCCTTCATGTACATCGCCGCCACCGCGTGGAAGAAGTCGAACTGCATGTCGTCTTCGCGGCTCCACACCACTTTCACCGGTTTGCCGACTTGCTTCGAAAGCAGCGCCGCTTCGGCCACGTAATCCGGCTTTGACTTGCGCCCGAAGCCGCCGCCCAGCAGCGTCACGTGGCAGACGACATCTTGCGGCTTGATGCCCAGAGCCTTGGCCACCGTATCCTGCACCGCTTGCGGATTCTGCGTCGGAGCCCAGGCCGTGACCTTGCCATCTTTGTATTCGGCCACCGCGTTGACCGGCTCCATGGGAGCGTGCGCCAGCATCGGTGCGTAATACTCGGCCTCGTGAATCTTGCCGCCCTTGGCGAACTCGACATCCACATCGCCTACATTCCGCGCGACCTTCTGCGGTTTGCGCACTGTCTCAAACAATGACAATTTGTAGGAAGCAGAATCGTACGCCGTATTCGGCCCGAGATCCCAGTTGACCTTGAGCTTTTTGCGGCCCTGCATGGCGGCCCAGGTGTTGTCGGCAATGACCGCCACACCGCCCAGCGGCTGAAACGCGTAGGGCGGCTGGAACGCCGGAATTTGCAGCGTCTTCTGCACGCCACGGACTTTGCGCGTTTCGCCATCGTCCACCGATTTGACCTTGCCGCCGAACACCGGCGCGCGCTCGACAGATGCGTAGACCATGTTGGGCACGCGCACATCCAGACCGAACTGGGCCGTGCCCGAGACAATACCGGGCTGGTCGGCGATGGGCACACCTTTACCGATATATCTGAACTCGGAAGGCGACTTGAATTTCAATTCTTCCTTTTTCGGCACCGGCTGCTTCGCCGCCAGCGCCGCTAACTCACCGTAGGTCGCCTTGTGGCCGTTGGCCGTCACCTGCTCGTTGCGCGCCTTGCACTGATCGGCCGGCACGCCCCACTTGGCGGCAGCCGCGCGTTCCAGCATCAACCGCGCCGTTGCGCCCGATTGCCGCATCGCGTCATAAAAGCTGCGAATCGATGTCGACCCATCGGTATTCTGATCCCCGTACTTCTTATCGCCGATGGCCTGCTCGATTTTGACGTGCTTCCAATCGACATCAAGTTCGTCGGCCAACACCATGGGAAGCGCCGTGCGAATGCCGGTTCCCATCTCCGAACGGTGCGCCGTGATGATTACGCGCCCGTCCGGCTCGATGCCCAGATACACGGTGGGCTGCCACGCCGCGGCTCCAGAAGTCGCGTCGGCCAATGCATTGTCTGGCAGGATTTGCGCGCCCAGCACCAGCGCGCCCGCCGAAAACACGCTCTCCAGAAATCCACGCCTGCTGACCAAGTCGATGCGGTTCATGCTTTCACCCCCGCAGCCATGTGGATGGCCTGCCGGATACGCTGATACGTGCCGCAGCGGCAAATGTTGCCTTGCATCGCCTCGTCGATATCGTGATCGGTCGGCATCGGTTTCTCGGCTAGTAGCGCTGCCGCCTGCATGATCTGGCCGGCCTGGCAATACCCGCACTGCGCCACGTTGACCTTTTCCCACGCCACCTGCACCGGATGTGCGTGGTCCTTATGCAGGCCTTCAATGGTCGTAATGTTCTTGCCCGCGGCGTCCTTCACGGACGTAACGCAACTGCGCATCGCCGCGCCGTTGACGTGGACCGTGCAAGAACCGCACAGCCCCATGCCGCAACCGTATTTGGTGCCGGTCAGTTCGAGCAGATCGCGGAGATACCAGAGCAGGGGCATGTCCGGATCGCCGTCAAACTTCCGGCTGGTTCCGTTGATTTTGAGTTCAATCATGGATTTGCCTCAGACGTCCATAGTGGATTGTAACTTGTCGCAGGGTGCGTAGCGCCGGCGAAGGATCCCGCGCCGGTTAATGGCCCCGCCGTGCCGGCGGCCCGAGCGGCGAAGGTTTGTTCGGGTTCTCCTGAGCCGCGGCCCGAAATACGAACCCGGACCACGCACTTTTCATCCCTGGTCGCGACCGCGCGTCCATACTCCAGACGCGCCACCGGCCTTTCTGGTCACCCCAGAACGTAAACGGATACGTGATCGCGGTAAGGTTCGGCACGATGTACGGTTTGCCCGCATCGGAGCACCATTGGTCGCGCACACAGCATCCATAACAATCGATCTCAATTCCGTAACTAGCCGCTTGCGGCACCCGCGACCACGAGAAACGGACTGTACGCGGATGATTGGTAAACACCGACTGGTCGCGCGGCGCAACCAATGCCGGAGCCGGGAGATTCGCCGGTGCGGAGCCGAGCCGGGCATGACGCAGCGAACACGCATTCAGCAGGAACAATATCGAGAAAACCGCGCGGCCCCATCGCATTCCGCCGCTATTATCGCATCCCGGCATTGAAGCACGGTACAGTTGTTTCCATGATGGTTCGGTGCGGCATAGTGCTCGCGCTGTGGATGTGCCTGGTCGCCTGCGGCCGGCCGGATCGCGAAGCGGCGGACCCCGCAATCCTGGCCGAGGTCAACGGTATTCGCGCCATCGATGACCACGCGCATGCGGTTCGCCTTGTGCTCAGCGGGCCGCCGGACCGCGAGTTCGACGCGCTGCCGGTGGACAACCTGGAACCCGCTTCGGATCCTCTCAATCTGCGTCCCGATACGCCGGCGGCGCGTCAGGCGGCGCAAGCTTTGTTTGGGAATGCCGGCCGCAAGTCTCAAATCCGGCGCGAGAAGGCGGACACCTATCCCGTCTGGGTGCTCGATCAGATCGGCGTCGACATCATGCTCGCCAACCGGGTCACCATGGGTCCCGGCATCCAGCCGCCGCGATTTCGCTGGGTTGCCTATATCGACGCTCTGATGTTTCCGCTCGACAACACACAGCTGGCCGCGCGTAATTCCGATCGCAAAACCTTCTTCGGGCTCGAGGACGCGTTGCGCTCACGCTATCTGGAAGAGTCCGGTGTCAAGACAATGCCGGCCACTCTTTCCGGCTACCTGGCTCGGGTCTTAACTCCCACGCTGGAACGACACAAGAAGGGCGGCGCGCTCGCGGAGAAATTCGAGGCAGCCTACTTGCGGTCCCTGCAGTTCGATGCGGTCGATCGCAGCACCGCCGACCGCATCTACCCTCAGTTTGCCGGCAAAGGCGCTCCGAGCGAAAGCGATTACAAACCGTTACAAGATTATCTATTTCGCTACATCGCTGCGGAGTGCGGGCGCCTCGGCATGGCCGTGCACCTGCATACCGGCGAAGGCGCCGGCAGCTACTTCGATATGGGCGGCGGCAATCCGATGCACCTCGAATCGGTTCTGAACGACCCCACTCTGCGCAACACCCGGTTCGTGATGCTGCATGGCGGCTGGCCTTTCGATCACGAGATCGCCGCGCTTCTGGAGAAGCCCAATGCCTATCTCGACTTCTCCTTCCAGGATCTCGCGCGGACGCCGGCGACTCTGGCCGCAACGTTACGCGAGTGGCTGGAGTGGGTACCGGAAAAAGTCCTGTTCGGAACGGATGCGTCGCCCTATTCCGAACAGCTCGGGTGGGAAGAAACCGCCTGGATCGCCGCGCACACCGGGCGGCAAGCCCTCGCGATTGCGCTCACGAGCATGATACGCGACGGGGAAATCTCGCGGGATCGCGCGCTGGAACTCGCGCGCATAGTGCTGCGGGAGAACGCCCGCAAGCTCTACGGTCTATGAAGATCAAGAGAATGACTGCCCGCGAGGCAGCGCGCAAACTGATGCGGGCGCCAAAAAGCGCGCAGCGCGATGCCGCATTCCGAAAAATCATACGGCAGATCCCGCGGGGTAAAGTCGCAACATACGGGCAGGTCGCTGCGGCGGCGGGATACCCGCTGTATCATCGCCATGTCGCGCAATTGCTGCGCAAATCGGGCGGAACGCTGCCGTGGCAGCGCGTGGTCGGCGCGGGCGGCGCCATCAAACTCAAATACGAGGCAGCTCTGGAACAGCGTACGAGGCTCGAAATGGAAGGCGTCCGTTTCCGCGGCAAGCATGTCAATATGGTCGAGCACCAGCACCGTTTTCGCCCTTGGGAATTCGAAGAATAGGCTAATGCAACTTGCCGACGTTCAGTGTGATCCCAAAGGTAACCTGGTGGTCAGCCGCACTTCCGTTGACTCCAAAATGCTGCCCGCCCAAGTCAAACGCCAGCCGCTCGGTCATCTGGAATTCGACACCTTCAAAAAGGGAAACGATTCGGTCTTCGCCGGTCGAGCGCTCCCATAGGGCATTGACGTGGGGCGTGAATTTGCCCACCGTGCCGGAGGCTGCCAGGCGGCGGCCATAGCCAACCCCCATGTCCCAGGTTCCCGAGGGATTCGAACTTGAATTGTGAGTCGCCGCCGACCAGCCGGCCGTCGCCCCGAGACTATTGCGGCCGGAATCGTACCGCGCAATGGCAATCGCCCCGAGACGAGCTCCCTCTTCGCCGCGCAGAAAAAATGCCGCTTGGGGCGCAATCGCGATATCCAGTTTTTCTCCGTCGTGTAGAACGGAAGTCGCCGCCAATGTGATCGATTGGCTGAACTGTGTGATTCGGCTGGCGCCCACATCCGCAATCGACATCGAATCGAACGCGACGCTATATTCGGTCCGGCCCCAAATGATCCGAGACCCGGCCGGCGTGTATTTCAAGGCCGCCGGGAGCGTGAAGTTGTCGCCTGTCGCGGAGTAAAGACTGCCCCATTCGATCTCTCCGGTGCCGGGCGGAGTGATCAGCGTGTTCACGTGCAAACGTTTGCGAAGCGTGATTGTCGAGCCGGCTCCGCCCCCGAATAACCGCAAATCAACGGCCAACCCAGGCAGCGGCGTCATCAAGAATGCCATGGCGCATAGGAGGGGAGGCCGAAACATGATTTACGGTTTATGTTCTCACAAAATCACAACGGCCTATAGGGCTTCTCTAATCACTCCCCTTTCAGTGCGACCACCGGATCAATGTGCGCGGCCCGCCGCGCCGGGAGCCATCCGGCCACAAATGCCACGGCCGCAATCAGAGCGCTCACGCTTGCATAAGTCAATGGATCGTATGCCCGCACGTTGAACAGCAGGTTCTCGAGGAGGCGCGTTACGGCGATTCCGCTTAGGAAGCCGGCCGCAATTCCGATCAGCGCCAGCCGCATCCCGTGCCCGACCACCAGGCTTACGACGTCGCCCGGGCGCGCTCCCATGGCCATGCGGATGCCAATTTCGTTGGTGCGCTGCGCCACGTTATACGCCATCACGCCGTAGATGCCCACCGATGCGAGCGCCATCGCCAGCAGGCCGAAGATGCCGAACAGGGCAGCGCCCATCCGCGGCGCCCACAGACCCGCCGCGATGTCATCCTGAATCGTTCGCGGATTGGTCAGCGCCATATTCGAATTCAAGGACTGTACCTGCTTGAGCACTCCGGGCATCACCGTCGCCGGATTGGCGTCCGTGCGCACCACGAGCGCCACGGCCGATTGGTACCGCTGGTCGAGCGGATAGTACGCAATCGGCTGCGGCTGCTCACCGATAGCCAGCGCCACTGAATTCGCGCTCACACCAACCACCTGCGTGTAGTCCTGTTCGATCCGAAACCGGAAGCGTTTGCCGATGGCTTGCTCGCCGGGCCAGAAATGCCGCGCCATCGCCTGGCTCACCACGGCCACGCGAGCCGAACCTTGTCGATCGAATGGCGTCAGGCCGCGGCCTTCGAGGATCGGAATCCGCATCGTATCGAAGTACCCTGGCGATACTTCATTGATCAGAGCTAAGAGTCCCCGATTTGGATCGTTCTCGCCTTCCTTGAGCAGAGTTCCGAGCAGCCCGCCTCCCACGAGAGGCCGGTTGGCCGTCAGCGCCGCTGAGTGAACTCCCGGCACACTGGCCGCGCGATCGAGCAGGGTGTGCAGAAATTCGCGGCCGCGCTCGGGCGTGAACCGCTGCGCTCCGATATCGAAATTGAATGCAAACAGGTTACGGGACTCGAATCCGGGGTTCGTCTTCTGCGCGTGATCCATGCTGCGAATGAACAGTCCCGCGCCCGCGAGCGCCACCATCGCCAATGCCACCTGGCCTACCACCAGCGCGCTACGCAAACGGCTCCGCGTGAACACTTCCGTGCCGCCGCGTCCGCCGCCGGTTTTAAGGACTTCGCCCAGATCGCCGATCGACGTCCGCACGGCGGGAATGACACCGAAAAGAATCCCGGTGAGCAACGTCACGAGGGCGGTGAACAGGAACACCCGCCAGTCCATCTGAATCTCGAGGCTGTTCGCCTGCAGAGCCACGGGCCGGAATGACCACAGCAATTGTGATCCCACGGAACCGATCGCCAGCCCTACCGAACCGCCTGCAACAGAAAGTAACAGGCTCTCGGTCAGCAGTTGGCGCACCAGGCGGCCGCGCTCCGCGCCCAAGGCGGTCCGGATTCCCATTTCGCGCGCCCGGCGGGCCGCGCGCGCCAGCAGTAAGTTGGCCAGATTCACGCACGCGATCAGCAGCACTAGCGCCACTACCGCCGACAGCGCCATCCCGGCGAGCACCACCTGGTTGCGGGGCAGAAAACCGAGAGCAGCGTTGGCAAGCGTATCCACCTCCACGCCACGGCCGCCGTTCGCAGCCGGGAATTCGCGCTCCTGTTGCGACGCGATGGTCTGCACGGCTGCGGTGGCCTGCCCTTCCGCAACACCGGGCTTCAGCCTCCCGAACACACTGATCATGCGCATACGGCGTTCCTTGAAGACCCCCTCCAGCGGTCCCGGGAGCAACTGCTCGTGCATACTCATGGGGATGAATGCGAGGTCGGGATTGATAACGGTCAGAGTCCCTTTGAACGCCGGCGGTGTGACGCCGATGACGGTATACGGAACCGCGTTGAATTCCACGGTCTTTCCAATCGCCCCCGAGTCACCCCCGAACAGTTTCTGCCACATCGGCCAGGTCAGCACGGCTACGGCGTTGCCGCCTTCCTGCCGGTCTTCATCCGGAGAAAACGTGCGCCCCAGCGCCGCCTTCACACCCAGCACGTCGAAGTAGTTCGCGGAAACCAGCATTGCCGTTTCCGGCTTGGGATCACCGCGGCCGGTCAGCGTGACGCCCGTCGGAAAGTAGGCGGCAAGACCGCTGAACACATTGCTCTGGTCTCGAAAATCCTTGTAGTTCAGAAACGACATCGGAGTGCGCGTGAGGTTGGCTACTACGCTCTTGGTGGCATGGTCTACCGTGAACAGTTCCAGCACGCGCGCCGGTTCTTTCACAGGCAGCGGATTCAGAAATACCGCGTTGGTCAGCGTGAAGATCGCGGTATTGGCGCCGATCCCCAATGCCAGCGAAAGTACCGCGATAATTGTGAACCCTGGCGTGCGCACCAGGGTCCGGAACCCATATTTCAAATCGCGCCAAACTGATTCCATCACACTCCTCCAAATGGACGGGCCCGGCCGGCGCCGCCACAAATCCCAATTCCCCTAATGATCACATTTCACACCGCGCGCGCGATACGGCATGAAGCGTCGATGCCCGGCCGTTCGGTGTATACTGGCCGCAACCGAGATGACCATTGGACCTCGCATGAGAATCTGGATCCTGGCGGCCGGCTTGACGGCGGCGCCGCTTCTTCCGGCGCAATGGCTGAACTATCCCACTAAAGGAGTTCCCCGCAAGCCAAATGGATCGCCCAATCTGTCGGCGCCCGCTCCGCGCGCTAAAGACGGCAAGCCGGATCTTTCCGGCATCTGGGC
>CAZKQQ010000168.1:3541-14989 GCA_964554945.1 uncultured Solibacteraceae bacterium | reverse complement strand
TTCTGCCGGCTCGGCGGGCGGACGTCCGGAAGGTCCAGTCGAACGAGCTCGTATCGTTGACAGATCCGCTGGGGCATCCGAACACCCGTTCGGTCCACCTTCCGGATCGGCGACTATCCTGGATCCAGGAGTTCACATCAGCGAATAATGCGTTTGCGTCAACTTGACGCGAGGCGATTCCCTCAAAGGTAAACCAGTGTTCAAAAGGCTTCCTCTTCGCGGCCTTCCGAGTTGCCGACGATGCGCACGGCCCCAACGGAATCACTTCCGCGTGGATAGCCGATTCCCGCGCAGGAACAAAGTTTGCGTTTGGTCAGACACCTCAGCCGAAAACAGTGTAGAATTGACCCAATGCGGCGTGTTCTAGCAACGCTTTTGCTGGTAGTGTTCAGCGGTTCGCTGATCGCGCCGGCTCTCGTTGCCGATTCCGAGTCGCATCTTCCGGCCTGCTGCCGTCGCCTTGGAAAGCATCACTGCGCCGCCCATGATGTCGAGCATTCGCAGGCGCCGGGGCCGCTCGTTAGCCCGAAACCGATAAGCTGCCCTTCTTTCCCTGGCACAACCGTGGCGTCTTCCCGGGCCGGCACGATGTGGCTCGGCAGCGCACCTGGCAGCTCCGTCCCGCAGGCCAAGGAGTCCGCCGGTCGATTGCAGACTGCATCTCTGTACTCCATTTCGTTTGGCCGGTCTCGTCAGCAACGCGGTCCTCCCATCTCGCTTTCCTAAAACCTTGAATTTTGGCGCCGCTTGCGGCGTCTAACTTTGGAACAATTACCGTCCTGGCTGAGCAGGTCCTGTTCACACCACGGATCCTTGGCAAGGCGTCGATTTTGGAGAACTCCTATGAGGTGTTTTCGTCAATTGCCCGTTATTACCGTGCTGGCACTATTCTTCACGGCCGTCTGTTTAGGCCAGCCGAAGAACGCGAAGAAGACCTACATGTTTCACGGCAAAGTGGAGGCTGTCAATGAAAATGCCAAGAGTCTGCGAGTGAACGGCGAGAAGGTCGAGGGTTGGATGGAAGCGATGACCATGGATTATAAGGTCGACGATCCAGCCGTTCTAAAGAAAGTGAAAGCCGGTGACCAGATCATGGCGACTGTTTACGACGGAGACTTGGTCTTGCACAAAGTAGAAGTCATGCCCTCAAATGGTGGCGATCCGAAGACCAAGAAGTGATCACGTCGAGCGCATAAACAAGAGACTATGATGCAACGGTTGATTCGTCCGATCGTGACAATCCTGTTGCTCTGCGTGTCTCTATTCTTGCCGGTTGCCCCTGTGCTGCAGGCGTTTGAGGCTGCGGACGGCGGTTGTTCTCATGCCTGCTGCCGTCGCGACCGAGCACATTGCAGCACTCGATCGCATGCCGACTCGACCGGCCCCACCTGGACAACCGTTCGGGAGTGCGGAAACGATTGCATGTTAGTGGGCCCCGTTGCGCCGATCTCGGCCTCGATCCCAACTGGAGTGCCGTCGGCCGTGCCCGTGCCTCCAATCGAGCAGTCCTCTTGGAGCACCATCCGCGGCAAGGCCAAACTTCATCACTTTCCCTCCCTGTACCAGCGTCCGCCCCCACACCGCTAGAGAGCCCCACATCAACACGTTGTTCGGTCTGGCTGTTTCTTGGAGGGGGAAATGTTTCATTCGTTCATTAGAAGGAAGTCGTCCTTTTTCATCCTATATTTAGCTGTCGCGCTTAGCTTGCCCGTGGCCCACGCACAGGAAACCATTAACTACGCCAGTGTCAGCGGACGGGTGAGCGACGCCACGAGTGCAGTCATTGCTGGGGCGCACGTCACCGCACGCCAGCCCGAGACCAACCTGACTGTTGGCGTGACCACGGACCGCGAAGGCTGGTTTCGATTTCCTTATCTCCGGGTAGGGTCGTATGAGATCAGAGTGAGTCAGCCGGGATTTGCAGAGGCGGTCCGGTCGATCAGCCTCACTGTGGGGGCGGCATTTGATTTACCGGTAACGCTCTCCGTGGCTTCCGCCGAGACAAATGTTCTTGTACAAGGGGAAGGGACGGTGTTGGAGACAGCACGGTCCCAGGTCGCCGGCACGGTGCCGGAAGCCGAAATTCGAGCCCTGCCACTCAATGGGCGGAGCTTCCTGGATGCGGCCCTTCTGGTTCCGGGGGTGTCTCCCACTAATACCGCCACCAACCAGCTTTTCGCCGAAACGGCGGCGGTTCCGGGACAGGGAATCTCCATCGGCAGTCAGCGCAACTTCTCGAACAGTTTTATTGTTGACGGCCTATCGAATAACGACGACGCAGCCGGGCTGACTGGGGCTTTCTACGGTCTGGATGTGGTCCAGGAACTTCAGGTGGTGACGTCCGGAGGCCAAGCCGAGTTCGGACGCGCCCTCGGCGGCTACGTGAATGTCGTCACGAAGAGCGGAACCAATACGCTCCACGGTGACCTGTACGGATACTTTCGGAACAGCCGGTTCAATGCCGCCAACGCGCTCTCCAACAAGGTTCTCCCCATGACTCAGGCGCAATCTGGCGCTAGCCTGGCTGGTCCGATTATCCACAACCGCACCTTCTATTTTGCGAATTTCGAACAGCGTGTGCTCAACCAGTCCGGGCTGGTGACGATTTCCCCCGCGAACGTCGGGGCAGTAAACGCTCGGCTTCTAGCTGTCGGCTATCCGGGACCGCCGATCTCCACCGGCATTTATTCCAACCCGGTTCACAGCGCGAACTTTCTCGCCAAGGTGGACCATCAACTCAACGACAAGGATCAGCTCAGCGTCCGTTACAGCCTATATCATGTCACCAGCATCAACTCACGAGGCGCAGGCGGCTTGAGCGCGCCATCGGCCTCCGCCAATCTCGAAGACACCGATCAGATTATCGCGGTCAGCAACATTGCGACGCTCTCCACGCGTGCGGTAAACGAAACTCGCGGACAGTTCTGGAACAGCAATTTGCAGGCGCCTCCGTCGGACAAGGTTGGGCCAGCGGTCAGCATCTCAGGGGTGGCCTCCTTCGGCACGCTCTCGGGTTCACCCACGGGGAGGCTGAACAAGCTCGGCCAGTTTGCTGACAACTTCTCTTATCAAGCTGGCGCGCACGCGATTCGCGTGGGAACCGAATTCATCTACAACGCCGATACCATCACGTTTCCGCGCTCCTACCGGGGCAGCTATTCGTTCTCTTCGCTCGCGAACTTCCTCGCCGGCACGTACAACAACTCGGGGTTTACCCAGACCTTCGCGAATAGCACGATCCACCAGACCAATCCCAACGTTGGTTTCTACGCACAGGACGAGTGGAAGGTGAACTCCCGTCTGACTCTGAACCTGGGGCTCCGTTACGATCTTCAATTCCTGCGGACCATCGCGACAGACACGAACAATGTCTCGCCGCGGGGTGGCTTCGCCTGGACGCCTTTTGCTTCGCGGCGAACCGTTATCCGCGGTGGCTACGGACTCTTCTACGACCGCGTACCGTTGCGAGCATTGGCGAACGCTCTTCTCTCCGCAAACAATACGACGGATCCCGCGAAGCTGAGCCAGATCAGCATCAGCCTTTCGCCCGCGCAGGCCGGGGCGCCGGTCTTTCCCAACATCCTTAGCAGTCTTACCCTGCCGCCGGGAGTGCTATTTAATTTTTCCATCATGGATCCGCGTCTCCAAAACGCCTATTCCGAGCAGGGCAACTTCGAGATTGAGCAGCAAGTGGGAGCCCGAAGCTCCCTCGAAGTCGGGTATCAGCATGTGCGCGGTCTCCATCTGATCATTTCCGTCAACCAGAACGTGCCTAGTTGCACGGCATCCGGTACCAACAACGGATGCCGCGCGAATCCGAATTATGGCAACGCGAGCCAATACTCATCGCTTGCCGACTCCCACTACGACGGCCTGCATGTCTCATTTGTGCAGCGGCCGGCCCACTGGGCGAGTTTTCGGGTTTCCTACACCTATTCGAAAGGGCTCGACAACGTCGGCGAATTCTTTTTCAGCGCGCCGATCAATAACTTCAATATCTGGCAGGATTACGGCCGTTCCGACGACGATCAGCGCCATCGCGTCGTGTTTGACGGTTCGATTCACTCCTCGATGGCCAAGGGCGCAACGCCGTGGCAGCGAGTCAGCCATGGTTTTGAGTTGAACACCATGCTCCAATACTACTCCCCGCTGCCATTCAACATTACGACCGGAGCTCAGACCATTCAGGGGACAACCGCGAGGCCCACGATCAACGGTTCCTTCATTAATCGAAACGCGGGGCGGGGATTCGATTTTCTAAGCCTAGGCGCGCGGCTCAGCCGCTCCTTCCAGCTCACCGAGCGATTGCGGCTGCAGGCATTGGCCGAAAGCTTCAACCTCACGAACCACGTAAACGGCGTCAGCTTGAACGGCAGTTTCGGAACGGGCGCCTACCCCGCGAATCCATCGCCCACGTTCGGCCAGATCACCGCGGTCGGCGATCCGAGGGCGTTTCAGTTTGCCATGCGCCTGGCATTTTAGGAGAGACTTCTATGGTTTCTTTGCTCTTCGCAACACTCTTAGCCGCGCAACTCGGACCCATGGGCCCGGACGCGCCCGCACGGGAGCCCCAACTGGCGGCAAGTGGCTCGACAATTGGCTTGACCTTCGGCGCCGGAACAGCGATTTACTTCAGCTCTTCGCGCGACAACGGAAGGACGTTCTCTGCGCCAGCCAAGGTGGCGGAGGGGGAAATTCTGCCGTTGAACCGCCAACCGTGGGCCTAGGATCACATGGGCAGGAAATACCGTCGTGATCAGCGCAGTCCTCGGCAAGACTCCGAGCCACGAGCAGCACGGCACATGGGTTGCCGTCGGATGGGGACCTCTTGGTTTGGCGTTCGACCGATGGTGGAAAGAGCTGGTCCAATGGAATCAGGGTTAATGATGTCCCGGGCGCGCCCACCGAAGGCCTGCATTCGTTGGCCGGCCACGGAAGGGGCGGCCTATTCGCCGTATGGTTGGATAAGCGCAGCGCAAAAGGGACTCAGTTGTATGGAGCACGCTCTACCGACGCAGGTGCGACGTGGTCGACGAACGTCCTGATCTATCAGTCCCCGGAAGGCACCATCTGCGAATGCTGCCACCCATCAGTCGCAATCGCTCCGGATGGGCCGGTCACGGTGATGTGGCGGAACTGGCTCGGAGGGGCACGAGACATGTATCTTGCGCGATCGGCGGACGGTATGGTCTTCTCGAAACCGGAGAAGCTGGGGCTCGGCAGTTGGCAATTGAACGCCTGTCCCATGGATGGCGGAGGTTTGGTGGTGTCGGAATCGAAAATCATCACAGCCTGGCGGCGCGGCGAAAGCATCTACCTGGCTGAGCCCGGTAAGCCGGAAACACCGATGGGTACTGGTAAGGATGTGGCCCTCGCGATTAGCGGAAATCGGCCTTATGCGATTTGGTCCAAAGATACGAAGATCGAATTCTGGCATGAAGGCAGGGTTGAGCCTCTCGCTGAAACCGGCTCCTTCCCGGCGATTGCGAGTTTGCCAGGGGGTGACCTCCTGGCGGCGTGGGAGGACGGCGGAGCGATCGTCATAAGGCGATTTCCGGCCGCTCGCGCAAGGTCGCAAAGTGTAGAGTGATTCCACGGAGGAGGCGGCAATCGGTTGTGACAGTATTTTCGAGGTTGACGGCCTCCTCGGAGAGAAACTCCCGGTCATTTAGCCAGCTTTTTGAACAAGAAACCACCGCGCACGGTATCAAGTTGATGTGTTGTCGCCATGCTCTGTCCCGCCTGGCTCCTGGATCACGCGCCAACCTGAACTTGAGACGGAGGTCGCTCCTGCAGGATGCCTCAGGTTCAGGTTCGGCGACAATCCTGGACGCAATCTGCTGCGGGCAGTGGGGGTAGGGCCTTCTATTGGGAAACCGGTCGTCTGAGAAGAGGGTTTACGTCAAGCGAGGACTTCGGGCATCCTATACTTCCTGTTGACCCTCTTCCACTTCTGGCAAGACATCGTTGGAACTGGCTATCCAGACGTACAAAGTCGGCAGCAGGAAGATGCTGATCACCAGCGCCGCGATCAGGCCGCCGACGATCACGATTGCGAATGGGCGCTGCGAGTCCGAACCAATCCCATGCGACACTGCCGCCGGGAATAGGCCCAGCGTCGCCACGAGGCTCGTCATCATGATGGGACGGAGGCGAAGAACCGCGCCTTCCACCGCGGCATCGACGATTGTGTGGCCCCGCGCGCGCAACTGGTTGATGTATTCCAGCATGATAACGCCGGTCTGCACGCACACGCCGAACAGCGCCAGGAAGCCGACGCCCGAAGACACGCTGAAGTTGGTATGGGTGATCAGTAGCGCGAACATGCCGCCGATTGGCGCTAGCAGAACGTTTACCATGATCAAGAGACCCCACTTCAGCGAACGGAACATCGAATACAGAATGATGAAGATCAGCACGACTGTGAGCGGCACGATCACGAACAGGCGCGCTTGGGCCCGTTTCTGGCTTTCGTACTCGCCTTCCCAATCGATGCGATATCCACGTGGCAGTTGCACCTGCGCGCTGACCTTCCGAATGGCTTCTTCGACGGCGCCGCCGAGATCGCGTCCGCGCACGCTGTATTTGATGGCAATGTACCGTTGGTTACTTTCGCGGTAGATCTCCGAAGCGCCATCGCGTACTTCGATTTTGCAGAGCTGCGTTAACGAAACGCGCTCGCCGGTAGGCGCCAACAGGCGGATGTTTTCAATCTCCTCCTTGGTATCGCGGTACTCCGGAAGATAACGCAGCACCAGGTCATACCGCGCTTCCCCTTGCAGGACTTGGGTCAGAGCGTTGCCGCCTACCGCCGTCTGAATGGCGTCTTGCACGTCGGCGACATTAATCTGATACCGCGCAGCTTGCGCCCGATCGACCGTCAGATTCAGATTCGGCTGGCCGAGGACCCGAAGCACGCCGAGGTCTTCGATTCCTTTGACGCCGCGCATGATTCTAACGATCTGGTCCGCCTTGTCTTCCAACACTTTCAGATCGTCGCCGTAAACCTTGGTGGCCAGTTGCCCCTTTACGCCGCTGACTGCTTCCTCCATGTTGTCGGCGATTGGCTGTGAAAAATTCCAAGTGACCCCCGGCATCTTCTCAAGCTCTCGGCCCATTGCGGCGATCAGTTGGTCTTTGTCCTCGTAAAAGCCGCGGCGCCATTGCTCTTTGGGCTTCAGTCCGACGAAGTACTCCGTGTTAAAAAACCCGGTGGTATCGGTTCCGTCGTCGGGCCGGCCCACCTGGCTGGTGCATTCGGTTGCCTCCGGGAACGAGCAGAGCAGGATGCGGGCCTGATTCGACACACGAATGCCCTCGTCAGGGCCGGTGCTTGGCGCCAGCGTGCCCCGCACCCAGAGCGCGCCTTCATCGAGATGCGGCAGGAACTCGGACCCAATGTTGCCGCCCTGCCAGAGTGCGATCGCCAGGATCACGGTGGCTACCGCCACGGTCAGGTACCGCATGCGAATGGCAAAACGAACCGCGCCGCGGTATCGATTGGTGAGCCAAATCAGCAGCGGGTTATACCACTCGCGAGTTCCTTTCGGGAACAACAGGCTGGCGAGCGCCGGCGCGATGGTCATCGAGAACAAAATCGCCCCGAGCAATGCGAATGCTACCGTCCAGGCCATCGGTTTGAACAGCCGGCCCTCCACGCGCTGCAATGTGAAGATTGGCATGTACGCCGTGATGATGATAGCGATGGCGTAGAACACCGGGCGCTGCACTTCGTGCGCGGCCTCGAAGATCTTCTGCATCGGCGTGCGCGTGTCCGCTTCCCGCCGGCTGAGATGGCGGACGATGTTTTCCACCATCACGACCGCGCCATCCACCACCATTCCAAAATCCAGCGCGCCCAGCGACAACAAGTTGGCCGGAATCCCTTTCAGCCGCAGACACGTGGCGGCAAACAGCAGCGAGAACGGGATGGTGAGCGCCACGATGAGGGCACCGCGCGCATTGCCCAGAAACAGAAACAGAATGATGATTACCAGGACAATGCCTTCGGTCAGATTGTGCAGTACCGTGTGCGTCGTGTAATGCACCAGGTCGCTGCGATCGATGAAGGGGACAATCTTCACGCCCGGGGGCAGGATGTAGTCGTTGAGCTCCTTGACTTTCTCGTGCAGGCCCTCCAGGGTAGGTTCTGCATCGGCCCCTTTCCGCATCGGTACCCATGCCGAAACCGCATCTGGATTGTCGACGATCTTTCCGTCGTCGCGGCGAATCGCGCGAGCAAACTGGCCGAGTCGGACCTTGGGGCCCTGAGAAATCACGGCAAGGTCCCGCATGTGGATCGGCGTGCCGTTCTTCGTCAGCACAACCGTGTTCTCGATATCATTTACGCTCCTCACCATCCCAACTTCGCGTACATTGATCTGCTGCAGGCCCGCCTGAATGAAGCTGCCACCGGCGTTCACGTTGTTGTTGGTGAGCTGCTGCTCCAACTGCGCCAAACCGATCCCATAGGCGATCAGCTTGTTGGGGTCGAGGCGCACCTGGTATTCGCGCGTCGGCCCTCCAAAGGTCGCGACGTCAACGATATTCGGAACCGACTTCAGGTTCTTCTCCACCACCCAGTCTTCGATCGATTTCAGCTCCATCACGTCGTAGGCCGGATTCGTGTTCTCCAGGGTAAAGAAGTAAATCTGGCCGACCGGACTCCAATCGGCTCCCATCTGTGGCGTCACTCCCGGCGGCAGAGTGACCTGCGACAGGCGCTCGAGCACTCTCTCTCGATTCTCGAAATTCGAGGTGTCGTCCTCAAAAATCAGCTTCAAATCCGAGAGGCCGAAGATTGAAAACGAGCGCAGGTGAGAAACACCAGGAATCCCGTTCATGCCGATCTCTAGCGGAATCGTGACCTGCTGCTCTATCTGCTCGGCGGAGATGCCCGGCCATTGTGTGATGATCTCGACGTAGTTGTTGGCTACGTCGGGATACGCCTCGACGGGAAGTTGGTGAAACGAGATCGCGCCCCAGGCAAACAGCACGAGCGCCGCCGCCAGAACCAGGAATCGGTTCTTTAGCGCGAAATCAACAAGTCTGGAAATCATCTGGAGTACCCTGCGGCCGATCGTCTAGGCTCGCACCGCGCTCTCGCGGTCGCGATCCTGTGTGGAAGGCAAATCGAGAGTTTCACCGGTGCTTTGGATGGACTGCCGGACAGAACCGCGACAGTGAATAAGCGGCCACACCTGCATGCGGTCCCTACGCCGGCCTCTCATGAGAAGGATGATCGCCACCAGCATGACAAACGGCCCCACCAGCAGGACTGTTATGGGCACATCTTCACCGCGAGATCCGGCCAGCCAAAAGAGACACCATCCAGCCGCGAACACGAGCTTGGACCAGGTGCTACCGTTGACCGCTTTAAAGAGGAATCTGATTCGAGCTACGGACATTCACACGAGCACTGACAGTCAACGTTATGCCCCATAGCCTGAGATTTCCAGATATCAAAGGGCCCTTGCCAGGAATCTTAGGATTGGCGCCGGCCAATCGTCTGGTCAATCGAAGGTCCGGCCGGTGTGTTACAGAAGGTCACGGTACTGCTCGAGTGCGACGCGGACCAACTGGCTGCGCGTGCGCACTTCGGTTTTGGCAAACAATTGCTGCAGAGTATTTTTTACCGCGCTTTCGGAGAGCTCCATACGCGAGGCGATTTCCTTATTCGCGAAACCCTGCACCAGAAGGCGAAGCACGCCCGACTCCCGGCTCGTGAGGCTCGATCGCTCGCCAGGAGCCGCCGCATGCGGATGCGAGGCCAGCCGCTCCTCCGTCACATCGGCAATGATGGCCGCCAGTTTCGGCGCCAGACCTTCTTTATATGTGGAAAACCAGACCTCGGCCAAAAAGGATTCGCCATTGCCGCGGTGGCCGCGGCATTGCATCGATGTGCGGAACTGCGGACCTTCCTCTTTCCGGAGCGCATGATGGAGTTCCGGAAGGAAGGCTGCAATCGGTTGTCCCACCAAATCCCCGCCGGGAGGACTCACCAGTTCGGCCGCCGCATGGTTGGCGCGTTCGATAAAACCGCGCTCATCAACCGTTACAATTGCGGCCGGACTCGTCTCGACCAGCACACGAAGACGCTCTTCGGCCTCCTGCATGAGCCGGCGATTGCGCAGCAGCTCCGCCACAAACAAACCGCACCCCGCCAGCGCGAGGGCTTCGAAACTGAATCGAATCATTGCATCGGAAGGATCCAGGGAGCTGAACAATTCGCTCAGGCCCGCGCAGACTAGGCCGAGCGCCACCAGCGCCCATCTCGGAACAAACCCCGCCGTGAGCATGATCGGAAACAAATAGAGGAAACCCAGCGAAACGTATGGTTTCGTCCACCAATCGACCAGCGCGATGGCCGCAAGAAGCGTGCCGCTCAGCAACAGGACGCGGGTTCGGCTCCGTCCTTCCCACAAACCCGCCAAGGACAGTAGGGACATGAATGTGGAATTGGCTATTATGCCATCGCCGTTCGATTCCGACGACCAATCAAACGATTGGTCAAACGATTTGGGCAGCGTTTTCATTCGCTTTCCACCTCACGTTCCTTGGCTGCCGGCAGCGCGTCGCTTTCGCCGGCCCGCCAGACATACTGGAAGACTTCTATCCTTGAGACTCCCAATACCGGTGCGCATTGAACCCGCCACGACCACGATCGGAAGGCGCGAATCCGGACCCAATGCCGCGCGACAGCGCTGCTGACGGCTCCAGGTTCGCGACGAGCATCGTCTTGATGATGAGGCGCAGCGGCTTCGCCGAGCCTTCGATGGCGGTGGCCCGCGGTGGACCCGGGCGCTGTCCCGCCGCAACTCGCGCTTATGCTGCCGCCCATGCGAGTGACTCACGCCCGGCGCCTTCACCACACGGCTGGGTGAGAGATCGGAGGAAAACGTCGAAAGTAGTACTGCGTTCGACGGAACTACAATCTCCTACAAACATGAATATAGTTGCTCCCGATTCATCTTTGGATCTATCTTTTGGCAGAATGCTGGCTATCTTCTGGCGGCGCAAAGGTATTCCTTGGGATCTTCCCCCGATGCATCTCCCGTGGCTAAAAGCGGCTCAAATACTTCAGCTATGGCCGAAGCTTCGACCGATCTTTGAGTGGAGAAAGGCTATCTTTTTGCAAAAGTCTATACCTAATTTCGATTTCGAGCCTTTGCTGCGGCAGGCGCATTAAAAACAGGACTAGGCCCGTTGATCCCTCTCGTGCTTCCCTTCCTACATGATTTCCGGATTACGCGCAAACCGCCAAGGTGGCACCTACCGATATTGCATTAGGCTTGATCGGGAGTCTCCGGCGCCGATCGGCCCGGGCATGAGCCGCACTGTTAGAATCGGTAAAACAGCCTTTATGCCGACTTCAAGCGCCAATACTTGCCCCAAGTGCGCTCAGGAAGTTCGCGAAGAGTGGCGGATATGTCCGGCGTGCCTAGCACC
>CAZKQQ010000168.1:0-3531 GCA_964554945.1 uncultured Solibacteraceae bacterium | reverse complement strand
CCTAGCACCACTTGACGGCACCACGAAGACCATTTTCGAACCAGGGGCTTCCTCTTCCTCCAGTTCGATCGACGAAGGTCGATTTCCCGCCGGAACGGTGCTGGCCGGCCGGTATCGCATTCTTGGCCTGCTCGGCCAGGGCGGCATGGGCGAGGTCTACCGCGCTTTCGATTTGATCCTCAACCAAGCCGTCGCGCTGAAGTTTCTGGCCGGGGCGAAGATGTCCGAAGCGGCTCTCATCCGCTTTCGCAACGAAGTCCGCGTGGCGCGCCAGGTTTCGCATCCGAATGTGTGCCGGGTGTACGACATTGGCATGGTCGAGGGTCTGCACTTCATTTCGATGGAGTACCTCGACGGCGAAGACCTCGATTCGCTGATCCGGCGCATTGGCCGTCTGCCGCAGGATAAAGCTATCGAGTTCGCGCGCAAGATCTGCGCGGGGTTGAGCGCGGCGCACGAACGCGGCGTACTGCATCGGGACTTGAAGCCGGCCAACATCATGATCGACGGTCGCGGCCAGGTCCGCATCACCGATTTCGGCCTCGCCGCGCTCGCAGCAGAGATTCCGTTGAGCGACCTGCGCAGCGGCACGCCGGCCTACATGTCGCCGGAGCAGAAGGCGGGCAAGGAAGTCACTACCCGCAGCGATCTCTATTCACTCGGCCTGGTGCTGTACGAAATGTTCACCGGCAAGCGGCGCAGTGACACGCAGACCAACCCGACGGAAATCGTGAAGGACCTCGACCCGGCGGTCGAGCGGGTAATCCTCCGCTGCCTGGAAGAAGATCCGAAGCGCCGGCCGTCGTCGGCGCTGAACGTGGCCGTGGCCCTGCCGGGCGGTGATCCGATCGCGGCCGCCCTGGCCGCCGGCGAAACCCCGTCGCCCGAAATGGTCGCGGCCTCGCAGGAAAAGGAAGGGTTCACGCCACGAATCGCATGGGTCTGTTTTGCAGGCGTGCTGCTCTCGATGGCCCTCGTCGCCTGGACGCGTCCGCACTCGGATATCACTAACTATGCCCGGTTGGATATTCCGCCCGATGGCCTCGCTTTTCGGGCCCGGGAAATCCTCAAGCAGTTGGGATATGCCGAGTTGCCCAAACAGGTGGCTTACGGCTTCGACGTGCCGGGTACCAGCTTTCTGACCCGTGCCGAGACCTACGAAACGTCGCGGCGCAACGCGCTGCTGGCAAGCCACCAGCCCGCCGTCATCCGTTTTTGGTACCGACAGCATCAGGACGATTTTGAGGCAGACTCCTTCGTTCGCGGGAGTCCCGCGTTCCTCTGTTGCATGGTCTATTACGATTCGCCGCCGAATCTGGATCCCGGAATGATTCGCCTCGGCCTGGATGCCAAGGGCCGCCTGATCGCGTTGGAGATTCGCCCGCCGGCCCGTGCGGCGCCTGGCAGTTCCGCGCAAGCGCCGGATTGGGCGCTCCTCTTCACCGCTGCCGGCCTGGACATGGCCCGGTTCGCTCCCGCCGCTCCCCAGGAGACGCCTCCCATGGCTGTCGATGCGCGGGCAGCTTGGACGGGGACCTATGGCGAAGACCGGCAGGAAAAACTCCGCGTCGAAGCCGGCTCCTGGGCCGGCCGCCTCGTCTATTTCAACCTCACTGGCGACTGGGCAGTCTCGATGGGCGCGCCTCCGCTTCCCGTTTCTCCCGCCAGCAGGCTGTTCTTCGTGTGCGTGATCCTTCTGATTGTCTTGGTTGGCGTGCTACTCGCCCTTCACAACGTGACTCTTGGCCGTGGCGACCGGAGAGGGGCCGCCGCCTTGGCGGCGATTTCGTTTATGGCCGCCATGCTGGCTTGGCTGCTGAGCGCGAATCACGTGGCGAGCTTCGGGGAGCTGATCTTATTCACCATCGCGGCCAGTTGGGCGGCATTCGCCGCGGGCCTGCTGTGGTGCCTTTACATGGCTATCGAACCATACGTACGCCGCCAGTGGCCGGACGCTCTCATCTCGTGGTCCAGGCTTCAGACCGGACGGCTTCGCGACCCCTTGGTTGCCTCCCACCTGCTGGCGGGCATTTTCGGAGGAATAGCTCTCGGCGCCCTCATCAATCCCTTGATCCCCCTGGTCGATTCCACGCTGCGCGTGCCGTCAGAACTGCTCGTGCTCGATAGCTCACGGCACTTTAGCGCGGTGCTCCTGTCCGGTTTCGTGATCGCCCTCTTTGGCTCCCTGGGGATTCTGGTTCTGGTAGCGGGCGCCCGCATGCTCGTCCGCCCGGCGTGGCTGGCGGATACCCTGTTTTGCACGGTCGTGGGAATCCTGCAGTTGGGCAACCCGACCTTGCCGGGCATCCGGCAACGGATGTTGGCTGCCTTCCTTATCGTCCCGACTGTCTATATAGTGCTATGGGCCCTTCGCCGGCTGGGCCTGCTCTGTCTGGTCGCGGGCGGGTGCGTTGCGGTCTTCACCGCCCCCACACCGTTTTCGCTCACGTCCTGGTTCGCGGACCGCTCATTTGCGCTCCTGCTCATCCAGGCTCTGGTATCCGCCTGGGCCGTCTGGGTGATCCTCTCGGCTCAGCGGCGCCCCATCACGGAGTCTCCCGCATGACGCCCGAGCGAGCCTGTCGGACGGTACCGATATTGCAGTAGGCTTGATCGGGAGTGCTCCGGCGCCGATCGGCCCGGGCAAGACGAGATCTGATCGCCGGAGCATTCCCGATAAGGTGTCAATGAAGGAAGCCGCGGACCTATTTAATGGGGGATTGAATGCTTCGGGTCACGGTAAAGCGAGCATGCGGGGCGCGTCGTCGGTTTGCCCCGAGACCTGGTCGGACCAGTGAGGGCTGAGGATAGGAGGGGTTGGGACCGGTGGATCGTCGCCGAGGGAGGCAGAAACAACATACTCGAAAGACACTTCGAGTGTGGTGCTCGGAGCTGCCGGGTTCGTAATCAGTTGGTGAATGGGTTGGCTCATGATGTGTTGAAGTTTGCGAGCACAGTTGGGACCGACATCATAGAGTTGGCAGATGTTGGAATGATTGAGCCCCGCGATCGCCTGCGCCTCGCGTTCGAACCGTTCGCTGAACTGCTCGGCGGAAATCTTGATCGCTACTTCGCGGCCGAGGCGGCTATCCCGGGCTTTCCAGACTTCGCCCATACCGCCTTCCCTAAGGGCGCCAGGATTTCATACGGGCCGAGTTTTTCGCCGGCAGAGAGCGGCATGCGCTTGATTCAGCTAAGTGTAGCTGATCAGAAGGCGATAAGTCCCGAGTGACGCGCAAACCGGAACCTGGGCTGTTCGGCGTGAATTTGACGCGAGACGCGCACTGCTGAGAACTGCACACGGCGCCAACAGGCCCGCACGCTTCTTCGAGATCGCGGAGCGGGCGCAGGCGGGAGCGGGCGCCGCAAAAAAGCCGGGCGCGGGCCGCAGGGGAAGACCGCGAATCGGCGAGCGCGGCGGCACTAAGCTGCATTCCGGATGGCGCTCCGGTAAAATCTTCTGAACAGTTATGGGTTTAGCTCCTGGCACGCGCCTGGGCCCGTACGAGATCCTCGCGCCGATTGGTGCGG
>CAZKQQ010000167.1:0-14998 GCA_964554945.1 uncultured Solibacteraceae bacterium | reverse complement strand
GATGCGGGAAGTGGTGCCGAAGCGCTTGTGCGGTCTGCGGAACCAATCGAGCAGCACGCGGTCTTCCGCCAGGCGGTTCATTACGCCGTTGGCGCCGATCATCGAGGTATTGACGGCCCCCGATAGGATCAGCACGCCGACAACAACCACGAAGACATGAAACAGCAAACGGAGAGACGCTGGTCCCGCAAGGTGACTGGTCAATCCGCCGAGCAGATTATCCACGTACTGCCCGCGCACGGCGTCCGGGATGATCATGCCCGCGAACAGGGTGACCACGCCCGTGCAGAATACGGCGTAAATGCAAACGATGTTGCCCGTGTACTTCAGATTCTTCAGCTTGGGGTAGGCGATCTCGCGATAAACCTGCGCCAGGGTTTCGAATCCGCTCATCGAGAGCAGGGAGTGCCCGAAGGCGACGATGATGGCGATGGCGCCGATTTGCGGCCAGATCGTGCCGCGGAGCCAGCCGAGCGCGTCCTGGCTGAACTCGAGGTTGCGGGGCAGGGGCGCCGGAGGGATCTGGATGTTGCCGCGGATCAGGATCGTGATCGGGCACCAGATCAGAAAGGCGACCACCATCACGGTAGTGATCTGCATGATGCGCAGCGCCTTGCCGCTGGACTCGTGGATGCCCTTGATGTTGTTCCACCAGAAGTACATCGTGACCGCCGCACCGAATATCGCGGAGAACAGGTTGGTGCTGATGGCGTGGCCGATGTGCGTGAGACCGGAAATCTCATTCATCAGGTGTCCGAGATACTGTCCGGCGCTGACGACGCTGATGGGTCCGGTGAGAATGTAATCGAAAATCAGCGCGGAAACGGAGAGCCGCGCCATGAAATGATTCATGGCGTCGCGCACGACGACATAGACGCCGCCGCGGACGAACATGCTGCACGATTCCAGATACACCGAGCGGACGGCAAAACTGAACAGCATCACGCCGAGGATGAACCACGGCGCGCTTTTACCGATCGCGTGCTCCGCGATGCCGCCGGCGTAGAACGCGGAGGAAGCCAGATCGCTCAATACCACCGCGGCTGCGCGCCAAAAGGAGATAAAGGATAAAGCTACGGTGGTTGCGACGACTACTTTTGCCGTTGTCGACCGTTCGGATTGCGAGGGAAGTGCCGTCTTCAATTCCTTGTCCGCTGGGGCGGCTTATCGGGCTGGGATCTCTTCGTGGTCCTCGCCGTTTAACCGCCTGCCTGCTTACTACGAATAGACGCTTTCGCGTGGCTTACGATTTCAGGCTTCCCGCGCCGACCGGCCTCCATCACGATTTCATCGAGACGCTTGTTCGGAAGATCCGGGAACTCCTGCGACAGCCACAGGTAATAGCGAGCGGCGTTTTCCAGGTCCGTGTCGCTCATCTGGACCCAGTTATGTGCCCCCGCTTTGCCTTGCATCTGGCTTATTTTAACGGGATCGGCCGAAGAATCAAAGGCTAACTCATACGCAGTATTTCTATCCTTTGGTCATGTTTTGGTTCCAAAAGATAGGCGAATGCGCGGGCAGTATATCGAAATTATCGGTACCCCGCCTGTTTTGAAATGCGCCTTACAGCTCTGATTTCCTAGGAGGATTTGTATGTCTATCCATCGGATTTGAGTGCCTATCTATTGGTACTAACTCCGATCAGAAGTCAGATGGCAGTGAACGACAAAGCCACATAGCGACACGCTGCTTCATGCCACGCTCATGCGGATGAGCTGCTCGGCATGTTTGAGTGCTTCCGGTGTGACTTTCTGGCCGGACAACATCCGGCCAATCTCGCGGGTGCGCGCCGCTTTGTCGAGTTCTTCGAGCTCGGCCACGGTCCTGCCCCGAACCTCTCGTTTTTCCACCAGGTAATGGTGATCGGCGAACGAGGCGATCTGCGGCAGATGCGTAACGCACAGGACTTGATTATTGGCGGCAAGCTTTTTGAGACGCCGCCCGACCCCTTCGGCGGCGCTGCCGCCCACGCCGGCATCCACTTCGTCGAACACCAGCGTGCGAATCAGTGGAGTCTTGGGCCCCGCCAGACAGGTCTTGAGCGCCAGGGCGATGCGCGAAATCTCGCCGCCTGACGCGACTTTCTCCAACGGCCGCGGCTGCTCGCCCGAGTTGGCCGAAACCAGAAATTCCACGCGATCGGCCCCACTCTCCGACCATGGCGCCGGTGTAATCTGCACCCGAAAGGCCGCGCGCTCCATGGCCAATTGCGCCAGCTCCGCCTCGACCCGCTTTTCCAGTTTGCGTGCAGCCGCCTGACGCGCGCTGGTGAGTTCGGCGGCTCGAGTTTCAAATTCTGCAGCCAGTTTCTTGCGGCGGCGGCGCAATTCGTCCATCCGCTCGCCAGCGTTCTCCGCCGATCCAATCTTCGCGCGCACCTCTTGCAGAAACTGGAGGATCGTGTCGATTGACTGCCCGTATTTACGCTTGAGCCGGTCAATCGCTGCGAGCCGGTTCTCCACTTCCTCCAACCGCCCGGGATTCGCCTCCAGCGCTCCGAGATAATCGCGCAGCCCGTAGGAGGCTTCCTGCAAGCTGAGCGCGGCGGCATTCAATTGCTCGCGGACGCCTTCCACCGAAGCATCGATACGGCACAACTCATCGACGCGTTTCGAGGCCGTGCGGGTCAGCGACAGCGCGGACTCCGGGCTGTCGTAAACCGCCGCGTACGCCGCGGCAGCGGCTTCCTCCAGACGCTGCACGTTTTGCAGAATCCGCCGTTCGTTCTCGAGCGCGGCATCTTCGCCAGCTTCCAGCGCCGCTGCCTCGATTTCTTTCCGCTGGAACGTCCACAGATCCAGCATGCGCAATTTCTCCTGCTCGGACCGCTCGAGTTCCTCGAGCTCTTTTCCCGCGGCATGCCACTCCTCGTAAGTCGCCGCCACGCGGCCAGCCAGTTCGGGAGAATCCGCGAAAGCATCGAGCATGTCGCGCTGGGCCTCGGTCGAAAACAAAAGCTGCTGATCGTGCTGGCCGTGAATGTCCGCCAGATGAGGGGCCAGTTCCTTGAGCAGCGACACCGCCACGGGCCGGCTGCCGATGTACGCGCGTGATTTCCCCTCCGAGAGCACCTCGCGTTCGAGCAGCAGTTCTCCGTTTTCGATCTCAATCCCGGCCGGCTCCAGCAGACGCCGGATTGCCGCAGAATTTCGAACCTCGAAAATACCGGCCACGCGCGCACGCGTTTCTCCGCTGCGGACCACATCCGCAAAAGCGCGGCCCCCCATCAGCAGTCCCAGCGCGTCCACTACGATCGACTTGCCGCTGCCGGTTTCCCCGGTCAGCAGGTTCAGTCCTGTATGAAAACGTACCCTTAGCTGCCCGACGACCGCATAGTTCTCGATGGCTAATTCGAGCAACACTCTCACGCGATTATAACGGTCTTTAAGCAGGCAATTTTTCGGGTAGTCTTTTCCGTGTCGGCGCGCGTCTCTATGATAGATTTGGGATTAGGAGACGTGTTGACCTTCGAAGCTCCGTTTTTTGCTTTCCTCCTCCAAGTGAATTACGTCGAAATGTTCGAGCGCACCGGACCCCTGCAGCTCGCGGTGCTCGGCGTGCTGATTTGTTTCTCGATCTTCTCTCTAACGGTGATTTTTGCGAAATGGAGCACATTTCGCCGCACCCGAAAGGCGAATGCCCGATTTTTGCGAGCGTTCCGCAAGGCGAACGGCCTCGAAGCCGTAATGGTCGCGAGCGAGCAATACCGGCCCTCTCCGCTGGTGGGCGTCTTCGATTTCGGTTATGAGGAAGTCGCGCGGCAGCTCAAGAAGAAGGGGCAGTTGACTAATCGGACAGCCGTCGAACGCGCGCTGCAACTCGGCACCAGCGAGGAACTGGCGAAGCTGGAACGGCACATGCAGTGGCTTGCGACCACCGCGTCGGTGTCCCCGTTTATCGGCCTGTTCGGCACGGTGCTGGGCATCATCCGCGCGTTTCTCGACCTCAGCCAGCAGGGAAGCACCAGCCTGCGGACGGTAGGTCCCGGCATCGCGGACGCTCTGATCGCGACGGCCGTCGGACTGCTGGCAGCTATTCCCGCTGCCATCTTCTATAACATGTTCGGACATTCGCTTCGCGAGATCGGCGCCCGCCTGGATGACTTCTCGCTGGAATTCCTCAACATGGCGGAGCGCAGTTTCGGGGAGCAATAGACAATGGCAATTTCAGTCAACGGCGGCGGCTATCGTTCGCGGCGCGGCGGCACTCCATCGCTGTCGGAGATTAATGTCACGCCGTTCGTCGACGTGGTGCTGGTTCTGCTCATCATCTTCATGCTGACAGCGCACGTGATGGACTTCGGCATTGAGGTGGACGTCCCCAAGGTCAGGCCAGTGAAGGACAGCGCTCAGGAGCTGCCGACGGTGACCATCACCAAGGACGGCGTCACTTACCTGAATGAGAAACCGATCAACATTAACGATCTTCAGACCGCGATTGCGCAGCGTTTCGGGAAGTCGAAGGCGGTGTACGTGAGAGCTGACAAGGATACGGTATTCGATCCGATCGCGCAGGTGATGGCTACTCTCGGGCAAGCGGGATTTCAAGTCAACGTCGTCACGCAGCCGGAGGACTCGGCACCGAAAAGGCGGTAATGCGGCAGCACGGCGATATTCTGGATCAGCCGGACCCGCTCGGCCCCTGGCTGATCGCCTCGATCATTTTCCACGTTTCGATGGCAGGCGCGCTGGCGCTCGCATACTGGACTCAGCAGCGCTCGACGATCCAACTGGGAGACCTCAACGGAGGGGGAATCGGATCGGTGGCCGTAACTCCGGTAGCGCGCATTCCGCTGCCGAGCCGCAGCGGGCCGGTGAATCCGGTCGCCAATAATACCGAGTCGCGCGTGCCGGAACCGATGCCGAAGGAAAAACCGAAGCCGGAAGTGAAGGCGCCTCCGCCGGATGCGATTCCGCTCAAGAGCCGCACCGCCCCCAAGCAGCCTTCCCGCGCTCAGTCGGCGCCGAACAAGTTCCGCGCCAAGCAGGAGGACTTGCCGAACCAGCTCTACACCGATTCGGGACAGCACATGGTATCTCCCTTGTACGGAACCACCGGGGCGGGCGGCGTTGCGATCGGGAACAACTCGCCGTTCGGGCAACAATTCGGCTGGTACGCGAACTTGCTGCGCGACAAGGTGGCGCGGAACTGGCGCACCAACGAATTGGATCCGCGCCTCCACTCGGCGCCGCAGACGGTCGTGACGTTTACGATTGAGCGCGACGGCTCCGTTCCGGCTTCGTCGGTGCGTGTCGCGCAGCGGAGCGGCAACAGTGCGCTCGATTATTCCGCGCAGCGCGCCATCCTGGATTCCATTCCGTTTCCTGCTCTTCCGCCCGGCTTAGGGCGGAGTTCGGCTGATATCGAGTTTGTTTTCGAATTAAGGCGGTGACCATGAAAAAGACCATCTGGTTCGCATTGGGCGCTAGCGTGGGCCTCGTCGTCCTGACGGCGCAGGATCTGCGCATCAAAATTACCGGGGACACGCAGCCGGCAATGGCGGTACCCGATCTTCGCGGTTCGGGTGCGGCCCAGAGCTTTATGGGGACGTTCAATCAGACGCTGTGGAGCGATCTGGACAGCGCCGGCACTTTCAAAATGATTCCCAAGACTCTTTATCCCACGACAGTTCCGCAGCAACCGTCGGATTTCCGCCAGCCTCCCGCAGAAGCGCCGCGTAGCCGATCGCGAGCCGAAACCACGGCGCCCAGTGGCGGTGGCTTGTGGATGAGCGACTGGTCGAGCCCGCCGGTCTCCTCCAATTATCTGGCCTTGGGTTACTCGGCGGTGCAGAACAACGTGCTGGTGCTTTATGGCTGGCTGTTCGATTTAAGTCGCGGCACGCCCGCCAACGCTCAGGTGATCGGGAAGCGGTATCTCGGCTCCGTCGACGAAGTGGGCGCGCGCAAAGTGGCGCACGAGTTCGCCGCCGACATCCTCGCTATCTTTGGTCAGCAATCGCTGTTCGGCACTAAGATTGTCTTCGTTTCCAACCGGACCGGGAACAAAGAAATCTGGATGATGGATTGGGATGGCTCGAACCAGCGGCAAGTCACTCAATTCAAGTCGCTGTCCATCATGCCCGCAATCTCGCCCGACGCATCGAAAATTGCGTTTACTAGCTACGTTCGCGGCAATCCTGGTATATTCTTGTTTTCAGTGGATCCGATCCGGCAGTTGCCTTTTTATAACCAGGTGGCCTCGCTGAACGAGACGCCGGATTTCACGCCCGATGGAAAACAGATCGTTTACTCCTCATCGGCGAGTGGCTGGGCACAAATTTATATCGCGAACCTGGACGGAAGCGGTTTGCGGCGGATCTCGTCGTCGCGCGCCATCGAAGTCGAGCCCAAGATAAATCCGAAAACAGGGGCTGAAATGGTTTTCGTTTCCGGACGCTCGGGTCCGCAGCAGATTTACAAAATGAATATGGATGGCGCCGATGTCGAACGCCTGACGCCGGGAGAGGGTGAAGCGTCCAATCCGTCTTGGAATCCGGATGGCCAGCATATTGCGTTCTCCTGGACGCAGGGCTATGCGACGGGGAATTTCAATATTTTCGTGATGGATGTGGCCAGCCGGAGTTACACCCAGTTGACGCACAGCGAAGGCCGCAACGAAAATCCAAGCTGGGCGCCGGACGGAAAACACCTGGTTTTTATGTCAACCCGGACCGGGTCGCCACAGATCTGGTCCATGCTGGCCGATGGCACGCAGGCCAAGCAGCTGAGCACGCAGGGCAGCAATTGGACCCCCGTTTGGGGCAAATAGTTTTGTGAAGAGTTGAGGAGGGCAGTTCATGCTCAAGACACGGAAGTTGACCGTCATCGCCATGGCGCTCACGCTGGCGGTGTTCGCCACAAGTTGCAAGAAGAAAGTACCGCCACCTCCGCCGCCGCCTCCGCCGACGGTCGAAGCGCCGCCACCGCCGCCACCGCCGGCAGCACCGAGCGTCGCCCAGTTTACGGCGGAGCCGACTTCGATCCAGCGCGGCCAATCTTCCACCCTGCGGTGGCAGGTGAACGGCCAAGCGAACAATATTGCGATCAACCAGGGCGTGGGCATGGTGCAGGCCACCGGCAACACGCGTGTAAATCCGGAAAACTCGACAACCTACACTTTGACCGCGACCGGACCCGGGGGAACCACGACTGCCACAGCGAGCGTCACCGTGGCGGCTCCGCCGCCTCCGCCGCCGCCTCCGCCGCCGGCCGCGCCTAAAGTTACTCTGGAGCAGCGTCTGGGTAACGAAGTCCAGGATGCCTTGTACGACTATGATAAGAGCGACGTCCGCAGTGATGCTCGCGACGTCCTGACGAGGGACGCAGACGCTCTCAAGAGCATATTGCGCGATTTCCCGAACGCCACAATCGTGGTTGAAGGGCATTGCGACGAACGCGGCTCCGCCGAGTACAACCTCGGTTTAGGCGATCGCCGCGCCACGTCCGCCAAAGAATTCCTGGTGCAGCTTGGTGTTCCTGCGGACAAGCTCCGGACCATCAGTTATGGCAAGGAACGCCCGCAGTGCACCGAGTCCAACGAATCCTGCTGGCAGCGAAACCGGCGCGCCCACTTCTCGCCCGGACAGTAGCGGTACCCGGTAGGATGGAAGTAGATGTGCTAGCCGGAGAGCGGAGCCGCAGGACCCCGCTCCCAGTCAGGAGGATGGCATGACGTCCCGATCCTTAAGCGTATTGGCGTTGCTGGCGCTCCCCCTCATAGCGCCCGCGGCCAGCCGCGAGATGCAGGAGTTACAACGTGATGTGGGAATGCTGCAGGATCAGGTGAAAGCGCTGCAGCGCTCGCAAGACGACAAAATGATGGCGCTGACCGAAAAGATGACGGGGCTCCAAGTCCTTGTCCAGCAATCGGTGGACGCCGCAAATCGAGCTACGAACGGGGTGGCCCAGATCCAGGGCGGATCGCAGCAGAACCTCAGAGATCTGGAGAGCAAGGTGGTGGCACCGGTCGCCGGGTTGAGCGCCCGCGTCGACCAGATGTCCACCGATTTCCGGACGCTGCAGCAAGCCGTCTCCGATCTGACCGCTCTCATGGGCAAGCTGCAGACTCAGATTACCGATCTATCCAACGCCGTCAAGGTGATTCCGAGTCCGGCAGCGCCGCCACCCTCTTCTCCATCAGGCGGCGGACCCCCGGCGGCCTCGAATGAGCAGCCCGCGGTGCCGGCTTCCCAACTCTATGCCGACGCCACGCGCGATCGCAGCAGCGGCAAACTCGATCTGGCGTTACGCGAGTTCTCGGATTACTTGAGGTGGTACGGCGATACGAGCCTGGCGGCCAACGCCCAGTATTGGATCGCCTCAATCCACTACGCACAGGGCGACTACGATAGCGCTCTCAGAGAGTTCGATACAGTCCTCGAAAAGTATCCCGAGAAAAGCAATAACAAGATTCCCGACGCTTTGTTTTACAAAGGCATGTCGCTGGTGAAACTCGGCCGCCGCACGCAGGGCGCCGATGAATTTTTGGAGTTGTTAAAGCGTTATCCTAATCATGACCTGGCCCGCCAGGCTTGTTCGCAACGGGTTTCCATGGGGCTGAAGTGCGTTTCCTCGCGCGCGGCAGCCCCGCGGGGCTCCCGCAGCAAACGGTAGTTTTCCTTCCTGAATTTCCTTCCCTCTCTGTTTCTCATTAGAAATTCCAACCCAAATTTAGTCTTTAGCGGTCGTGGTATTCTGATAAAACCGTATTCAAACGATGCCGCCCACGAGGTCGTTTCCCCGCATCTGCATTGCACTAGGCTTGCCGGATGCGGGAACCCTGCTGGATCATGCGCGCCGCGAAGCCGAGGCTGGCGAGACGTTTCTGGAGTTTCGCCTCGATTACCTGGCGGACCCTTGTAAAGGCGCCGAGTTGATCCGCGGATTCCTCGACCGATACCCGGATTGCATTCTGGTCGCGACCTGTCGCCGTCACCAGAACCGCGGCAAATTCAACGGCAGTATCGAAGAACAGCTTGCAGTTCTTGATCGCGCGGTGCGTTATGGCGCCCACGCGATCGATGTGGAGATTGAAACCGCCGAAGTGGCGCCCGAGCGTTTGAGCCAGTTCCGCGGCCGTGCCCAGGTGATCCTCTCGTATCACAATTACGAGGCGACGCCCCCCATGGATACGATCGTGAACCGGATGCTGCGGATTACGGCCGATGCGTACAAGGTGGTCACCACGGCGCGCAAGCCCTCCGATAACGTCCGCGTCCTGGCCGCAGCCAAGGCCTTGCCCAAACATCGCATGGTGGTGCTGGCGATGGGCGAGCTGGGTTTCCCGACTCGCGTTCTCTCGCCAGTCTTCGGAGGCATCTACAGCTACGCCGCCCCGCTCTATTCCGAAGGCACGGCAGCCGGCCAGGTGAGCGCGCGTTACCTGCGGCATCTTTATCGCGTCGAGAAATTGACCAAGGCGGCAAAGATTTACGGGGTCATCGCCGATCCGGTGCGGCATTCGATTTCGCCCACGGTTCATAACCGCGCGTTTCAAGCGCGGCGTATGGATGCGGTGTATCTCCCGTTTCTCGTGACACCGGCGCATCTGCGCGATTTCTTCTCGATGGCCGACAAGCTGCCCCTCGCCGGTTTTAGCGTCACCATCCCGCACAAACAGAAGATCATTCGATATCTTGACACTGTGGACCCGCTGGCGCGTCGCATTGGCGCGGTGAACACCGTGTGGCGCAAGGCGGGCAAATGGCGCGGCGCCAATACCGATGCGGCGGGCGTTACCGAGCCGCTCAAGCGGATCCTGAGCCTGCCCAAGTCCTCGGTTCTCATCGTCGGTAACGGCGGCGCGGCGCGCAGCGCAGCCTGCGCCCTTTCCGATGCCGGCGCCAGGATTTGCCTCGTGGGGCGGAACGCCGACCGCGTCCGCGCTCTGGCCAAAGTCTGCGGGGCCGAACCGCTTCTGCGCGAGCAATTGACCGCGCGCCATTTCGACGCCGTCGTGCATGCGACGCCGCTCGGCATGTTCCCCCACGTGAACGAGTGTTTCTTCAACGGCAGCATTCCTGCCGAAGTGGTATTCGATATGGTCTACAATCCGCTCGAGACCGAACTGATCAAGCGCGCCCGCCAGCAAGGCAAGACTGTAATTCCCGGCGTGGAAATGTTCATCGAACAAGCGGTGCGCCAGTTCGAAATCTTCACCGGCGAGAGCGCGCCGAAAGCCGTCATGTCCAAAGCCGCGGCCGAGGTGCTGGAGCAGAAGCACGCATGAAACTCACCCGGCGCGAATTGGCGTCTGCGCTTACCGTTGGGGCGGCTCTTGCACAAACACCCGCGCAACCGCTTACTCCCGAAGCTGAACTGCAGGCTGCGCGCGATCAGGTCAAGGCCAACGTCGCCCGGCTGTCCGTCCAAGCCGTGCCCATGGACACTGAGCCAGCCTTCCAGTTCAAACCCTGAGACGCACATGGCTGAGATCGGCATCGACCTTTTCTTCGCCACTATTCCGGAATTGAATGAGCGGCTCATGTCGCGCGAGATTTCCTCGGTCGATCTCGCGCGCGCTTATGGCAACCGCCTGCAGCAACTCGGACCGCACTACAATGCCTTGGCGCTGGCTCTCCCGCAGCAGGCGATTCGTAAGGCGCAGGACACGGATAAAGAGATAAAGCGCGGCCGGACCCGCGGTCCCCTGCAAGGCATTCCGTACGGAGTCAAAGACCTCATTAGTTTTGCCGGACAGCCGACCACGTGGGGCGCTCAACCTTACGCCGGCCAGGTGTTCGACTTCGATGCTACGGTGGTTACCCGGCTGGCGGCCGTGGATGCCGTTCTGATTGGCAAGCTTTCTACGGTGGAGCTTGCCGGCGGCGGCGGCTACCGGTACGCCTCGGCCTCCTTACAAGGTCCAGGCAAAAACCCCTGGGATCCGACTAAATGGTCCGGAGGTTCGTCCAGCGGACCGGCTGCGTCAGTCGCTGCCGGTCTGGTTCCGTTCGCCATCGGCTCCGAAACTTCCGGCTCGATTGTGACGCCGGCCTCCTACTGCGGCGTCACCGCCCTCCGGCCTACCTACGGCCTGGTAAGCCGCCACGGCGCCATGGCGCTGTCATGGACTCTCGATAAACTCGGTCCGTTCGCCCGCAGCGCCGAAGATTGTGGCTTGATCCTGCAGGTCATCGCGGGCAGTGACGGCAACGACCCTGGTTCGGCTGGCCGCAGCTTCTATTACACGCCGCAATACGGCCGCCCCGTTCGCGGCATGCGCGCCGCCTACGCGCCGGTCGATTTCACCGAGTGGGCAGACCCGGACGCCCGGCCGGCCTTCGCCGCCGCGCTCGATGTACTCAGGCAATCCGGAGTTGAAATGCAGGAAGCCAAGCTGCCTGACTTTCCGTATGGATCGGTGATCTCGACCATCATCGGCGCGGAAGAAGCGTCAATTTTCGAGCAACTGATCACCAGCGGACGCGTTGACCAACTCCGCGATCAGGCGCAGATTGCCGGCTTGAAAGCGAATCTTGATATTCCCGCGCTGGCGTATTTGAAAGCCATGCGGATCCGGCGGCTGATTCAGGACGGATTCCGCGATATGTTCGGCAAGGCGGACGTGCTCGTCTCCCCGGCCCGTTTTGGCCCGGCCACGCCGCTCGATCAACCGTTGGATCAGGACCGGGGCCGTCCCGCGCCGCAGGACGCCGGTATGAGTGCACTGATTCCGGCCGCCAATCTGGCAGGCTTGCCCGCACTCGTACTTCCCTGTGGGTTTGCGGGGAATTTACCGGTAGCCTTACAAATCGTCGGCGCGCCGTTTACAGAAAACCTGCTGTTGTCGATTGGCCGTGAATTCCAAGCGCGCACCGACTGGCACCGCCGCCGACCGCCTTCGGTTGCATGACGCTCTCAACACAGAAAGCGGGTTCTTACCGCGCCGTCTGTTCCTTGGGCGTCGCCAGGTAGCCCACAATCTGGTCCTTCTGTACCTGGTTCACCACGAGCTCATACGGCTGCTTGGCCTTGCTCGTGTAAAACTGCACCGGCTCGTTGATGTTCTTATCTTTCTTCTCGGTGAGCTTGTCGTCAGCCATCACGTCGACGGTGTACTTGTTCCGCTTCGGATCGCTCTTCCTCAGCATCAGCGTAATATCTCCGACGCGCTGCGGCATCTTGGTCTTGCCGAGCTTGAATTCGATATAATTCCGCTCTCCCAGCCGCTTCAAAGCCGCCAGTTCGCTGCCGTTGGTGGCGATGAGCCCGCTTTGCACGCCCATGTCGCCCTGCACGGTCTTCAATTGCGCAATTGTTTTCTGCAATTCCGCTTGTGTCGAGACCACCTGCGATTTGACGGTGCCGACGTCCGTCGAGACATCCCCCAGTTTGGAATTCAAACTGGCGGCGGCCGTATCCGAGGCCTGCTTTACCCCGGTGATCTCCGTGCTGAAGCGCTGAGCCTGTTTGTTCTGCTCCTCCGCCAGCTGCTTGGCAAGTTGTTCGGCTCGCGCGGTAGCTTCCGCTTTGGCTTGGCTGGAGAGCGTCCGCGCCTGAGTCCGGGCGGATTCCAGTTCTTGCTTCAAAGTCTCCACGTGACGCGCCTGCGCCGCCGTATTCACCGATGACGCGTCGCGCAGATTCGTCAGCTCGGTCATCATGGTCTCGTTCATCTTGGCCATGTCCGTGCGGACATGATCCACCTGCACGTAGAGGTAGATGTTGGCAGCCACCAGAGCAATCAGGGCGCCGGCGACCAGCGCCGTTCTCAATCCTGAATGATCCGGAGGTGGTTCCAGATAGGTGGGGGTGGGACTCACGTTAATGCTCCTTTGTACTCCTACAGTATAGATGGATTCCTCTAATCGGTTGGTTTCAACCTATTGCACCTCGAACGACTGGCCGGGCGCCGGTACCGTTACTTCCAGGCCCCATTGCGAGTGCAGCAGCTTGGCGAGAATCGCGGACTGCTGGGGTTCGCCATGGACCAGGAAAACCCGGCGCAAGGATGCCGCCAGAGGCTCAATCCATCGCAACAGCTCTCCCTGGTCCGCGTGCGCGCTCAGCTCATCGAGGCTGGAGATCTCGGCCCGGACTCGCTTCGGCTCACCGAAGATGCGCACCTCCGGCCATTTCTCCACCAGCTTGCGTCCCAGCGTATCCATAGCCTGGTAACCGGTGATTAGAACCGTGTTCCTCGGGTCTTCAATGTTATTCCAGAGGTGGTGCAGAATCCGCCCCTGCTCGCACATCCCGGAGGCGGAGATCACCACGAAAGGTCCGTGAAGGTCGTTCAGCCTCTTCGATTCGGGCGCTTCCCGAATATATTGCAGGCGCCCGAAGCCGAACGGATCCTCGCCATGAAGCAGGTATTCATTCGTTTCCCGATCGAAGCATTCCGGATGTGCGCGATGCACGTCGGTGACGTTAACCGCCAGCGGGCTGTCGACAAAGATCGGAATGCTGGGGATCCGTTTTTCATTGGCGAGCTGGTGCAGCAGCAGAACCAGTTGCTGGGTGCGCCCCACCGCGAAGGCAGGCACGATGATCCGGCCGCCCCGACGGGCCGTTCGATTCACCACGTCCGCCAGTTTATTGATCACGTGGGAAGTATCCTTGTGTAAACGCCCGCCGTAGGTGCTCTCCAGAATCAGGTACTCCGCGGGCGCCGGCCGCTCCGGATCGCGAATGATCGGCAGATGCGGACGGCCCACATCGCCGGAGAAGGTCAGCCGCAGGGGCCGGGCGCCGCTTGAATCCTCCAGATGAATCGACGAGGAACCCAGGATGTGGCCGGCGTCGTAACACTGGTAGCGAAGCGCGGGAGCCACTTGCTGGCATGTGTGATAGTCGACCGGATGAAACAGCGGCAGCGTCCGTTCCGCGTCTTGCATGCCATAGAGGGGTTCCACAGTCCCGTTTTCCAGGCCCGCGTTCTTCCGTTGGTCTCGCCGTCTGTTCAGAAACTCCGCGTCTTTTTCGTGAATATGCGCGGTGTCGCGGAGCATCCAGTTGCACAGATCGATGGTCGCCGGCGTTGTGTAGATGGGGCCGGTGAAGCCATGCTTCACGAGCGTGGGCAGGTTCCCACTGTGATCGATGTGGGCGTGGGACAGGATGACTGCGTCGATCGAAGACCCGGCGAACGGCAGATTCCGATTCTTCTGGTCCGCGTCCTTGCGGCGCCCCTGGTTGAGACCGCAATCGAGCAGCAGACGCCGCCCCGCCGCTTCTACCAGGTGCATCGACCCGGTGACCGCGCCGGCAGCCCCCCAGAAGGTGAGCTTCATTTCAAATTCGCCATCAGAGTGAACAGAGGATTTGGTGGACGAGATGGGATTCGAAAACATAGGACCATTTGAAAAGATGTAACTTGCACGTTTCTCGTTCCCTGTATCGTCAAGATCAGCTATATCAGCAAGGCCGTGGCACGCAATTGGCACACGGCCTTTTTTATTGCTCGTCCGAAGAAAAGATTTTCACACAATGCCTCAACCGGTGACAATGGTGCCACGAAAAAAGCCGACGTCTGAGAACCAGGCGCTGCCCGCCAATGTGGACGCGGAGCGGTTTATTTTGGGCGCGGTTCTACTGGATGATTCATTGTTTGCCACCGTCGCGGCGGCTGTCTCGGTAGACGAATTCAGCGACGAAAAACACCAGTTTGTTTTCCGTCGGATGAGCGACCTCCAGGCCCGCGGCGAACGGATCGATCGCTTAACAGTTTACGAGGAATTGAGCAAGCACGGCGAGGCCGCATTGTGCGGTGGGCTCTCGTACCTAGTCGGCTTAGACGATGGGTTGCCGCATGCTCCAAAAATTGATTCGTACCTGCGTATCCTCAAAGAAAAGGCGGGTCGGCGCCGGGTCATTTTCGCGTGCCAACATCTTCAGAATCGCGCGATGCTCAACGGTGAGAGCCTCCACGATATCGCCCGTGAGGCGCAGGAATTATTTTTGGACGTTGCAACCGGCCGAGACGGTCCGGCGGTTGCAGATCTGCCGGCGCTTCGCGATTGTGGGACCACCAAAGTAGAGTATTTGCGGTCTCC
>CAZKQQ010000166.1:0-15014 GCA_964554945.1 uncultured Solibacteraceae bacterium | reverse complement strand
GGCGGTGGCGCCGGTTACCGATTCGCAACGCGGAGGGAACGTTTCGGCCCCTGGGAGGGGCCGTGGGTTCGGGCCACACCAGTTTTCCAAGGACTTGACTGCGACACGGAGCATTGAGAAAACGTGCGGCCAGCAAGGTCCGTGCCAATTTTGGTCGCACACGGGAAAGCTCTCAATCCAAACAGTACCAATCCTTTCGGTGGCACTCCGTCGACGTTCGTCAATGATCCGGCCCAGTCATTACGAGCCATCGGATCGGCCGCCGTACGATGATTCCATGATCTCCTTCGTTAGCATTGCTCTCATGGTTTTGCCGTATTAGGATTGATTTGCGTACGTCCCAAGATTGCCCTCCAAAGCCGAGGTGGTGCGCCAAGTGGGGTGGCGCTTCGGTGCTGCCCTTCCCTCTAATGCCGCAACAACTCGATGCACCGCTTCCAAACCCCATTTCCCCGTTCAGCTGAACGCGGCCCCATTGCGGGACCGGGAGGAGGACGGCGTCTAGCGCGATTGCGGCGATCGGAATCCAACCGGCGAGCTATACGCCCCCAGGCAGGCTGCTCTTCGATTCAGCGGATCACCGGGAATCGCCTGTCTAATGGCTGGCAAAAGCCTGTACGACGCTATGGGCGAAGACCACGATGCAGCCGGCATACAACATCGCAAACGTCAATAAAGGCAACCATTTGCTGCGCATGATGCTCCCGATTGTACGCGGCTCTTTTGGTTCCGTCAATCCGCAGTACTCCTAGTCCAACTCCTTGAGCGGTCCTGCCTATGAGCCGAACGAAACGCCTGAAGAACGCGAACTTATTTGGAAACGCGCCGGCCGCATTGGCACAAGGCGTGGGGAGAATACCTGAATTTTTACTGCCAGTAATGCCTACTGTATTTGCCTCGTAGCGTCTTACTCCTAAGGCCATCAGCTAAACAGATGATTGCTTTGCCCTAGTAGAAGTACTAGCATGCTTGCAATGCCTGAATGCGATGAATGTGCGCTTCTCCGCCGTGAGTACGCGGGTATCGCGCTGAGGCATGAGGAGTTACGGCTCCAACTCAGAACGGCAATTCGGGACAATAACCGTGAGTCTGCTACGGCTCTGATCATGTCTGAAGCGGCTGCGCTACGGGAGAAAAACGCGGCCGAGAGTGCATATCGGCGACATTGCACAGCAGCACATGGCGCAGCGGCGGTCGGCTGATCACAAGGCCCACGTTCAGACCCGGCGATCAGGCTGGGGGAAGCGCCCGGTCTCTCGGTCACGGCTGAGGTCAGAACGCTTACCAATCGTTCGGCCCGGAGCAGAAAGGTGGCAAACCGATGATATCGTTAGCCCCCGATGCCTGTTACCTCCGAATTTCAGAATGGCACTTTCGTTGTCACGGTTTTGGGTGATTTCGCCTCCGGAGAGCTGAGGGAGGCCATTGTCGCCGGCTACTCGGATCCGCGCTTCACTCGGGAAACACCGGTACTCCTGGATACCCGGCGGTCGCTTGCAATTCCCTCCAGTGCGGATGTGATGCACTCCAGCCAAGTGATTCTCGGCCGGCGACCGGCTGGCCACATTGGGAGATTTGCGATTATCACGCGCAATGATCCGTTGCGGTTTGGCCTGGCCAGGATGGCGTCGCTGACCATGGAGAATATGGGTGCAACCATGGCTGTATTCCACGAAGCTGGCGCGGCACTCAAATTCTTGAAATCCGCGACCAGCAGTTAGGCTGTTGGCTTCGAACGCAAACAAGACCCCGGCGGCGCCATGTGTGAATCCGCCCAGCGGGCAACGACTTTTCCGACAACCGTTACTGACACGACGAGCGGATGCGCGTGGTCGGGAGTTAAACTCGACTCGTGCTGGAAAGAAGGGTCGGTTTTCTGAAGCCAATGTTTCTCCTGCTGTCTGCGCTTGCCATGGCTAATGCGCAGGCCTCGGCGCCCCGCGCCCCGGGCGCGCGTTTCGGTTTTATCGACGGCGTCGCGATACCGGCGACCGTATTGAACGTTCCGCGGGAAACGGCGGTTGCGCGTTTCGTGGCTCGGAATTCCAAGCAGCCAACGGCAGACGAGGCTCAGGCCGCGCAGCAACAGATAGTCTGTGAACGGCTGCGCGCCGCAGTCCAGCAGGCCGCGCAATCACGGGCCAAGACGGAACTTGGTATAACCGCGAGCGATGCCGAAGTCGAGGCCCGCCGCAAGATGCTGTTTGCGAATGCCGCCAATGTAGCCGAACAGGAGAAGCGATATCGCGCGCGGCTGCAGGCCACCATCAACGATCCAAACCGGTCCGCAGCGGATCGGCAGAAGGCGGCGCAGGATCTGGCGGCGGCGACACCAGCAATGTTCGCGAAGCTGCAGGCCAACTACAATGCGCGGCCTGCCGTCGAAATGGAGAAGACCGATGCCGCTTTAGACGCGCAGCTCGCGGCGAGAGATCCGACGTTCAAGAGCAGCCTGGACGATTGGAACGCCCACGTCAAACACCCGGCGCAAAACCAAACGTCGGTCGGCCCCATTGGCGCAGATGTCAAAGAGTACCTCGACAAACAGCGCGCGGCATGGTGGCAAGCCGAAACGGGCAAGCTCCAGGTGACGCTGAGCGATCCGACTCTGTTCACGTCGTGCGCCTTGCGGGCTCTCGGCGTGACAGTACCCGGGCACTAGGTTGCGCAGCGCTCTTGTCCGCCCCTGCCCGCATTTGAATCGGGTATTGCAACTCGTCGTCTGGTATACTCATCCCCTTGCCGCCAAGAGCGGCGATCAAACCCAAGGTGGAAGGAGAAAAATCCCATGCGAATGTTGCTCAGAGTTTCCATTCCCGTTGAGACGGGAAATGCAGCCGCCAAAGCTGGTACGCTCGGTTCAACCGTGGAAAAGCTGGTCTCGGCTCTCAAGCCCGAAGCCGCCTATTTTTTCGCGGATGATGATGGTCAGCGTAGTGGGTCCATAGTATTCGACATGCAGGACGCGTCCCAAATACCGGGCATCGCGGAGCCTTGGTTTGCCGCCTTCAACGCCAAGGTTTCTTTCAGGCCGGTGATGAACGCACAGGATCTCGCCAAAGCAGCACCAGCAATCGCAAAGGCTGCGAAAGACGCGGGCAAAGCACCCAAATCCTAGCGGAGTCGCCGCCGCAGATGGTGATTACCGAATGGAAACAGTGGCATTGAGCTGACGCCAGATGCTGCCGGCCGATATCCCTGACGAGTGCGTGCCGCGAACCGGCAAATTTCACCCTCCGCGTAACTTTTCGGCCCGCTCCGCGGATTATCTTAACGAGAACAGGATACGGAGGGCGATGACGCAGAGCAGCGATGACCGGCTGCGGATTGAGGCCGCGCAACGCGACCCTGCGCGCTTCGGCGAACTCTATGAACAGAATTTCTATCTCGTGTACGCCTATGTGGCGCGGCGCGTGGGCCACCGGCATCAGGCCGAGGATCTGACGGCGGACGTTTTTCGCGAGGCGCTCGCGGGCATCGGGAAGTTTGAATGGCGCGGCGTCCCATTTGCCGCGTGGCTTCTGCGGATTGCCTCGCGTCTCATCGCGGATCATTTTAAGCGGTCGGGGCAGGAGGCCGCGAATCCGGCGGACGAGCCGGAGCGGTCGGTCCCCAGTGAAGTCGAGCGCCGTGCCATGCTGTTTCAGTTGGTGGACCGGCTTCCGGAGGCTCAGTTCCGGGTGATTCACTTGCGATTTGTGGAGCAGAAGAGCATCCGCGAAATTGCCCAGGAGTTGGGACGCAGCGAGGGCGCGGTGAAGCAGCTTCAGCTGCGGGCAATCGAAAACCTGCGGGCTCAGATGGAGGGCGCCCATGGCTGAACGCGCGCTCGTGGAAAACCTGGATCAGGCCGTTGAGTCGGTGCTCGCCGGAGCGGCGCCCGGCCCGGGCGGAGATCGCGACCTCGCGGCCCTCGCGGAGATCGCCGGGGCCTTGCGCGATCTGCCATCCGACGATTTTAAGCAGCGGTTGAAGACGGAATTGCAAAGGAGAGCAGCTATGACGACATCGACGTCCCCCGCGGCCGGCGTTTCCGCCGGGTTCCGCACCATCACGCCTTTCCTCATTCACAGCCAGGCGCCGGAGCTGGTCGACTTCCTGAAAACCACGTTCCGCGCGGAGGAGTTGAAGCGCAACACGGCGGGCGACCCCCAGGGATTCTACTCGGAGGTCCGCATCGGCGATTCCGTCATCATGATTGCCGGAGGACCGGCCGCCAGCAGGGGCAATGTGCCCTCGGCGCTCCACGTATATGTGGACGATTGCGATGCCGCGTACCGGCGCGCCCTCGACGCCGGAGCGGCGACCCTGATGGGCACTCTGGGAGAGCCCGCTGACCGGCCCTATGGCGAGCGCTCCGCGTTTGTGCAGGACGCCTTTGGGAACTACTGGTACATCGCGACCCCGCTGGCTCCGGCCCCAGCCGTGCAGGGTCGCGGAACGGTCCTGCCCCATGTGCATCCGGAGGGCGCACACAAGTACATCGATTTCCTGAAGCGCGCTTTCGGCGCCGAGGAACTCGGCGTGGTCGAACACGGCGGGCGCGTCATGCACGCCGAAGTGCGCCTTGGTAATGCCGTGCTGGAAATGGGAGAGGCGGAAGACCGGACGGGCATCCCAACCAACGGGTTCTTCTTGTTTGTGGAGGATGTGGAAGCGGCGTATGCGCGGGCGCTCGCGGCAGGGGCGACGGCAATCCGCCCGCCCGCTGACATCCCTTATGGAATGCGGTCCGCGATTGTAAGGGACCCGGGCGGGTACTTGTGGTGGCCGGCCCGCTGGACTGCGTAGGGCGGGACTGCTGCGCGAGATCACCCAGGAGGTGGTGAATTCGCGCAAGCCTCCCGGCGCGCTACGCGTGTCCGACCCGGTCTGAGTGAGCGCCATCAACAGACCAAGGCTCTCAACTCGCGGCGAGCGAATTGCAATGAACGCTGCCACCAGAAGAGGTGGAAGCGTGAGAGCCAAACCGGATTTGATTCCCGATTGCGATGTGCACGGCGCGCCGATGTATCGGGACGAGTGCCGTGCGCGCGCGCTCGGGTTGGATGACAGCCGTGATGTGGTTGTCTGGCGTTGTGCGGAGAAGGGCTGTAGCCGGTATTTCCTCGGGACCGTTGGGTATCGCTCCTGTGTGGCGGCCGAGGATTGCGCGGCTCCGACACGACGTTGCACACGGGAAGGCGCGTTCCTGGTGGTGCAACGGGCGCTCGGCGCGTCCATCTGCCCCGTCGAGGGCTGCGCGACAACTCATACCTGGCACGCGCCGGATCACGAGCCGTCCGAGGAATTCTCTGCGGCGGCGCGTTAGCCGGTCGGGCGGAGTATACTGCATCAGGAGGCGGAATGAACCGTTTTCAGATGTGGTGTCTCCCGACGCTTGCGTTCGGTTTCTTCCTTTCTCCTCTGCCGGCGCAGTGGATCAGCTATCCCACGGCCGGAGTTCCGCGAACGCCGGATGGCGCTCCAGATCTCTCCGCTGCGTGCCCGCGAGGCCCCGACGGCAAGCCGGACCTGTCGGGCCTCTGGTTGACCGAACCGAGACGGGACGCGACCCCGAATTTTCCCGGATGCGAACCTACGGCCGAAGAGTTTACCAATATAGGTTTTAGCCTCAAGGGCGGCTTGCCGTACCAACCCTGGGCGGCCGATCTGGTGAAAGTGCGGCGCGCCGAGTTGCGCCTGCACGATCCCCTCTCGTACTGTTTGCCCGTCGGGCCGGTCCGGCTCCACACGTGGTCTACGCCGCGGAAGGTCATCCAGACTCCCGGGCTCGTTGTCCTTTTGAACGAACTGAACGCGAGTTACCGGCAGATCTTCACCGATGGCCGGCCGTTACCGGCCGATCCGAATCCTTCGTGGAACGGCTACTCCAGCGGGAAATGGGAAGGCGATACGCTTGTCGTGCAAACCAGCGGTTTCCGCGACGGGCTGTGGCTCGATAGCACAGGCAACCCGCTCACCGATGCGGCCAAGATGACGGAGCGATTCCGGCGCGTGAACTTCGGGCGCATGGAGATCGCGATCACCGTCGACGATGCCAAAGCCTACACGAAGCCCTGGACCATCAGGCTGAATCAAACGATCAAACTGGATACCGATCTACTCGATTTCATTTGCAATGAAAACGAGAAGGACACGCGGCACCTGCGGTGAAGTAGGGAATTTCACTCTTCGCCGGCGGGAGGGCCGAAGGCCCCGGCGAGGTCTTTCTGCTGCACCTTCTCTGTGTTGAATTTGGCGGCGCGCTCCTGCATGGTCTGCAAAACTTTTTCCGCGGGCGGAAGGTCGCCTTTGATCCAACGGAGCGGGTTGATGCGCGCCACCACGAATGTACGCAGATAAGGGCTTTGCAGGCCGCGCTCCTTCAGCTTGGCCACGACGGCGGCGACCTCGTCTTCCAGCTCCATCACTTTCGCAGCCAGCCGCTCGTGGACTTTGAGCGTCGCGCGGATGGGTTCGTCCGAGAATTCCTCCACCTTGCGAAGGATGGGATGGTAGGCCCCGCCCGCGAACATGCGGCGCTGCTCATAGGCAATGCCGAGGGTCGCAAGCGCCGGGTCTTCCAGGTAGAATTCGAAGCTGGATTCGGGCTCGCGGCCGCGGTCCTGTGCCAGCCAGCGGTAGATCCGGATCACTTCAGTGGAGCGCTCTTTCAGGTTGTGCGCCTTTTCGGTGTTGAGCGCCAGTATCTGCTGGGCGATTTCCGGTTCGGGGATGACCAGGGCGGTGATCGACCGCGCGCCCAGTCGCTTCATCGCTTCCAGGCGGTGGTAGCCGTTAGGGGTCCAGAATCCGCCCTCCGGCGCCGGGACGGCAATCACGGGGTCGAGGAAGCGGCCGATCTTCTGGATCACGCCGGCGAGACGCTTGTGATGCGTATCCGAAAGGTCGCGCTGGAACGGGGTCGGTTGGATGCGATCGATGGGCAGGATGGCCAGCAGCAGGGCTTTACCGCCGAGCGGGTCGAGATAGGTGCTGACCACGCAGCCTTGTTCCCGTTCGACGCGCTCAGCGATCGGGGCTAACTCGGGCGTAATGGCGATGGCGCAGTCGCGCGGCTCCAGACCTGCGGACTTCGAGACGCGCTTGCGCCGGACTGTGCGTTTCTTGGTATTCGTCTTGGTACCGCCGGCCATGCGACGTTTTTATTGTCGCATCAGACGGCTTCGCCACCGGCCTTGGGGAGGTTCTCGAAACTTTCGCACGCGGCCGTGACCGTCGGAAAGAAGGGAAGGACCGTATCGAGGCGTGTGACTTGAAAGAGCCGGGCCACCCTGGACTTGGCCGCAGCGAAACAAAGCTGCCCGCCCGCCTTTTTTGCGGAATTAAAACACTCGAACATCAGTTCCGCGCCGGAACTGTCCATATGCTCGATGCCGCTCAGATCGAGAACCAGCTTCCGCTCGTTTTGTCCCAGCAGCTGATTGATGACACCGATCTGGCCTTCCGGCCATAGCAGGATACTCCCGGTGAGCTGGACCACCACGATGTCGGGATCCACCCGGGTTGTATTGAATTGCAGGCTCACACAAGCTCCTGAGCGGCTTGAGAGAAATATAACAGGTTCCCGAAGAGAGTGCGTAGAATCGGATCCGGCGACGGGGCGATTCCAGAAGAGTTAACAGGAAACCTTAGTGGCTGCCGCGTGGTTAACCAACGGGATACTGGTCGGGTGGCCCGGCGTATTGTATAGTCCGAACCAGCCCTCCCTATTTGGGGGCGGGAACGCTCTGAATCCTCATTATGCAACCTTCCAACGCTACGATTACTCCCACGGTCACCCCGTCGCCGATACCGCCGGCCGTCCGGACGACTGCGCGGCCGATGACTCCGGACAGGATCGAGGATCTGGGCATTTCCCACGCCGTAGTCAGCGACCTGGTTCTGCGCTATCTGTGGCTGCACGGGTCCGGAACGCTGTCGGCGCTGCACCAGACGTTGAAGCTCTCGTTCCCGTTACTGGAAACGTTGTTCCATCAGTTCCGGCAGCAACAACTGCTCGAAGTGAAGGGTATGGTGGGCAACGACTATTCGTTTACGCTGACCACGGCCGGCCGCACCCAGGCCACTGCGCGCAACGAGGTGTGCCAGTATGTCGGGCCGGCGCCGGTTTCGATCCAGGAATATCACAGGGTAGTGAACGCGCAGGCGGCCCAGGTGCGGCTCAGCCGCGAGAGCCTCCGGTCCGCCTTTCAGGATCTGGTGCTGCCCGACACGCTGCTCGATCAGCTAGGGCCTTCGCTGATCGGACACCAGTCGCTATTTCTATATGGCGGAACGGGAAACGGTAAGACCAGTATTGCGGAACGGATTCTGCGGATCTATCAGGACACCGTAGTCATTCCATACGCAGTGGAAGTGGATGGGCACATCATCTCGCTATACGATCCGGTGGTGCATCGCGCGGTTGCGAACACCGATGATCAGCTCGACCAGCGCTGGGTGGTTTGCGAGCGGCCGTGCATCACCGTGGGCGGCGAGCTGGACGCGACCATGCTGGAGCTGCGGCTGGATGATTCGACGCGCGTGTTCATCTCGCCGTGCCAGATGAAAGCGAACAATGGAATTCTGATCATTGACGACTTCGGACGCCAGGTGCTGTCGCCGCGTGAATTGCTGAACCGTTGGATTGTGCCGCTCGACCGGCGCGTCGATTACCTGACGCTGGCTTCCGGCATGAAGTTCCAGGTGCCGTTCGAACTGATGGTAGTGTTTTCGACCAACCTGAATCCGCGCGACCTCGCCGACGAGGCATTTCTGAGGCGCATTCAGACCAAAGTCCTGGTTGAAAACGTGAGCGCGGAAGTGTTCGACCAGATCTTCCAGCGGGTGATACAGAAAGGGCAATGCCCCGCCGAGCCGGGCTGCGCGGAATACCTGCGGGAGCGTTGTTTCGCCTCGGGAGCCAAATTCCTGCGCGCCTGCTATCCGAATGACGTGTTCAAGCTGGTGAAGGCTATCAGCGAATACGAAGGCAGGCCGGTGCGGATGACTAAGTCGAACATCGATCACGCCGTGTCGCTGTACTTCGCCAAGCAGGAAGAAACGTCAACGGACTAGCGGGCGGATATCAGCGCCGGCCGCCCGATCCTCGCGGACCGGGTGCTTCTCGGGGTCTTCGGCCGTACCCGGGTCGCCCGGGAACTCGGGTTCCTCAATCGGCTCCGGCTCCGGTTCGGGCTCCTCGACGGGCGGCTCCCGATCGAAAATCAGCGTATCCTGCTCTAGGCGGCTCACGAAGTTTATGCCGCCTTATCCATTGCCGGTTTCAAGACCACTTTTGTGAAGTCCTTTCCTTCGCCGACTCCGCGCCACACGAAGCGGGAGTAGGCTTCCGGCGCTTTGCTCAACGGCAGCCGGTGGCTGACGATGAAGCTTGGCTTGGCGTGGCCGTTGATAATCATGTCGCGCAGATACACGTTGTACTTCTTGACGGGCGCCTGTCCCATACCGATCGCGATCCCTTTTTCCCAGAATTCGCCGAGCGGAAAAACGAATTTGCCTTTTTTCGCCGCTTCGCTTTCGGCGCCCGGGTCTTCGGAGAAATAGACGCCGATCAAGCTGACATGGCCGGTGGGATTCACGATGCGCGCGAGCTGGCGCACGGTCTGCATGGGGTCTTCACGGTCGGGTTCTTCGTCGCTATGGGCTTGGTACCCGACGGCGTCGATGCCGCACATCACGCCCGCCATTTTCTGTTCATTCGGCCGCAGGGCACTCATCTGCCGGTTGTTGCGCTTCCGCAGATCCTGAATCTGTTCCGCCGCGTCGCCCTGAGTAAAGTCGACCGGAATAGCGCCGATGACCTCGGCTTTTTTGAGCCTTTCCGGAGCGCGGTCCACCACGTAGACGGCGGAGGCGCCGCGAAGCAGGGCACTGTAGGCGGAAAGGAGGCCGACAGGTCCGGCGCCAAACACCGCCACCGAGTCGCCGGCCTGAACCGCGGCCAGTTCGGTGGCATGCCACGCCGTGGGAAAGATATCCGCCAGGAGGACAAAATCGTCTTCGAACTCGTCACCTTCCTTGCCCGGTAGCTTGAGGCAATTGAAATCGGCGAAAGGTACACGCAGGAACTCGGCCTGCCCTCCTCGATACGGTCCCATGCCGGCATAGCCATATCCCGCGGTGGCCGCCTCGGGATTGGCGGTAAGGCAGGCATTGGTATAGGCCCGGCTGCAGTTGAAACAGAACCCGCAAGCTACGTTGAACGGAAGGACCACACGATCGCCTTTGCGGATCTGGCGGACGGCCGGGCCGGTCTCTTCGACGATGCCGAGGTTCTCATGGCCGAATACGATGCCGGGCTCCGCCGAGCTGCGCTCCTCGTACATGTGTAGATCACTGCCGCAGATGGCAGCGGTGGTAATCCGAACGATCGCGTCATCAGGGGCCTCGATTTTTGGGTTCGGCACCTCCTCGATGGCGACTTTCTTCTTGCCTTTATAAACGACTGCCTTCATGAGTGCTCCTTACGCCGCCAGAATAGCTCCCGGCGCCAAGGACCCGCAGTACGGGAATACACAGCAGGCCACCAGGTTTGGGGGCGCAACGTTACGGAGCGGCGGAAGCGGCGGACGGGGCAGGGATTAGATCGGCGAATATAAAGCCGTCGCGTTCGACAATTTCGCCCGCATCCACATCGATGGGGTGCGTGAAGCAGGGAGCGTCATAGACGAAGGTGTGAAATTCACCGTTCTCACCACATGGATCGACGGTGGACGGCAGCCGCTGGAGAAAGGCGAGATCGAGCTCGCAGCCGGCGAAGGAACGGTCGAGTTTTCGCGGATCTACGCAGGTGATCCTGGCTTTCACGCCGGCGGCAATCATGCCGGTAGCGAGTTGATGAGTGGGCAGTTCCCAGAGCGGGAAGAGGGGCTCGAGACCGGCGCCCTCCATTTGTTTCTCGCGGTAAGCGCGAATATCCTGCAGGAACAGATCGCCGAAGGCGACGGCGTCGATGCCGGAGGATTTCGCGCGGCGCCAGATGCCACGCATGATTTCTTCATACTCCGTGTTCGAACAAGGCCACGGCAGCTCGGCTTGCCAGAGCGGGACGCCGATTCGAGCCGCCTGGGCGTTGACGAGCGAGCGGCGGACGGCATGCATCGCGACCCGATCGGCGGCGCGATTGAAGGTGGTGAACAGGGCGGCGATGCGGATGCCGGGACGCTCGGAGAGCAGTTTCAGCGCCCAGGTGCTGTCTTTCCCGCTGCTCCAGGATAATACGACGTTTTTCAAGAGGCCTCCGGCTGCCGGGTTCCATTCTATCCGCAATTCACGCGTCCCGAAAACGGTAGAGATCAGCGGTGTTCACACCAACGCCCATTAGCTTCAGGTATGTGAATAACTGGTGTTTGTGATTGATGAGGTGTTCGAGGTTGCCCAACAGCAGAGTCAGCAGGGGCTCGCCATCCTTGACGAAGACCGTGGCGACCGGTTGAGCCAGGCGCACGTCATCGAGCAAGGCGAAACCTTCCTGGATGCGGTCGCGATAAAGCGCCAGCCGCTCCGCGGCCTCGCCGGGCGGGCAGGCGTGGTTGACCGGCAGGCTGCGCAGTTCGGCAAAATGCGCGAGACGATGCGGCTCGACCGCCGCCAGAACGGCGCAGAAGCCGGCCACCGATTCGAGCAGATGGCCGAACAGGATAGCCACCGGCCACGCGTTCGGAACCGGCGGTTTCCAATCCAGGCTGCCGGGCGGCACCAGGCTGATCAGGTGCGTGGTGCGCTCAATCTGCTCGCGGATTTTGGCGAGCAGCGAGGCGCAGAGCGGTGAGGGATTCATTCCGAGGTGATCAATACCCCGGTGAGAGATGCCGAGCACATAGCGCCATTCTGACTGGGAAAGGCGCCGGTGGCAAAATCACCGGCGCTACCAGCTCTTTTCCGAAACGATCGTTTCGGGATTTGGGGAGAGTTTTGTTCCAAACAAAGAACTTACTCTGATAACTGGATTTGTACCAATCGGAATCCGCCCTCTCGCCGCGCTGTGCCTCATCGTTCACCTACCTTATTGTCTCGCTGGAAGCGCCGGGACCGGGAGCGGAGAAAGCCCGCTGCGGCGATTTGGTCTTTGTTTTCTTGGCCGAAATATTTTTCGGGGAACAGTGAACGCTACTTGGCCGCGGGAAGTTCGGGCTGGCCTTCGGGAGAGCGCTCATCGACGGCGATGGCGAAAAAGCCGCTCACGGCATAGGTGTTCATTACGGCGACCATGTCCATGGTGGCGCGCTTGCCCCACAACTCGACGGCCTTCGCGAAGGTGGCGGAATCAACTTTCTTGTCGTGCAACATCTGGCGGCCGAAACGGATGACAGTGGCGTCTTTTTCATTCAAACCGGCGAGCGGGCGGTTGTTTCGAACGACGTCGATCAATTTGGCATCGAGTCCCGCCTTGAGACCGATGGCCGCATGCGCATTCCACTCGAGGTTGTAATTGGTTTCGCGGCAGGCGACCAGAATCGCGAGCTCCCGCGTGTGCGGATCGAGCGTTCCCCCCGGCACGGCGGCGTCATGCAGATCATGTAGCGCCTGGGCGACCGCCGGGTTATCAGCAGCAAAGGCGAGAGGACCGCGCAGGATGCCATCCTTCCCGGCGCCCGGTAAGGTGTCGAAAATCTTCTGGCCCTTCGCGTCCATATCGGACTTCTTCAGATAGGGCAGGCGCGCCCGCGATTGGGAATCCAGGTCGGAAGCAAGCTTCGATTGAGCGTACGCGACGACGGATACCGCCGCGGCGAGCGAAGCCGCGAGCAGAATCGCGGCGGGCCAGTGCGAGGATGGGGAACGAGTCATCTGTGTTTTCTTCCTCCGTCAATTCTACTTCCTCGGCCGGGGCGGACAGCCGGGACGGACTACCGGCTCGCGCCGAAGGCGAGCAGCCGGCCGTCGCAATCCTTGACGACAAACTCGCGGGCCTGCCATGGCATATCCGCGAGCCCGCGGGTGAATTCCACGCCGCGGGCCGCATACTCCGCGTAAAGGGCGTCCGCATCGTCGACGCGCACATAGGCGTCGAGCAGTTCATCCGCGTACTTGTCTGGCAAGTTGGCCCGCGGCCTATTTGTCAAGATTCTCGATCATTCTGACGAGTTCAGCGAGCGAAGCAGCGTGCATCTTGCGCATAACCCGCGCGCGATGTAACTTCACGGTGACTTCACTGATTTTCAGTTCACTTGCAATCTGCTTATTGAGCAGACCTGCAACAACAAGACGCAGCACGTCGCGTTGGCGAGGGGTCAACGTGGTGTAACGCTCGTTGAGTTCTCGCTGGTAGATCCGCTCCTCGCGCGCCACGCTATCGTCCTCAAGCGCTCTGGAGATGGCCTCGAGAAGGTGCTGAGGACGGAAAGGTTTTGTCAGGAAATTCGCAGCCCCGGCTTTGAGCGCCCGGACTGACTCAGTCACGTGTCCGTGGGCCGTCATGAAAACAATCGGCACATTGATATCGGCCCTGGCAAGTTCGTCCTGCAGATCGAGACCGCTCGCGCCAGGCAGCCGAACGTCAAGTAAGAGGCATGCGGGATCGTCGAGAATCGGAACGGTTCTGAAATCCCGGGCAGAAGCGAATGTCCGAACGCGAAATCCGGCGGCTCGCAGAAGGCTGTCCAGAGATGTCCGAATTGCGGGGTCATCGTCGACTACATACACTGTTGCCGCGTATTCCGCCATATTAGGTCGCTCTCAAGGCGGGCAGAGACAATTGAAAAGTGGCACCCCCCCCATTCATTCGCCGCCGCCCACAAACGGCCGCCATGAGCCTCGATAATGGAACGGCTGATCGCCAGTCCCATGCCTAGTCCTTCCGGCTTGTGAGTGACGAATCTGCTCCGCCTTTTTCCGTTCGGTAATGTCCACCACCGCGCCGATAAAATCCGCGGAGCGGCCGGTCTCCTCGGCGGGCCGGCAGAGCGCATGAATGTGCCGAATCCGGCCGTCCGGGCGTACAACGCGATACTCGAGATCGAAACTCGTTCTCTGTTCAGCGGCCAGATCGACAGCCTTGCGGACAAATTCCCAATCTTCGTGGTGAACCTTATCCAGGAACGACGCGCACGTTTGCCTCTGTTGATCTGGAGGAACGCCGAAGATCCGGCAGTGCTCTTTAGACCACACGAGTTCGCCTGTACTGGAATTCCAGGCGCAAGACCCCGTCTGGCTGATTCGCTCGCTCTCGGCCAGATGTTCTTCGCGGCGCCGCAAGGCGTGCCGACTCGCGATGAGTCGTTCGTTAGTTCCGAGATCTCTCCGTTCTTCATGAGAAGTTCCCGTTGCAGGGTGTCCCGAGTGCGTTGCAAAAGAACCAGCCGATCTTTTTGCTGGTGAGTCCCCGAGCAATGAGGAGTAATACTTCTGCTTCGCGCGGTGTCTGGTCAAGATGTAAAGGCCGATTCACTACTGCACGCATCAGCTTCCGTCTCGTTTTGTCCGCAGGTATGAGATCTGCATCCTTTTTCATAATCGGGAGTTCGGCACCCGCTTGAATAACGCCAGTTATGGAAATGTGGATTTAGGTTTCCACGGTCTTTTCGACGTGGCACCGGTTTAGCTGACGTACTCCAGCCTGGCCGTGCGCGATGAGGAAAATCGGCCAGGAAGTTGCTGAATTTAAATCAGTTAATCAGGAAAGTGTACTTCGCGACGGCCGGCACAAATCCGTACGGAAGGTTTTGACGTTTGGTGAATTGGAACCTGCAGTCGATTATTCGCTCTTGACGAGAACGCATTGCATAACAGATGCTCTCAGTAGTGGAGAGAGCATCTGAGCAGCGGACGCTGGGCGATCTGCTCTATGGCAACAATCCGAAAACTCGCGCATTCGAGAAGGACTGGGTCGCTCTCGTTCAGTCCATCGCCGCCGGAGATCAAATGGCGCTACATGCGCTTTATGATCAGACACATCGAATCGTTTTTACGTTAATGGTGAGGATCATCAAGAACGGTGAAACGGCTGAAGAACTGACGGTCGATGTTTTTTATGATGTGTGGCGAAGAGCCTCAGCTTACGACCC
>CAZKQQ010000165.1:0-15044 GCA_964554945.1 uncultured Solibacteraceae bacterium | reverse complement strand
GAATTTGCATAATACACGTCCAAGATTTGGACCGTATAGTCGTAATGGTTCAACATTTCGACCGTTCTGGCCTCTCCGGAGGGGACTCTTTATCGCGAGTTCGCGGGGACGCTTCCGGTAAACCCTTGGCACTCGCGTTTTACATGCTGCCACTCGTCGGCGCAGCGCCATCTGGAGATCATATTGCGTACGTACCCGGTGATGGACGATATGCACCGGCTGGCCGCCCAAATTGCCCGGAGATTCCTGGCCGATTCGCAGTTCGCTCAGCCCCCGTCCCGTTTGTTCCTGGACCTGCAACAGCTTGCGCTCTTGGCGTTGGAGGGTTGCCGGTTGGAGCAGCGGGCACGGGAGTTGCCGCGGAGTTACGCGCTTACGGGCTCGCCGGCTTCGCCCGTCTTGGCGGGGCCGTCTGCATGACGCCGTCTCCGTACGCGGGGACGATACTGGTAGTCGATGACACCAGCGCTGTTCTGACGATGATTCAAGCGATGCTGAACCGTTACGGCTACACGGCAATCAGCGCGACTGGTGGCAGGGCGGCGATCGATATATTGGAGAGGGAGAACGGCCCTCGGTTTGATTTAGTCCTTCTGGACGTTGTCATGAAGGATATGACTGGGCCCGAAACCGCTGGGGAGATCCGCCGCCTTCGACCCGGCTTGCCGATTGTCTTCATGACGGGCTTCCCTGAACACTCTGCGCTCTTGGAACTGCAAGACGAGCCTGTCATTCGGAAGCCCTTCTCTTCCTTGACCCTGATCCCCAGAATCCGCGCCATGATCGAGAATCCGAAGGTCGCATCAGCTGCTTCCGAGTGAACCCTCGGATGTCGTTGTCCACTCTAAGCGGCTCAAATCTGGCGATCGGGCGCACCGAAAATTCAGTCCGCTCCGGTGCTCTGTTCCGCCGGCTCGCGGAGCGCAGGCTCCGGCGAGCCGTTGAAGTCCCGCCAGCTCGCCGGGTTTTCGGCGCCGTGCCATCGGGTAAATGAGTCCTTGATCACGCGACCGATCGCGCGCCGGTTCTGCATTGCCAGCTTGAACCACTTCCATGCTCCTTTTTGCGGAAAATAAATTCCACGGAAAAAGAGCCGCGACATCAGGTGGCTGATCTTATACGCAGCCGGCTCGTCCGCGATCGATTCGATTGCTCTCTCGATCGCCGCCGGGCTGTACGAGTTCGTCCAGGCATATCGAACTTCATCCTGCACACCGGAAATCGTGATCTTCAGAGGCGTATGCGCCATCCGGAACGGCGCGAACTCGAGCCAGTGCTTCGGCCGCGTCAGCCGTCCTTCCTTTTGCAGACGCTCATATAGAGGAGTCGCGGGAAACGGAGTGATTTGTCCAAACACTGGCAGCCCCGGAGGCCATGCGCGCATCTCCGCGAGCGTACGCTCGGCAACCCCGGGCGTATCGTTGTCCAGTCCGAAAATGAACGACGTGATCGCATAAATGTGGCGCCGCGCCAGCGATTGAAGCACCGCGGCATAGTCCGCCGGCTTGTTGAAGCTTTTGTTCACGCTGGCCAGGTTCGCCGGATCGAGAGACTCCATCCCAATGAAGATCCATTTCCCGCCCGAAGCGGCGATCAGATCGAGCAGTTCCTCATCCTGCAGCAGGTTCGCGCTGATCTGCCCCACCCACGAAAGCTGCGCTCCCGCCGCGATGATGTCGCGCAACAGCGCCTTGGTGCGCTTGCGGTTGATTGCAAAGTTGTCATCGACGAAGAATACCGCCGCCTTACCGCTAGTGCTGCGCGCGCGCGCTTTGATCTTGAGCATCTCCTCGACAATGCTCTGATTCGACCGGAACCGGATCGAGTCCCCAAAGAACCCGGTAACTGTGCAGAATTCGCAGCCATACGGACAACCTCGGCCCGATTCAATCGGGATGATATGGAAGGTCTCCCACGCGAATCCGAAGTGGCGCATCACAGGCCGGAAGAAGCCGGGAATCCGATTGAACTGCCGCAGGTCGATAGAGTCCCAGGGAATAGCCGGATAATCTTGCAAGCTCGGCTTTCTCTCCTGCCCGAAAAGATCCTCCGGAGTGTAGACTTCCTTGAGCTCACCGCGCGCCGCGTCCTCCACGATGCGCGGCCAGGTTTCGTCCGCTTCACCGAGAGCCAAGGCGTCTGCGTGGCGCGGTCCGCCGTCGCGCCCGAGAGCTTCGTCGGGAATCTCCGTCACATGCGGCCCTCCCATCACCACCGGGATGCCGGCGGCCCGCACGGCGTCGGCCACGCGGTACGCTTTGGCGATCATGCGCGTCATGGCGCCGATTCCAACCAGCCCGATTTTTTGGTCGAGTATGAAACGGACCAGTTCGGCGTCGCTCATCGGTTGCGTGTTGCCGTCGATCAAAACCACCTCGTGGCCGCTGGGCGTCAGTGCCTGCAGCAGGAACATCCATAGGTGGGGCATGAAGTTTTGGGTGATGCCGTTGTCTGGGTTATAGAGCAGGATTTTCATCGCGTGCCGGTTCCGTTACCTTTCCCGCAAGTGGCCCGCGAGCGTCGGATCAGTAGCGTGGCGCCATCCGAGCCGGATGTCGTGTCGGTACAGTGATTCTATCAGGCGCATGCCCAATAGTCGGTGCTTTCTGAAAAAGTTTGATAGGCGCACGCTCTCGTTTACGGCGTCAACTACAGGATCCCCCACGGGTTCTAGGGGATAATAAACTGATGCAGGGCGCTTTCCCCACCTCATGAGCAAATACTCCAAGCGCCCGCTCGATTTCCAGAGCCTCAAAACCATCGGCTTGGAGGAACGCGGCGGGAAGGTTAAGACCGCGGATTTCGCCTCAGTCTACCGGAAGGGCGCCGGCCTGGCGGGATGGCTGGATTCATTGCCGCACATTCTGGCGGGCAATTCGTTTCGCGCCGTGATTGATGCCGTGTCCGCGGCCCGCGCGCGGCGGCGCGCCCTCATCTGGGCGCTCGGAGGTCACGTCATCAAGTGCGGCCTCGCTCCTGTGCTGATCGACCTCATGCGCCGCGGCTACGTGACCGCTTTCGCCGTCAATGGCGCCGCCGCCATCCACGATTTTGAGATCGCCCGCGCCGGACACACCAGCGAAGACGTCGAAGCCGTGCTGCCGGACGGCCGCTTCGGCTCAGCCGAGGAGACCGGCCGCGATATGAACCGCGCCATCTCTGAAGGCGACCGCGATGGCCTCGGCATCGGAGAAGCCATCGGCCGCTGTTTAGAATCGTACGCTGCCGTGGAGCACGCCGAGTCGAGCTTGCTGCTGCAAGCCTACCGTCACGGTACGCCGGTCACCACTCATGTGGCCATCGGCACCGATACCCCACACACCCATCCATCCGCCGACGGCGCCGCGCTTGGCTCGGCGAGTCTCCGCGATTTCCGCCTGCTGTGCGCGTACGTCGCTGATCTGAACGATGGCGGTGTCTATTTGAATTGTGGATCCGCCGTGGTGCTGCCGGAAGTCTTCCTCAAGGCCCTGTCGGTTGTGCGCAATCTCGGACATCCGTTGACCCGGTTCACCACGGTCAATTTCGATTTCCTCCAGCATTACCGGCCGCGCGTCAATGTGGTCGAGCGCCCTCACGCCCAAGCCTCCGGCGCCGGTTACGCGATCACGGGTCACCACGAACTCTTGCTTCCGCTCCTGGCGGCGGCGCTCATCGAAAGGGAGGCATGACCGGGCAGTCTCCATTCGAACCGCTTGGATTGCCGCCGCAGCCCGACGAGCCGCAACCCGAACCCCCTCGCCTTCCCGATCGAGGCGATCCCTTCTGGACCTATACCGATGTCCTCATCTTCGCGGGCCTGGCCATCCCGTGTCTCCTGCTAGGCGTCGGCTTCGTCAAAGCCCTCGAGTTCCTGTTCCATTTCCATCCGAAGGTTCGGATGATTGAACTGCTGCCGGCCCAGTTCCTCGGCTATGCGCTGTTGTTCACCGCGTTGTACCTGCTCTTCAAATGGCAGTACGGCCGTCCCTTCTGGCGCTCTCTCGGCTGGACCGCGCTGCGACTGCCGGCTCTGATTGTGATCCTCGGCGGCCTGGTGACCGCGTTCGGAGTCTCCGCCATCAGCGTGTTGCTCCAGACGCCGGCCACCGACAACCCCATGACGCAGATGTTGGAAGACCCGACCTCACTGGCGCTCGTCGCGATCTTCGGAATCACGCTCGGCCCCCTGTTCGAGGAGTTGTTCTTCCGCGGATTTCTGCAGCCGCTGCTGGTGCGAAGCTTTGGTGTTGCCGGCGGCATTCTGGTGGCAGCCATTCCTTTCGGCCTGCTTCATTTTCAGGAATACGGAAATTCGTGGCGCCACGTAGTTCTCATCTCCCTGGCCGGCGCCGCGTTCGGCGCTGTCCGCCAGCTTACCGGCTCCACCAAAGCATCTACGCTCATGCACGCCTCCTACAACGCTCTATTCTTCGTCGCGCTGCTCGTGCAGCGCAGCCAGTTCCGGCATTGATTGCTCGCCTATGATCGAAACCGTCCAGTGGATTGATAACACCGTCGCTCTGATCGACCAGACCCGCCTGCCTTCGGAGGAAACATACGTAACCTGCCGCACCTATGAGGAGGTTGCCGCCGCCATCCGCTCTATGGTCGTGCGCGGCGCGCCGGCCATTGGTGTCGCTGCCGCAATGGGAGTCGCGCTCGGCGTGCTGCATGCGCCCGCGCAGAACCTCGACACGAGTTTCGAAACCATTTGCGATACTCTCGCAAGAACGCGTCCGACCGCGGTCAACCTCTTCTGGGCGATCGAGCGCATGCGCCGCCTCTATACAAAACTCAGCGGCCGCCCGCTCGCCGACATCCGTCGATGCCTGATTGAAGAAGCGCGGCTGATCCGCGAGGAGGATATCGCCATCTGCCGCGCCATCGGCCGGAACGGCGCCGTTCTTGTGCCCGACCATCGTACGGTGCTCACCCACTGCAATGCCGGAGCGCTGGCCACCGCTGGATATGGCACCGCCCTCGGAGTCATTCGCGCCGCGGTCGAGGCAGGCAAACAGGTGGATGTGTTCGCCGATGAGACCCGCCCCTTCCTTCAGGGCGCGCGCCTCACCGTCTGGGAGCTCCAGCAGGACGGCATTCCCACCACTCTCATTACCGACAACATGGCCGGTCATTTTCTCAAGTCCGGCCGCATAGGCTGCGTGCTCGTCGGCGCCGACCGCGTTGCCGCCAATGGCGATGTTGCCAACAAAATCGGCACCTACGGCGTCGCCGTGCTCGCTCATGAAAACAACGTGCCGTTCTTCGTCGCCGCTCCGATTTCCACGCTGGATCTGACGCTCTCTTCCGGCGACCAGATCCCCATCGAGCAGCGCGCCGCCTCCGAGGTCACTCACGTCTTTGGCCACGCAGTAGCGCCCGCCGGCACCCTGGTCGAAAACCCGGCGTTCGATGTGACCCCGGCCCGTTACGTCACCGCCATCATCACCGAGAAGGGCGTCGCCCGCGCCCCCTATACCGACTCCCTCCGCGGTCTCGCTTCCTCTGTGTGAGAGGCACAGAACTGCGACCGTCAGGGAGCCTGACTTTTTCGTGTTAATGTAATCGTGAAATGCGTATTCTATGGGCTCTTTTGATTTCCGCCGTTGCCTTGGTTGCGAACGACATCAACCGGCCGATGCAGCGGTTCTTGCTGCCCGACGCCAAGGGGCATGATCACGACTCCATCGAATGGAAAGGCAAGCCGATGGTGCTCGAATTCATGGCCACGAATTGTCCACACTGCCTTGCATTCAGCAACGTACTGAAGCAGGTGCAGCAGAAATACGGGGACCGCATTGTCATTGTCGGCGTGGTAAACCCGCCTACCACTCCGGTACAGGTCCAGCAGTTTATCGACGAGCACAAGGTCACTTACCCCATCCTGCTGGATGCGGGCCGCGCAGCCTTTGCCTACATTCGCAAGCAGGCTTTCGATCTGCCGTACGTGTTCCTGATTGATGGCGATGGAGTGATTCGGGAAAGTTTTGAATACGGCGCAACCACCTCGGACCTGTTCTACGGGAACGCCATGCTCTCGCACATCGATAGCCTGTTCCAACCGGCCGCGCCGGCCGGACAGAAGAAGTAACTATTTCTCCCGGTCCAGGTACTTCACGAACACCACTTCGTTTCCGCGTTCATTGTACAGCAGCTCATCCACAAGGTTCCGCGCCATCAGGATGCCGAATCCTCCCGGTCGCTGCCCGGCTTCCGCCCGGATCTCCACATGACGAGTCGGCGAATCCTCCGGGTTGCCCACCGCGGAATGCTGCAGCGATTCCAGCGAAAAGCCTTTGCCGGGATCTTGCACGTGGACCACCAGCGAGCGCTTTGTGTGGAGCAGCTTGACCAGAACCCGCTTGCGGGCATCCGATTTTCCGCCGTGTTCGATCGCGTTCAGCAACAACTCGCGAAACGCGGTCGCCACATCGTCCCAGATCTCCTGAGGCAGCCCCATCTCCAGTTCGCCGATCAGGTGTACCGCGCGCTCCGCCGCGTCCAGTTTGCAGCGCACTTCCATGCTGATCCATTCCGGCCGCGCCGACAAGATTTTGATATCGTTCTGCCAGGAAGACGATTCCAGCGCCTGGTGCACCATCTCCGCCAGCGCCCCGGCGGCCAGTGGCTTGTGAAAATAACTGTATGCCCTCGCCCGCATCGCATCCAGAGCGCGACGCGCGTCCTGCTCCCCGGTAACGATAATCTTCACCTCGGGACGAATAGCCCGTATCCTTCGCAGAAGCTTCGTGCCATCGAATCCATTTCGGCCTTGCTCCGCTACAACTAGATCGCAAGGATTTGTGCGCAGATAGGCCAATGCCTCGCTTCCGTCATAGACGTTCTGGATCTTTCGGTTCTCCCGGTTTAACGCTCCAGCAAGAAGTTCGTGGACGGCGGGGTCCGAATCGATGACTAGCAAGGAGCGTTCGCTCACAATTACAATGTAGCTGAGGAGAGGCATGTCGTGGATGCCCCCCGCCGGAGTCAACTAAAGAGATTAATGAATTGTAACGAACCAGCCGCGCCCGGCATCTCTCACTCCAGCATGAAACTGCTGGTTGTGTGCCTCGCCGCCGCCGGTGTGGCTGCGGCTCAGATCGGCTATCCGGGAGGATATCCTCCCCTCGGGTATCCCGGCGGACGGCCGCCCGGGTATCCGGGTGGGCAACCCTATCCCGGCACGGGTGGCGGCATTCCCATGCCGAGGAGCGGCGGCAAGCAGCCGAAAAATTCGAAGAAAGAACAGGCGCCATTGCCGAACTTCCGCGGCAAGGTGAAGCAAATGGACGCCAAGTCCATTAGCCTGGAACTGGATGACTACCGTGTCATGGAATTCCGGGTTACAGGCAAAACCAAGTTCACCAAGAACGGCGAGGATTTGAAAAATCCCATGTTCAATGCCGGCGACCAGCTTTCGATCGAGGCCTCCGAAGAGACCGACAACTCGATGACCGCGGTCAACGTGTATTGGGAGAAAGCGGCGGCGGCTTCCTCAAAGAATGACAGAGACAGCAAAGATCCGGTGGTCGACACCTGGAAGGACGCGCCGAAAGATGCCCCCAAGACCGTTTCGGATCGAACGCCTCCGCCTGCGCCCGCCGATCCCAATGACCCCGGGCCTCCTACGCTGAAGCGCGGCAAGCCGGCTCCCGGCCGCGAGAGTTCCACGCCGGAACCCGCGCCCTCGCAGCCCGCTCCCACGCAGACGGCATCCAACAATGTGTCGTTGCCCGCAGTGAACTTGCCTCCTTCATCCCTCCCTCGCGCCGAGCGTCCCGAGGATCAGGTTGCCCAGCCCGTGCGGCAGGAAGACGCATTGATTCGGAAAGCCGCCGACGCAGCCCTCGAATTCACTGAGACCCTGCCCAACTATGTTTGCCAGGAGATGATGGCGCGTTCGATGAGCGATGCCCAGCCGCCCAACTGGCACCCGCAGGATGTGATTGCCATGGAAGTGGTCTACGAGAACGGCCGCGAGAATTATCGCAACATCACGCTCAACGGAAAAGCGACCAACAAGCCGCTGAGCGAATTGGGTGGCGCGTACTCTACGGGCGAATTTGGCACCGTCCTTATCGATCTGTTCTCTCCCGCAACGGCGGCAGACTTCCACCTCCGCGGTGAATCCCGTATCGCCGGCGCCTCCGCGAAGTTGTACGGCTTTGACGTCAAGCGCGAGAATTCCCACTGGGATCTGCACTTCGGCTCGCAAACCTACTCGCCGGCATACTCCGGTTCGGTGTGGGTCGACCCGGGCACGGCGCGCGTTTTGCGTATCGAGATGGAGGCCCGTGGCTTGCCTAAGGACTTCCCGGCCGATCACGTCGAAAGCGCCACAGACTACCAATACGTGCGGCTCGGCGGCACGCAGCAGTTCCTGCTGCCGGTGCATTCCGAGACCCTGAGCTGCCAGCGCGGCACTCAGTATTGCAGCCGCAACACAATCGACTTCCGCAATTACCACAAGTACACCGGCGAATCTTCGGTGGAATTCGGCACTGTAAAGTAACGCAAACAGCCTTGGCGGCCCCGGATTACCCACTTGTTACAATGAGCCGCATGCCCGCCAAGAGCCGCGTCCGAAAGCCGCGCCGTCCCGAGCCGGCGGCTGCCGAACCAGTGCCCGCCCTGTGGAATCGGCTGGCATCGGATCGCCTCCTCATAGTGGCTTTTGCTGTCGCGGTCCTGTTGTTCTATGCCCAGCCTCTCTTGGATGCCGCCACTTCCATCCAATGGGACGCGGCTGACGAATTCTATCCGGCTCAGAAGTATTTCGCCGACATGCTGCGCGGCGGCAAGCTGGCCTTCTGGACGCCGCATCTGTTCTCCGGCATGCCGTTTCTGGCCGATCCACAGGTAGGCGCGTGGTATCCGCTGAACTGGCCCTTCTTCTTGCTCGGCGTGACGCCCGCGAGCTTGCTGTGGGAGATCGCGCTGCATGCTTTCCTGGCCTTGGCGGGAGGCTATCTGCTCGGCCGCGATCTGCTTCGCAGCCGCATCGGCGCGGTCGTCACGGGGACGTTCTTCGCGTTCTCCGGCTTCTTCGCCGGTCACAGTTCGCATACCGGAATTTTTCAGGCAGCGGCCCTTCTGCCCTGGCTGCTGTGGACCGGGTTACGGGCGGCGCGCTCTTTGCGATGGCTGCCGGGGCTTGCCATCGTTTCCGGCTTAACCGTGTTGGCCGGGCACTTTCAGACCGCCCTCTACGCTCTGTTCGCGCTGGCGTGCGCCCTTTTGGCGGATTGGGTCGTGCGACGGGGATCAGTTCGCGGGCAGTTTCAGGCGCTGGTTTGCGCCGCCGCTGGAGCCGTGTTGCTGTCCGCTGTGATGACGCTCCCGGGTCTGGAGTTGACGTCGCAATCGATCCGCGCCGGGGCGGACTATCGCCGCGATTCCGGAGCACGGCTGGTGCCCGGCGCGCTGCTCACCCTTGTCAGCCCGGATCATTACGGCGCCGTGGAGAACGAGAACTATACCGGCCCGCAGGACGTGACCCAGTTCTTTCTCTATGAAGGCATCCTGCTGATTCCGCTGGCGCTGCTCGGGCTGACTACTTCCACGCCGCGGTGGTATGGGCTGGCGCTGATCGTTCCTGGAGTTTGGTACGCCTTCGGGCCGCCGGGCGGATTTTATTCCCTGATCGCGGAATTGCCGGGTTTTCGCAGTGTGCGCGCGCCTATCCATATCTGGTTTGTGGCAGCGCTCGGATTGGCCTTGCTGGCCGGGGCCGGCATCGAGATTGTCCGGCAGCGCGTTCCCTCGCCGTGGCTGGCGGCGGCGGTGCTGGCGATTGTGGGTGTGGATTTGTGGTATTGGAACATGGACCGCAACAACCTGGCCTACGCGCGCGGATCGTGGGCGGAGCGCTATGGCGACGGCCAAGACCATTTTCGTGCGGCAGTCGCGCCTTTTCTGAGCGGGCCGCCGCACCGGATTTGGGCGCCATTCGCTTCGCCGGCCTTCGGTCCGCTCGATGGCACGTTGAACAGCCGGGTGGAAGCGACGTTCGGATATAACCCGCTGCAACTGGCGCGCTACGCGCAATATATCGCCGCCGCGAATCAGAATCCGAAACTTCTCGACGCCCTGGCGGTCACGGTAAAGCTGAACGCCTCCAACGGCAGTCTGGCGCCGAACGCGTCGGCGCTGCCGCGGATCTACGCGCCCGCGAGTGTATTGCCGGCACCCAGCGTCAGCGAAGCGCAATTGGTCTCTCTCAATCCGGAGGCAGAAAGCTATGCCGAAGGACTGACCGCTCCCATGCCCCAAAACGGCGGCGCGCGGGCACGGATTACTGAATACACCGGCGATTCCTACCGAGCCCACTATGAAGCCGACCATCCCACGTTCTTCCGCGTAGCCGTACCCTATTTCCCGGGATGGCGAGCCGACGTCGATGGCAAGGCGGTTCAGGTCGTTCCTGCCGATCTCGCGCTGATGGGCGTAATCGTTCCCGCGGGCAGCCACGACCTGGTGCTTCGCTACCGTTCTACCTGGTTTCAGACGGGCGCGCTGATCAGCTTTCTTTCGTGGCTGGCTGTGCTGGCGTGGCTATACGGGGCGCGGCGGCGGACTTCGAACTCGCAGCCGATTTGAGGAACGTCAGGTATTCCTGGGGATTGGTGGTGCGCCCCGGAAATGTGGCGATCACTTTTTCGTTCGCGTCCATAATGGCATAGAACGGGCTCGCGATGGTGTTGAACTTCGCAAGCTCAAGCTTCTGGTTTTCGTCGGCGGCTTTATCATCGGTGTCGGTGAATAAGTCCACCAGCACGAAATCCTTCAGCACGCCGGCTATCTCCGGGCGCGGGAACATGTTGGATTCCATCCAATGGCAGTTGGCGCAGGCGATGCCGGTGAAGTTAACGAACACCAGCTTGCCATCGCGCTTCGCTTCGTCGAGAGCTTCGCGATATTGATTCTTCTTCCAGGTGAGGCCTGTGGCAGCCGCGCGGGCGCCGCCCGCTCCCGCTTCGGCCGCGGGAACATAGGAATCCAGGTAACCCAGGCTCGATCCGAACATGCCGGGTGTCAGGCTCAGGGCGAACACCAGAAAGGCCATGCCGGTGAGCAGGCGGCCGAGGCCCACCGGCTCATCGGATTTGATGCCTTCGAGGCGCACGAAACCGAGCAGGTAGAGGCCGGCGATCGCCGCCAGCACAATCCACGCCGAAAGAAAACGGTCGCGTGTGAGAGCGCCCCATCCGAGCACCTGGTCGACGCTGCTCAAATACTTGAGGCTCGCGCCGAGGATGACGAATCCCATGACCACCTTGATGCGCGCCAGCCAGCCCCCGCTTTTGGGAAGGCGCTTCAGGTAAGACGGGAACAACGCCAGCAGGAAAAACGGCAGGGCCAATCCGGCCGCGAAAGTCACCATGCCGGCGACGGGCCGCGCCATACTTCCGCCGACAGAGGCCGCCAGCAGCGTTCCCACGAACGGCCCCACGCACGCAAAGGAGGCGAGTGAAAACGTGAGCCCCATGACGAGCGTGCCCGCAAAGCCGCCTTTGCCGGACGACTGGTTGAGGCGCGTCAACACAGATGAAGGCACGGTGATCTCGAACGCTCCGAGCAAACTCAGACCGAAAGCCAGAAACAACGCTGCAATAAAACCGTTGACCCACGGATTGGCCCCGAGTTGCACGATACCGAACGGCCCCACGACCGCCGTGAGCAGCAGGCCGAGACCGGAGAACAGGACGATGATGCCGAGACAAAACACCACCGCTTGAGTCACCGCGTCGCGCCGTTCGCCCGACTGCTGATTCAGGAAGTACGACATGGTGATCGGGATCATCGGAAAAACGCAAGGCGTGAAGATGGTGGCGAGGCCAAAGCCGAAGGCGACCAGCAGGAACGTCAACCATCCTTGATCCTGGCTCTGCGACGCGGGCGCGCTCGCTTCGACAACGGCATTGGGAGCGCCATTTGGCGCCGGCTCGGCGTATCCGGAGGGGATTGCGGCGGCCGCCGCGGGCGCCGCGGGATCAATGGTCAGAATGGCGGTCGCGGTGCGCTTCACCGGCGGGATACAGACTTTGTCGTTGCAGGTTTGATAACGCGCGGTGACGGACAGTTCTGCCGGTCCTTTCGGGGCGTCCTTCCTGGTATCGAGCTCCACCAGGAAAGTGACCTGCTTTTCGAACGTCTCGGTGGCGGCTTGAAAGTTGGGATCGAAGGCCTTGCGCGGCGGCGGCTGCAGCGCGCGGAACTTCGCATCGATGGCTGGATTCGGCGCGACCTGAATCGTGGTGGGAATGGCGCCGGGGGTGGAGAGGGAATAGAGGTGCCAGCCGGGATCGATCTGGCCGGTCATGCGAGCGAGGACCTTGGCACCGGGTGCAGCCGAAGCGGGTTCCACCGCCAGGCTCCACTTGACCTGGTTGCTGCCGATTCCCTGAGAGAAAGCGCACGACACCACCAGCAAGGAAAAGCCGATTTGGACTGCATGGCCTATCCTCACGCTGATTTCCTCCGCCTCCTCCGAATTAGACGCTCGAAATGCCCTGCGGCTTCACTTATTTAAGTCGGAACCCGGTCAGTTCGCCTGAATGACTATTTTATCGCCGGCCGAGGACCGAAGCTCTTCTTCAATCCGCTGGTTGATCCGGCCTTCGGAAAATTCCGCCGCCACCCGGATCGCGTTCTTGATCGCGTTGGCGTTGGAGCGGCCGTGGCAAATAATGCAAACGCCGCGCACTCCCAGCAGGGGAGCGCCACCGTACTCCGAGTAATCAACGCGTTTTTTGAAGTCGCTAAACGCCGTTTTGGAGAGCACGTATCCGATCTTGCGGGTGATGGTGGCTTCGAGGGACTCCTGCAACAGGTGTTTCACCATCTCGACCAAGCCTTCGCTCACCTTGAGCGCGACGTTACCGACGAACCCATCACAGACGATCACGTCCACCTGGCCGGTGTAGATATCCCGTCCTTCTACGTTACCGATGAAATTCAGGTTCAGTTCCTTCAGCAGGCGCATGGCAGCGCGGGTCAATTCGTTGCCTTTGTGGTCTTCCTCGCCGATGGACAGAATGCCGACGCGCGGTTTGGGCCGGCGCAAGATGATGCGGGAATAAATCTCGCCCATGACGGCGAACTGGGCGACCATGGTGGGCGAGCAGTTCACGTTAGCACCGACGTCGACGACGACCACCGGTTTATCGACGCCGGCGATGGTCGGCAGCACACCGGCCAGAGCCGGGCGGTCGACTCCTTTCACCAGTCCGTGGATCATCTTGGCGGTCGCCATCACCGCGCCAGTGTTACCCGCCGAGACAAAGCCGGCGGCGACTCCCTTGCGCACCAACCGCGCCGCAACATGAACGGAGCTGTCGCGCTTGGTACGGATGGCATCGACGCTATCGGTCATGGTGATGATTTCGCTGGCGTGGACGATCTCGATGGGGAGGCCGCCCGCATCCCTATGCTGCGCCAGTTCGTGCCGGACAACCTCCTGCTGGCCCACCAGAATCACCTTGACTCCCAAGGTGCTGGCGGCGCGAACCGCGCCTTCGACCTCGGATTTGGGCGCGTGGTCTCCGCCCATTGCGTCTACGGCAATGGTCAGCATTTGGACTATCTAGCTTACTCCTGTTCGACCTCGACAACTTCGCGCCCTTTATACTGGCCGCAGTGCGGGCATACGCGGTGCGGCAGCTTGGGCTCGTGACAGTTGGGACACTCGGAAAGGCCGGCGGGCTTCAGGGCATCGTGCGCGCGGCGGGTGCTGGTCCGCTCTTTGGAGTGTCTGCGTTTCGGATTCGGCATATTTCTTCCTTCAGTCTCTTCCCGTCTTGCCCGGGATTCTATCTTATCGAAAATTAATAATCAGAGTTCGAGGTTTCGCAAAGCACCCCAACGGCCGTCGGCGCTTTCGACTTTGCAGTCGCACGCCGTTTCGTTGCGGTTCTTGCCACAAACCGGGCAGATCCCTTTGCACGCCTCACTGCAGACACGCTGCATGGGCAGGGCTAACAAGACCTGTTCGCGGAGGATATCCTCCAGCTCCATGCCGGCGCCTTCGTAAAAGCCGAGCTCGGTTTCGCCCTCGTCAATCTCCACTTCTTCATCGCGTGCGATGTCGGTCATCGGCCGGTAAAACAAGTCGAACCCCGTGTCGAGCGGGAATCGTGCCTGCGCCAGACAGCGGTCACATTCCGCCGCCAGATCCACCGTGTATTTTCCCTGGACCCGGACTTCTCCGCCGGTGTGTGCCAATAGTTCGGCAGATCCGGTAACGCGCAGCGGGGAAGCCTGCACGAGATCCTCGCCCGAAAAATCAATTTGTCCCGGCTGGAAAGTTTCGTCGAAGCGAATCTTTCGCAGCTCCATCTCTTTGATACTGAGGAACATAACGGAAACCACGATGCCGGGCGGAAGAATTCATTATAGCACCGGCGGCGGGTTTTTCGGCTACGGCGGGGAGCGAAATGAGACCGATCACGCGCGCCCGGCGAAATCTGCGAAACGAACCCATTTCGAGCCGGCCCCTCCCTTGGCCGGCTGTCCATTGCCTCTGTTTCCGCAACGATCGTTGCGGAATGTCCGCAGCGATTCATTGAAAAGACGGAGTTTATCTGGGCAACTCCGCTTCGATCGAAGGGGAAGGCAATGGTCCAGTTTAAGCCGCACTCCTGACAAGTCGCTCTCGAGGATCGACTCCAGTTGGCGCGTGGGGGAATTCAAAGACATCCTCCTCCTATTTCCATTATGGAGCGGACGCGCAAATTTCGAGGCGTTTGGAGAGCGCGGTGTTGTGGTGTAAATCAAGAGGCCTTCGAGGGTTAGAAAACATTTGCAAATGCGGGGACGGCGGAAAGCCCTCACGCGTTTTGCGGATAGAGGTACTTTTAGAAGCCTGAGAACAGGTAGCGGATCACCGAGCGACCGATTCTCCCATCCTGTCTTTCTCGCCGTGCTCTTACTCATGCCCGACCCTGTTCTCCCACCCACTCCATGAGCTTCTGCTGGAGCTCATCCTTGCTGGGCAGGTAGAGCTGATACTCGCGGGCGTGGATGTTCGCGTCCTTGGGGAGCGTGATCTCGACCAGCGTCTC
>CAZKQQ010000164.1:0-15082 GCA_964554945.1 uncultured Solibacteraceae bacterium | reverse complement strand
CAGCCGTTCTCGATGGCGAAATCGTGTGCATGGGGCCGGATGGCAAGCCGCAGTTCTATGAGCTGATGCGCCGGCGCATGCCGCCGACCTACTGCGCGTTCGATTTGATGTGGCTGAACGGCCGAGACCTGCGGGGGCTGCCTCTGCTCGAACGGAAGCGAATGCTGCGGAGCTTGGTCCCGCCGCCGCTGTTATTCGTTGATCACATCGAAGCCCGTGGCGTGGATCTGTTCAAAGCCGCGTGTGAACAAGACCTGGAAGGGATCGTGGCGAAGCTGGCGAACGGTCGCCACGAGTCCGGCGCCACCAGTTGGGTCAAAATTAAGAACCGGGCGTACTCGCAGGCGGAAGGCCGCGGCGAGTTCTTCGAGTCAGGGCGATAGAATCCGTAGCCGCAGTAGCTCGGCGTTGCCTCGTGATATCGCTCCACGGCCAGAGCGGGCCCACTTCTGACCCGTGGGCAGTACGATGCCTAGTAAAATGACTTCGAGCGAAGTCCCATGACGCTTGAGCCTCAGACGCGTCTCGGTCCGTACGAAATCCTGGCCTTTTTGGGCGCGGGAGGAATGGGTGAAGTCTACAAGGCAATTGACACGCGGCTAGGCCGCACGGTGGCCATCAAAACCATGCATCCCGAGCATATGCAACGCTTCGACCGGGAAGCGCGCAGCATTGCGGCCCTCAACCATCCTCACATCTGCACGTTGTACGATATCGGCCCCGATTACCTGGTGATGGAATATGTGGAGGGCACGCCGCTCAGGGGTCCCTTGCCCGTTCAAGAGGCCGTGCACTTGGCGATTCAGATTGGCGACGCGCTCGAGGCGGCGCACCGCGGGCGCGTCATTCACCGCGATCTGAAACCCGCCAACATTCTGGTCACGAAAGCGGGCGTAAAACTGCTTGACTTCGGACTAGCCAAGATGATGGCAGCGGAACCGGAGGACTCGGCAACGGCCAGCCAAGGGGGAACGGTTTTCGGTACTGTGGCCTACATGTCTCCGGAGCGGTTAGAAGGCAAGCCAACTGACGAACGTTCGGACATCTTCTCGTTCGGCCTAGTTCTTTACGAGCTGTTCGGTGGACGCAAGGCATTCGGCGGACCGACAGCGGCCTCCACCATGGGTGCCATCCTGCACAAGGACCCGCCAGCGCTCGATGCGCCACCACAGCTGGAGCGGATCGTGATGCGCGCCATTCGCAAGTCGCCCGCCGACCGATTCCAGACTGTGTCGGAAATGAAAGCCGCGCTAGCGGCCGCACAAGCCGCCAGCCTGACCGCTCCGGTTCAATCCATTGCGGTGCTGCCATTCACGAACTTGAGTGGCGGTCAGGACAACGAATACTTCAGCGACGGCCTAGCCGAGGAGATTCTGAATGCTTTGACGCAGTTACCCGGCCTACGCGTGGCGGCGCGCACCTTGGCGTTCGCGTTTAAGGGAAAGAACGACGACGTACGACGCGTCGGTGAAGCGCTGGGCGTCGCCCACATCTTGGAAGGCAGCGTGCGCCGGTCAGATACTCGCGTCCGCATCGCCGCTCAATTGATCTCCGTTTCTAACGGGAGCAACCTGTGGTCGGATCGCTTTGACCGTCAGATGATCGACATCTTCGCTATCCAGGACGAAATCTCGCAGGCGATTGTCGAAGTGCTGAAGGTCAAGTTAGCGCGTCCAGATCAGCGGATTGTGCGCCGGCGGACTTCCGACCCAATGGCCTACCAAGCCTATCTGGAAGGCAGGCATTATTTTCAACAGTACACGCCGACTAGTCTTGCCCGCTGCTTCCGATTTTTCGAACGTGCAATTGAGCTGGATCCCAATTACGCCGCGCCGCACGCGGGATTGGCGGAAGCTTATCTGTATCAAACCAATTACGATGCCAAGCCGATGCGCGAAGTAGTGCCCCACGCTCTGGCCGCCGCCGAGCGCGCCATCGAGTTGGAGCCCAATGGCGCGGAGGGTTATGTGGCGCGCGGCTTCGTCCGTGGACCGTGCCAGTTCCGCTGGGAGGAAGCTGGCGCCGACTTCGACCGAGCGATTGAGTTGAATCCCGAGTCTCCGCTCGCCCATTATCGTCGTGGCGCCTGGTATTTGATGCCCCTGGGACGGATGGAAGAGACCGTGGTCGAAACGCGCCGCGCCGCAGAATTGGATCCATTCTCTCCGCTATACCGCAGCGTCGAGGTGCTAGCTTTGAACATGGCCGGGCATGATGCAGAGGCCCTCGACCGCAGCCGGGCCGTCGTGGAGATGTTTCCGCCCTCCTTTTTCACTTGCCTGATCGCCGGGCTGGCGTTGGCCGGCAGCGGCGCCCTTGAGGAGGCAGAGGCGGCCCTCGAACAAGGGCTGCAGACCGACCCTAATAGTGCTTGGATGATGGCAGTGCAGGCAGGGGTCTATGCGCGCCTAGGGAAATCTGGTCAGGTGGCTTGGATTCGGGCTCGGCTGGAGGCGCTTTCCAGTCGGCAGTACGTCGCTTCGGTAATTCTGGGTTTGGCCGAAGTAGTCTCCGGAAACGTCGACCGCGGATTCGAGTTGTTGGAAGAGTCGGCCGCGGAACATCGATTCTGGACCATTTTCCTGGTGCGCTCGCCTCTCTTCGCCCAATTCTTGGCCGGCCCGCGCTATGACGCGCTATTGCGTAAGATGAACTTGATGTAAAGGTGCAGTCAACCCGCAGCTGACTGCGTGATCAGGGCGGATTCCTGCCAAAATCGGGCGCAAGATGTGGCGGGGAGGTCCGAATGGCGATCCGGTACGCCGGCGGAACTGTAGCTGTCATTGTAGCGCCGGGGTGCCGAAACTTGGGCGCCGGCTGCCCGGCGCCCAAGGCGCACCTACTTCACTTGGATTGTCACTGAGAACGTGTTGTTCGCCGGATTGGTATCGGTTCCATTAAATGTTGCCGATCCGCTGGTGACGTACGTTCCCGTGAGTGTCGGAGCGAAGCTCACCGTGACGACCATGGTCTGTCCCACTGGTAGCGTCGCCGTGCTGCAGGTGATGACGCCGCCCAGTGAGCCAATAGCCGGCGCGGTGCAGATGCCTCCGGCCGTAGCCGTTACCGATACGAACTTGAGCGATGACGGCAGCGTGGAACTGAACGTCACACCGTTCGCTAACTGGTTGTTCCCATTCTTGATCTGCCACGTGTAGGTGTCGGTGAGGCCCACGGTGGGTCCGCCGTTCTGAGCGGAGCCGGTGACCTGAACATCGGTCGTGCTGCTTGGAATCGCCACGGCCGTCGTCACCGATGCCGTGTTGTTGGCGGGAGTCGGGTCGGTGTATAGTCCGCCCCCGGCGTCGAAGGCCGACACCGACGCCTGGTTGATAATCTGAGCGCTGACGTTGAGCACCACTGTAACGCTCGCGCTCGCGCTGGCGACCATTGTCCCGAGCTGGCATGTTATCGTGCTACCCGAAACGTTGCACACGCCCTGGCTGGGCGTGGCTGACACGTAGGTCGCCCCCAGAGCCGGGAACTTATCGGTGACCACCGTCTGGGCTGAGGTCGTATTCGGCCCGTTGTTTACCACAGTCAAAACATAGCTCGCGTTGGAAAGGAATCCGGCCGAAGCGGGTCCGCTCATCGTCAGCGACATATCCGGCACGAACGATTGTTGGGCGACGGGCGTCACCGCATTGGAAGGCGCGGATTCGGCGCTGTTGCCGATCGCGTTCGTCGCGTGAACGGTAAACGTATAGGTGATGCCATTGGTAAGTCCGGTGACCGTTGCGCCTGTCGCGTTGCCTGGCGCGGTGGCCGTAATCCCAGTTGCGACGCCGCCCACGAAGGCGCTTACCGTGTAGCTGGTAATCGCGGAATGGCCGTCGGAAGCAGGGGCCGTCCATACCAGCAGTGCCTGCGCATTGCTGGTAAGGGCATTGACCCCGGTTGGGGCGCCGGGAACCGTGACGGCGAAAGGGGTCACCGAATTACTCGGCGCCGACAACGCGCTGGAGCCCAGCGCGTTGCTGGCCAGGACTTGAAACTGGTATGTGACGCCGTCCGTCAAGCCGGTGATCGTGACGGAGGTCGGCACGGTCGTGGCTCCTGCCGGCGCGGTAACCACTACGTCGGGCGCTGCGACGCCATTGGAAGTGAATGAATTGTGGACCTGGTAGCTCGTGACGGGTTGCCCATCAGGCGCCGGGCTCCAACTGAGGGCGGCGGTCGTATCGCCACTCACGGCCGTCACTCCCGTCGGCGTTCCAGGGGGCGCCGGCGCGGGAGCTGCCGGAGTGACCCGAAACCACCGTCCAGATCCGGGAGTTAACCCATTGGTCGGATCGTCCCCGACATACAGTACTGTGGCGCCGGCAACGGATGCATCGGCGGCCAGCGCGCTCACAAACGAAAGGCCGAATCCGCCGTAATTCAACGTGATCTGGACCGAGGCGAACGCGTATCGCGTAACGCTCGTGGTTTCCGAAAAATAGATATTGGCGCCGACGGTCGCAGGATAAATCTGATCGCTGATCATGGTTGGCCCGGCGGGAATTCCGCCCAACGTGGGGAGCGCCGTGCACGAAACAAAGCCGTTTTGGGGCGTGAAACACTGCGCCGCGTTGGGAATGCGCATGGCGCCACGCCCGTCTGTGCCGAACAGATCGGGCCCCACCCAGGCCAGGCCGTTGTCGATCTTCAGGTCCGGCGTGGTCGCTACCTGGCCCTGCACGTTTCCGCAAGGCAGCGGCTCGGTCTGCGGCGCGACAATTCGCATGATGTTTCCATTTCGCTTAAAGCCGATGTACAGATTCGCGTCCGGCCCCAGCGCCGCGTGTTGGGGCTGATTGAGACCAATCCCGCACCCGCCTCCGATTCCCGCTTGTCCGCCGAGCACCTCCTGGTGCGTGCTGTCCATCAGGCCCTGGCCGCTATCGCCCGCAGGAATAAAGTGCAGGCGAAAGATCCCGAGGCTTCTGCCCTGTAAATCGACCGCGTATAGGTTATTGGTGGCTGGATCAAAGTTCAGGTCCCCGGCGTTAAGAGCGACCGTGTTCAGCAAGATCGTCTTCAGGCAGCTCGCCGGATTAATACTGTGAGCGCCGGCTGTATCCAGGTCGGGATCCAGCCGACACAGGCCGTTGGTTGCGTCCGCCGACCACAAATGCCGGAAGGGTTTACCGGTGGCTGGATTAACGGCGGCGCCGGATAAAATCACGCCGGCTTGTGGCGCGGTCAGCCCCGACGCGAACTGAGTCGTGCTCTGCGCCTGAGAGCCGCTCGCGAAGACTGCGAGCAGGACCGCAGTGCAAGCCCACCCTTTGAAATCGTTTTTCCTCCTTGCAAGGCCATATCCCCGTACATTCGTTTTTACTGATCGTCGTCTCATTTGTGCTCCTCAGCAACACAGGTATGCGGCTGTTCCCCGTTAGTGGAAACTAGCTCTGACACCTTGTGACTCTCGCGGGAAAGTCACGGAACACAGAATCTGCGCCAAAAGTGTAAACAACTGAGCTGGAGACCGAATGCGGCCTGGTCAGTTCCCGCTTACTGCGGCATGGGCGCGAACTTACCGGCGCAGGAGTTCGAAGGTGCGCCATCACTTCGGTAACATCCGCGTGCGAGACGAGCCACTGAATGGCATTGGGCATGTCGAGGTGAATGCGGTGTGTCTCCGGCTGAGCCTCGTCCAGCTCCGAGACGCAGCTCCGCGGAAAAACCGGCTCGGCGACTCTTCAGGTATCCTGCGCGTGAATGGGGAGCACGGCGAGGAGCCCGAAGAGCCGCCGACGCACTAGAAGACCAGCTTCAACGCGAGCTGGCCGATGCGCGGAGCGAGGTCGGCCGTGATCTGTCCGAACCCGGCGTTCGACAGGTTCGGCGTATGTTGCACGACACTGGTGCCGCTGGTATCGGAAGCGCTCCGTCCGGGCTTCAAGAGATTGACACGGTTGAACAGATTGAAATATTCGGCGCGAAACTGGAGATGCAGGCGCTCCCCGCGCAATGGAATCTCTTTCGATAACGCGCCATCATAATCGATCATGTTGGGTCCACGCAGCGCGCCTTTTCCCAGGTTGCCGTATGTGCCTTGCGCGGGGAGTACAAATGGCAGCGTATTCAGACAGCTGACGCACGGCTTGTTCTTGCGTTTCGTCCCCCTCTCTAAAAAGCCTTGCCGGAGGAATCTGTGGGTCACTGATGCGGTCGAGGGGCGCTGGGAAGCTCGGCTCGATCTGTCATTAAAAAGGTATCGTTTCCACTGGTCCGGATCTCCCGGCATCGTCGAAGGCAGCTTGAAAAGTACCTTGGACGCGCCCAATAGGAACGCTGGAGTTGTGCTGACGTCCACGGCTACCACTTCCCAATCGCGATTCAGAAAGTACAATTCTTTCCCGTCGGCTCGCCAATTGGTCATTCCTCGCGCACCGCTCTTGGACACTCGCACAGGCGCGCCAGATCCCGGCGCTTCGGGCTTGGCAATATCGAACGCGCGCACATAAAGCTCCATCGAGTCCACATCGGTTTCGTCAGACAAATACGCCATGTACCGCATATCTGGTGAAAATCTGCCCTGCCAGTTTTCATTCTCGTCACGAAGCCACTCAATCGCTTTCCGGTCCAGCGCGCTCTCCTTGGCTTGGACCGGCACCAGCGAAAAGCGCTCCTGTGGAAAACGTGATAATCTTCCCATCGGGCGACCAGTCGTGAAGTTCCATGCCCGCACCTGGGGTGTAGCGGAACCCAAGCCCTTCTTCGCCCGTTCCATCCCAGCTTTTTCGATAGATGTAGTTGTAACCATCGCGATTGGATACATACGCCACTTGCTTGCTATCCGGGGACCACTCCGGCGCGGAGTCCGGCCAGAAATCGCTTGTGACCGCATACCCTTTTCCCGTTGCCACATCGAACGTCCATATGTCGTATCGCCAGTCTTGGGGTCTCTTCTCTGAGCTACGACGCGACCGCCGTCAGGCGAGAACTTAGGTTCAAAGTAGAATCCCGGCGTGCCGACACTTTTCACCATCTTCCCCTGGCGATCGAGAATTGTGAGCTGCCGCAGTTGCGGTTGGGTCGCCTCCATCAGGATCCGCTCGCCGTCCCGGCTGACCGTAAAACCGTTAAACTTTCCGGGCGGCGGACGGAAGAGCACGTTGCTGTCCTGCCGGAAGGCCCGTCGTAGGGCTGACCTCGGCCACCATCACCGACTGGTCCGGTGCCGCATAGTAAAGCTCCTTGCCGTCCCGGCGCCAAATGGCAGAAGACCCTCCTTGGGGAGAAATCTGCTTCGGACTGGCGCCAGGTGCCTCCCTCGTCCGGATATAAACTTGGTATCTTCCCGATTCGTTCGAGGTGTAGGCGATAAACCGGCTGTCTGGAGACAACGTTCCGCGCCGAAAACTGCTTGGGAGTGCGAAGAACTTCGACTGGACTGCGGGCACCGTCTGAAGCCACGCTATCGCCTGGCAAAACAGAAAACACTCCGCCAACCGTGAGTTGGTTGAACTGGAAGCTTATAAAGCGTCCATCCCATGGACCAGTCGCAGAGGTCCGGAAACTCGGTCTTGCCGAGGCCCCACGATTCCGCTAGTGCCGGGGCTTCTGTAGTTCGCGCAGACGGGCTATGTCAGCAGAGCTAAGGAGTAGTGACTCGGAGATCAGTTCCCGGCCTGAAAGCGCCGGACGTTGTACCCCCTCCCTGCCATGCCGGATGGAGCGTGTCAACATATGGACCAATTCGTGCGCCAGGACACGCCCCAGAGCACGCCCGAAAAGCAGGTCCGCCCTTTGAAAATCGCCGCCCCACATCGCCGACCGCACGGATGCGGCCACCTTATCGCACAAGACCCGGGTAAACGGCTGCACATTGCCGTCGCTAGAGTACGTAAAAGCCATCGGGCCGAGTTCGTCGTAAACATAGGGGACGGGCTCGACCTTGCACGCTCCTTTGAACTGGACGACCACCAGATCGTCGAAGCTTTCCCGCGACGCATCCGACGCCAAACGCCAATCGAGGTTCACACCCGACGACTTCAAAATCCCTTCCGTTTCGCGCTCCATAGCGGTGATGGTGAGATCGGAGCGCGCTTCCTGAAAGTCCAGAACTATGGTGAGCTTCGGGGGGACTCGAGTGTTCGCGCCGGCCATTAGGGCCATGGCCGTAGTGAGCAATACGCAACTGGGCCAACAGAGCATTTCTCGACCGGGGAGACAGCAAGCCACGAGGCTTGTTCACAATTATACGGGAGGACAGGGCCGGTAGAAACGGGGCAGGCCGAAACCGCTCAAGTTCAGCCCGCCCCCGGGCCATCAGAAGTGGAAGTAAACGCCAAGTTGGACTTGGCGCGGGAGGTTGGCCTGATATGTGATTTTCCCGAACGAGCTGCTGTTTGGGGCAAATTGAGTATTGGGGTTCGAAAACAGGGGCGTATTCATCGCGTTCAAGGCCTCGGCCCGGAACTGTCCCTTGAGCCGCTCGCGAATCGTGAAGTCCTTAAACACAGAGAGATCCCAGTTGGCCATTCCCGGACCGCGGTAGGGGAGGGAGCGGGCCAGGTTGCCGAAAGTAAACGCCGGGGCCTGCGCAAACGCGGCCGGATTGATGTACCCGTTCAGACGCTGCTCGACGCTGCCTGACATTTCCGGGCTGATGCCGGTGGCATTGGGACGCTGCTCGCCGGTACCGATCACCGAATTCAAGTTCTGCTGGAAAACAAACAGCGGGAAGCCAGTCTGGTAGATGGAGGTTCCGTTCACGGCCCAGCCACCGACCAGATAGTCCACTAGCTTGTTCTGGTTTAGGAAATGTTTCCCTTGTCCGAACGGAAGGAAATACGACCAGCCTCCCGTAAACCGGAGCGGAGTGTTCACCGATGCCAGCGACCTTTCGTTCTGCAGGTTGTAATAGTCCTGCGGCTGGGATGGCGGCGAAGGCCCGGAGAATCCGTTGAATGCGTTTGAGGTCCCGTTCCCAAACTCGTTATCGATGTTTTTGGACCAAGTGAGCGTACTCAGAAACGTGATGCCGGCCGACAGGCGCTTCTGGGCCGTGATTACCATGGAATCGTATTGAGCGCTGCTGGGGTTGGTTACTTCGCCGATAGTGCTGTATTCGGGGAATGGCATGAGCAACTGCGCCTGAGCGACTGTCGCATTGCCGATGACACCGGTACCACCGTGACCATAAAACGGGTTGGCCACGGCTGCATTGAGCTTCGAGCCCATCGACAGGTAGCTATCGGGCACCTGGTTGATATTCATGTTGCCATTGCCGGTAGGCGATGGCTGCAGATGGCTGGAACGGGATCCGACGTAGCCGACTTCGAGCGCGATCCCGCCCGGCAACTGGCGCTGGATATCGACTGAGAACTGCTGCACGCGGCCGGCCGAGCGGTTCTGGTCGAGATAGTTAAAAGTGGAGCCGATCGCGGTGAGCGCGCCGAGCGTGTGTCCCACCGGCTGCAGAATGCCGTTCGGAAACGGGTTGGTCAGCGAGTTGGCGGCGGTCGCGTTGCCATCATTGCTCGCTACGTATGGCGTCGATTGTGTGTAGCCGGGCGCGATGCTGGCGTCGGTGGAGAAGATGGTCGGGGCGTAGAAAATACCCCAGCCCGCCCGCACTGTGGTCTTGCCATTCAACTGATAGGCAACTCCGATGCGCGGACCGAACTTCGTCGTCGTCGGCGCACAACAGGAGGTCGGATTGCCGCCGACGCCCGCGTATTGCAACGTACCCCGCGGCGTCACTCCCGTGAGATTCGCGGTCAGCGGGTTCAGCGCGGTCTGGTTGAACCCAACCACCAGATTGTTGCTGTTTTCCGCCAGGCCGGTCTCGTACTCGTAACGGATTCCCAGGTTCACGGTCAGCTTGCTGTTGACGCGAATATCGTCCTGGAAATAGCCCGAGTAGTAACGGACATAATCGTAGAGCTTCGTAGTGGTGTTTACCGAACCGCTCGAGGGAATGCCTAACAACAGATCGGCGAAATCGGCACCAGTGCCGTTGGTGAGAGTTGGAAATTGGCGAGTGAATACGCCGTTGAAGGCGAAATCGCCCGCGGCGAAACTCAGACTGGTGAAGTCCGTATGGATCAAACGGTAATCGATGCCGGCGCTGATGTTGTGGCGTCCCACGTATTTCGAGACGCTACCCGACAGGTTCTTCGAGGAGAACACAGAAATGCTGGGCGACGTGGAGCTGATTTTGTTGTTCAGCAAGTCGATCTCCGGAAAATAAGATGCCTGGATCTGGCTTGCATAACTCGCTGGCAAGCCCAGTGTGGACGGGTTAAATCCGTAGCTAATGCCCTCGGTGAAATTCGGGAAGCGGTTGAAGCCGTAACGCACAGTGAGAACGGTGGTGGGGTTAAGCGTCATGATGCTGTTCGCACCAGTGGCATCAACTTTGCGGTAGAGCAGGTACGGGCCGTTGCCGCTGCCTCCAGGCAGAGTGCCCAGACTGTTGCCGCCAGGCTCGCGGCTTTTGTAATGCATGTAATACGCATTCACACGCCACCAACTGGCGATAGTCTCGTCCACCTTGGCGGTGTATTCATCTGCGCGATCCGTGAGCGTATCCACACCGGTGAAGTTGTAGCTGTCGGTCTTGGCTGTGCGCGTGGGCAGAGGCAGGTACCCCAGAATTGCAGCCCCTACGAGATTGATCTGCGACTTCGGAATCGCGTTCCCGGCAAACGGGCTACGAGCAACGGTCACTCCCGCCGGACAATTGTCCGATGGCGTGCACGCGTGGGTCGAGGTGGGGTCAAAGATCGTTGCAGAACTCTGCGAATAATCGCCAGTCCTCTCTAGAGTAGTGGGAAGCGCGTACTGATCAGACAACGGCGATTTCTGGCGATAGCTCTCTGCCACGACATAAAAGAAAGTCTTGTCTTTGCCGTTATAGAGTTTCGGAATCACCACGGGCCCACCCAAGGACCCGCCCCACTGATATTGCGGAGTGTCGGGACGTGGCTGGCCTGTGGCATTACGAAAGTACTGATTCGCGAGCCAGTCGCTTTGGCGGGTATAGCCGAACAGGGAACCGTGCAAGTCGTTGCCCCCTGACTTGAGAGTCGTGTTAAACACGCCACCGCCGGTGCGGCCCATGGTCGCATCATACGTTTCGGTCTGCAGTTTCATTTCCTGCGTCGATTCGATGGATGGAATGATCACCGCACGGTTGGTCGAATCGGTGATCGGGATTCCGTCGACCAGGTAGTTGTTTCCCCGTACGGGCCCCCCCGATATCGAGATCGCCGAGGAACCGCTCTGGTCCTGAAAGCGATTGAACCGGGGGTCTCCGACGGGAGTGACGTTGGCCGATAGCTTTGACATTAGGAACGGGTTCCGGCCGAGGTTGGGCAGATCGGTCAATTTCTGCGTGTCAAGGACCTGGCCGTTCGAGGCGTTAGAGCTCTCGATGAGTGGAACTTCGGCGGTCACTTGCACGCTGCTACTGACTTCGCCGACTTCCATTTTGAGATCGATGGTCAAGAATCCCTGAGTGTTCACAATGACGCCCGGATGTTCGAGCTTCTTGAACCCGGGAGACTCGACAGTCAACGTATATGTCGCCGGCGCGACTTGCGAAAACACGTATTCACCCGACCCGTTGGTGACGGTGGACCGGGAAGTGTTGGTAGCACCGTTGGTCAGCGTAACTTTGGCGTCGGCTATTACGGCGCCGCCTTGATCTTGAATCGCTCCACGCACGCCGCCAACGTAGGACTGGGCCACTAATAGCATTGTCGCGGCCGCTCCCGCCGCCGCGACCAAGATCGCACGAATAGTGAGTTGATTTTTCACAGAACCTCCGAGATGGATGAAGTTTGGGCGAACTATCGAGGTTGTGGTGCTTCGGATGGTTACGTCGATCCGCGAAGCGCGGCGGGGCGCGGCGACTTGCCAATGACAGGATTGCTGATGGCGATCTTACAGCAGCACGATCATCGTGTCACGAAAAATTCTCATTGGCCGCAAATCGAAATCTTTTATGACGAACCTGACCGAGGCAGTTTCGTGCAAGAGTACGCGTGAACACGACCCCTATTGACAATTCCCGGCGGACTGGGTTACGGTTGATCTGTCTCGTCTTCCTTCAGCCAGTGAGCCTGGAAGTCGTCCAGGCGGCCTGAAGGATCCTTCTTACGCCCAGCCGCGCAAACAGCTCTCCGTCCTGAGGTAACTACCACTCGCCCGGCAACCGGGGTTCGTCCGTGCAACCGACGCTTACGCCCCGCGCCAGATACGTGTCTATTCACAAGGAGAACAATTGTGACTCTTACGACTGCAGCAAAGAGAGAGTTTCTGGAGAGAGGATTCTCCCGCCGCAACTTTGGCCGCTTGGCAGCCATGCTCACGGCGGGCGCCACTTTCCCTTTCTATAACGAACCGGCGCTGGCGCAGCTTTCGAAGATCGAGAATATCCCGCCCGACGCCGTCATGATCAACGCCAACGAAAATCCGCTCGGGCCGTGCGGCGAGGCGCGCGAGGCCATACACGGGATTGTGTCTCGCGGCGGCCGATATCTTTACACCGAGACGGATGCGGTGCAAAAGCTCATGGCCGAACAGGAAGGCTTGCCGCAGGAGTCCGTCCAGATTTTCGCCGGATCGAGCGCGCCCCTGCACCAGGCAGTACTGGCGTTTACATCGCCCTCGAAGGCTATGGTCACTGCCGATCCAGGGTATGAGGCGGGCGAACGCGCCGCCCGGTTCATCGGCTCCAAAGTGATCCGCGTGCCGCTAACCGGGAGTTATGCGCACGACGTCAAAGCCATGGCGGCTGCGGCTTCCAACGCAGGCCTGATCTATGTCTGCAATCCGAACAATCCGACCGGAACCGCGACGCCGAAATCAGACATCGAGTGGCTGGTCGCGAACAAACCAGCCGGATCCGTCGTGTTGCTCGATGAAGCGTATACACACATCGCGGGCATTCCATTCAACAGCGACCTGGTGGCGGCCGGCAAAGACATTATCATCCTGCGCACGTTTTCCAAAATCTACGGGATGGCAGGGCTGCGTGCGGGTGCGGCGTTTGCTCGTCCCGATCTGCTCCAGAAATTCGTCCCCTACAGCGCCGGCGCGATGCCGGTCACGTCCATGGTAGCCGCGACGGCCAGCCTCAAAGTGAAGAATCTGATTCCCGAGCGGCGCGAGATCATCAAGAACGTCCGGGAGGACACTCTGGGCTTCCTCGACAAGCACAATTTCCATTTCGTGCCGTCCATCTCGAACAAATTCATGGTGGATGTGAAGCGGCCGGGCGAAGAAGCGATCTTGGCCCTGCGCAAAGAGAAAGTCTACATTGGCCGAGTCTGGCCGAGTTGGCCCACTTACGTTCGCGTCACGGTCGGTACTCAGGAAGAGATGAATAAATTCAAGACCGCATTTCTCAAAGTGATGGCCTAACCGGAGCGCATGATTCGTAAAACGGGGCAGTATAACTGGCAGAGGTTTCTGGGAGATTGCGGCGGCGGCTTGATCGCGGCCTTGATTGCTCTTCCTTACGGGCTGTCCATGGCCGCGCTCATGGGCCTGCCACCGGTGTTCGGGGTTCTAACTTCGATCTTGACGGCGCCGGTCACGGCGATCCTGGGAAGGAACCCGGTGCTGATCGGCGGCACGGCGAGCGCCACGGTGCCCTTCATCGCCAGCGCGGTGCGGGCGCAAGGAATTGGAGGCGCCGCCAAGATCTCGATTGTAGCCTCCGTGCTCATGATGGTTTTTTGCGTCCTGCGCCTGGGACGCCACGTGAGCCGAGTCCCGATTCCGGTCGTCGCCGGTTTCTCCGCCGGAATCGGGGCCATTATGGTGATTTCGCAGTTGAATGTAATCCTGGGCGTCCCGGCGCCAGCGGCAGACAATTCTCTGGCGCAATTAGTCTCGGTGTTGCGGGACCTGCCGGGTACGCAAGCCCCCGCCTTGGTCCTGGGGACCCTGGTGATTCTCAGCGCAACCTTCTCGGCGCGCTCGGCACCACTCGTCCCCGCGCCCCTGATCGGGATCCTGGCGGCCGGTGCGGCAGCGCGTATTTTTGGCTTTCACGTCGCCGAGGTTGGCTCCTTGCAGTTGGCTTTACCGCCGCTCGCGGGTTTTTCTTGGAGCCCTCAGGACACGCTGAAGGTACTCCCCAGCGGCTTGGCGCTTGCGTTTGTTACCTCTATTAACCTGTTGTTGACTTCGCGCGTGGTTGAGCATTTTCGCGGACGCCATCAGAATTTGAAGCGCAGCGACGCGGATGCCGAGTTGGGGGCGTATGGCATTGCGAACTTGTGCGCGGGCATCTTCGGCGCGCCGCTGAGCGTGGGAATTCCGGCGCGCAGCCTGGCCAACGTGCGCTGCGGAGGTACGAGCCGCATTTCGAACATTCTCCACGCCGTATTCCTGCTGGCTTTAGTGCAACTCGGCTCCGGCATGCTCGCTCATATTCCTCTGGCCGCGTTGGCGGGCGTCACCGCCTGGATGGGTCTGTGTCTGCTGGACTGGGGCGCGTGGCGGCGACTCCCCCGCATGCGGGCCGCCGACGGCGGCGCGTTTCTGGTCACGGCGGCCGGCGTTCTGGTTGTTAACGCAGTGGCCGCTGTGCTGATGGGATGCTCGCTCTACGCGGTAAGATACCTCTATCGCCGCCACGTGCGTCCGGCCCAACCGATGTCCATCGCAGCGAGCATCGCGGAATAACTCATATCTTTCGCCACCAGGCCGCTTATCGGGGATCTAACGCAGGGGACGATCGGCTATCACAAGCAGTCCTCGCAGCACTATGCTCCCGGTGTTGCGAACTGGTGCCTTCACTCGGCCCGCTGACTCTTGCCGGAGCCGGGTTCTCAGTTCAACTTCAGATGATCACAAGGAGCATCCTTAAGGTCCTGCGTGCTGCCCAAATAGACTCCGGTGGTTTGGATCGAGGCGTGGCCGAGAGATAGTTGGATCTGTTCCAGCGCCGCGCCGCCGCGATGGGCCAGCTTGGGACGACGAGTTGGAGGCATGCGACACTCAGTACGGTAAGCGTCAGATTGTTTGGTTCCGAGACGTGCATCATAAACCGGCCGTTCCCGGCGATAACGCCAATTGAACGAAGCCGCTCGCGCGGCAGCCGCTACGCGTGTCTAGGTTTGAGGATGCA
>CAZKQQ010000163.1:12833-15235 GCA_964554945.1 uncultured Solibacteraceae bacterium | reverse complement strand
GGCTGGTGCGCATCTCTCCGTTCGATTCCAACGCGCGGCGCCATACCTCGTTTGCTTCAGTATTCGTATACCCGCAGGTGGATGACGAAATCAAGATCGAGATTAAGCAGGACGACCTGCGAATCGATACGTTCCGTTCCTCGGGCGCCGGCGGTCAGCATGTCAACATGACCGATTCGGCGGTCCGCATCACGCACTTTCCGACCGGTATCGTGGTCCAATGCCAGAACGAGCGATCGCAGCACAAGAACCGGGACAGCGCGTTTAAGCAGTTGCGCGCGCGGCTCTACGAGCATGAACTCGAAAAAAAACGAGAAGAGACTCGCAAAACCGAAGACTCGAAGCTGGAAATTAACTTCGGAAGCCAAATCCGCAATTACGTGCTGGCGCCCTATCGGTTGGTGAAGGACCTGCGCAGCAAGCTCGCGCTCGGCGACGTGGACCGGGTGCTTGAAGGCGACCTCGAGCCCCTGATCCACGCGTTTCTTGTGTGGCGCCGGACGGGCAAAGTCGCCGGCGATAGCAAAGACGAGCTGCCGGAGTGAGCGACGTTGACCGTGCCGCAGCCTTGATTCGGGCGGGACGGCTCGTCGCCTTGCCGACTGAAACGGTTTATGGGCTCGGCGCTAATGCATTGGATGCGGAAGCCGTCGAACGCATCTTCACGGCCAAGAACCGGCCCCACACCAGCCCGTTGATTGTCCACGTCGATTCCATCGAGATGGCGCGCGGGTTAGCTTCCGCATGGCCCCGGAGCGCCGAGATGCTCGCCCGCCGGTACTGGCCCGGCCCTCTGACCCTGGTGCTCCCGAAAAACTCTGCCATTCCGGATATCGTCACCGCCGGGTTGCCGACCGTCGGATTGCGAATGCCTGATCATCCTCTTGCCCTGCAACTGATTCGCGCGGCGGGAGTACCCATCGCGGCGCCCAGCGCCAACCGTTTCACCGAACTCTCGCCTACCCTGGCCGGTCATATAACCGAATTGCTGGCGGATTTTGTTTTGGATGGCGGGCCGGCACATGTGGGAATCGAATCGACCGTGTTGTCTCTGGCGGGCGTGCCCGAGCTACTGCGACCCGGCGTGATTCCTTTGCCGGACCTGGAGGCCTTGATCGGTCCCATCCGATTTGCTCTACCTGTGACTCCTGGCGACGCTCATCCAGCGCCCGGTATGCATCCGCGGCATTATCGCCCGGCGACGCCACTCTATCTGCTTTCTCCCAGCTCCAAGCCGCCGGATGGGAAAGGAGTTTGGCTGCGAATCGGAGCAGAAATGCCCTCCGACCCGCGCGCGTTTGCTGCGGCCCTTTACACACAGCTCCATGAACTCGATAAGAAGGGATTGGATTGGATTGCGGTCGAAACGCCACCGGACACTCCGGAATGGGCCGGAGTGCTGGACCGATTGCGACGCGCGGCCGTCTAAGGCCGCCACGCCGTCGTCGCGCGGTTACGGCTCGGCTCGAACCTGTAGCCGAACCCGCGCACAGAATGGATCATCAGCGGCTTCGCCGGATCGCGCTCCACCCTTTGCCGAAGCCCGAGAACGTACAGGCGTCCTCGATTAATAGAATCTTCTTCGTTCCAGACCTGCGCTTGCCGCCCCCGGCAAGGTCACTGGCGCCATTCTGAAGCTATCAGCGGGTCTGTTACAGGGCCGTTAAAGCGCCGTGAATTCGCGATTAAGCCGTTCAGCGCCCAGCGAAGCCTCGTCTTTGGGCAAGCTGAAATAGAAGGTCGATCCCTCATTGACGCGGCTTTCCACGCGAGCGCTCCCGTTGTGCGCGGCCACCAGGTGCTTGACGATGGCCAAACCGAGTCCGGTGCCGCCCAGTTCTCGCGACCGGGCCTTATCGACCCGATAAAAACGCTCAAACAGGCGCGGCAGCTCCTCGGCTGGAATTCCGGTTCCCGTGTCGCGCACGTAGAGTTCGAAGAAGTCATCCAATTCGTGCGCCCCCACTGTGATCGATCCGCCTGCCGGCGTATATTTCAGGGCATTATCGAGCAGGTTGCTCAGAATCTGCGACACCGCTTCGCTATCGCACCAGACCTCCGCCTCGGATTCCGCGCCCTTCTCGATTATGCGGATCTGTTTCTTTTCGGCAATTGGAGTCATCAGCTCGACCGCATCGCGGAGCAAATCGTTTACGCGGTGAGCTTCGAATTCGAACTTCTGGCGCTTTTGTTCGATTCGCGAAAGCGTCAGCAGGTCTTCGGTGAGGCGGGCCAGCCGTTCGGCATTGTGGCGGATGATCCGCAGAAAGCGCATATTGTGGTCGGAATCATGGAGGGCGCCGCCGATTAAGGTTTCGGTATAGCCCTGGATGGAAGCCAGCGGCGTGCGCAGTTCATGTGACACATTGATGACAAAATCCTTGCGAATGCGCTCCACCTTC
>CAZKQQ010000163.1:0-12823 GCA_964554945.1 uncultured Solibacteraceae bacterium | reverse complement strand
GTTCGCGCTGGAGCTGCTCCACGGTGTGCTGGAGATTTTCGGCTGTCTCATTGAGGGTCCGGGCAAGCTCGCCAAATTCTTTGCCGGTGGTGGCTGGAAGCCGCGAGCGGAAATTCCCGCGAGCCAGTTCCATTGCATGCGCCATGATGCCGCCGAACTGGCGCGAGATCAATCGGGCGAGCAGGGCCGCAATGGCGATGGCGGGCAGAAACGCCAGCACCGTGCTGGCGAGAATCTTCATCCGCATTCCATTGACCTGGCGATTGATCTCGGCAAGAGGCATCGCAATGCGAATGGCGCCATTCTGAATCGGCACCGCCACGTATAGAAAATCTACTCCGATCGTGGCGCTGTGTCGGATAATTGAACCTACTTCGCCACGGAACGCTGGCGCCAATTCCGGCCGTGTCCGATGATTCTCCATCTCCGCCGGATTCGCTTCGGAGTCGGCGATCACGACTCCGTCGGAGCGCACCACCGTGAGGCGCCCGCCGGCCGCGCGGGCGGCAGGCCGCGCCTCGGCCTGCCGGAACCCGTCGGGATCTTTGATCGATAACGCCAGCATGTGCCCTTTGTCCGCGAGTTGCTGCCTCAGATTCGCAATATAGGCGTCGGTCGCCACCTGTGTGGCGAAATAATCGATCAATAGGAGCGCAATCAGCAGCAGACCGAATACACCCAGAAGCAGTTTGATAAAGATGCGTCCGGTCAAGCGGGCTCCTCAAAGCGGTATCCGAAACCACGCACCGTGGTCAGATAACGCGGATTATCCGGTTGCTCTTCAATTTGTTCGCGCAGACGCCGGATGTGCACGTCCACCGTCCGCGGCGTCACAAAACGCTGCTCGCCCCAAACCGACTCCAGAAGCTGGTCGCGGCTGTATGCGCGGCCCGGGTGCGTCAGGAAGAATTCCAAAAGATTGAACTCGGTCGATGTCAGTTCCAGCAGCCGGTCGCGATGGAATACCCGGCGCGCGCTGCGGTCGAGTTTGAACAGACCGATATCCACCACGGGCGGCTCTGCGTCGAGTTCCTCCCGGCGCAGGTGTGCCTTCACGCGAGCCACCAGTTCACGGGGGCTGAACGGCTTGGTCATATAATCGTCGCCACCAATCTCGAGTCCCAGGACCCGGTCGACCTCGTCCGACCGTGCCGTCAGGAATAGAATTGGCGTGCGCGCCAATGGCGACGACTGGCGGATCTGGCGGCACAGCTCAAACCCGTCCACGTCGGGAAGCATGATATCGAGCAGAATCAGGTCGGGCTTCAGGCTTTCCAGCGCTTTCAGCGTTCCTTTTGTGCCGCCCAGAATCTGCGCGTCAAAGCCGTGGTGGCTCAGATTGTATTCAATGAGAGAGGCCAGTTCTGCCTCGTCTTCCACAATGGCGATTCGCTTCGGCATGCGAAGGAGATTCGATTGACACCGTTCCATCTATTGTAGGGCATCGTGAAAATCCCGCTCCAACCTAAGTGAAATATCGGAGTTGAATTAAGGTCATAAAAACAGCAAACAGGGCTTTTGTTTGATCCCCGCGCGTTGTATTCTTGAGGTTTGACTGAGGTCTCATTTTGCGTCCTCGCCAGCGGCAGTTCCGGTAACACCGCCTTTTTGTCTACCGGCAACACGCGCATCCTGATTGACGCCGGGTTGAGCATGAAGGAATTGGCGCGGCGCCTTGCCCTCATCGGTGAAGATCTCGCATCCATCGATGCAATCCTTGTCACGCACGAGCATTCCGATCACGCCGCTGGCCTACCCGTGCTCGCGCGTAGTAAGAAGGTGCGGGCCAAGATCTTTCTCACGCGGCTGACCGCGCCGGCGATCGATTGGGGTCCGGTGGAACCGCGGCTCGAAACTTTCCAGGCTGGCGCTTGCTTCACGGTGGGAGATGTCGAGGTAACCAGCTTCAGCATCCCGCACGACGCCATCGATCCGGTGGCATTTTGTCTGGAAGCCGGTGACGTCCGGATTGGAATCGTAACCGATCTGGGCTACATTCCGGCTTCCATTAAATTTCATTTGCGCCGTACCGACCTGCTGATGCTCGAATCGAATCACGATCTGGATATGCTCAAGGTTGGCCCCTATCCATGGTCGATCAAACAGCGCGTGATGAGCCGGGTCGGCCATCTGTCCAATCTCGGGATGTCGGAATACCTGATGGAAGATCTCGATCCGTCCACAAGCCGCCTCGTGCTCGGCCATTTGAGCGAGCAGAATAACCATCCCGAGATCGTGCGTATGATCGCCAGCCAGTCGCTGGAGGAGCGTGGGCTGCGTACGGAACTCTCGATTGCCCAGCAGCACGCTCCTTCCGAAGTCTTTCGCTTCTAACATCCATGATTGCCCGATACACGCGGCCGGAAATGGGCCGGATTTGGACTGATCAGAACAAATTTCAACAATGGCTCGAAGTCGAGCTGGCCGCTTCCGAGGCTTTGGCCGCACTCGGCGTTGTCCCCGAGGAGGCTGCCCGCCTGTTGCGCCGGCACGCTGGATTCGACGTGGGCCGCATCTTCGAGATCGAAAAAGAAGTCAAGCACGATGTGATCGCGTTCACCACCTCGGTCGCTGAGACGATGGCTCGGTCCGGGCACGCCGAAGCTTCCCGCTGGCTGCACTACGGCCTCACATCCAACGACATCGTGGATACCGCACAGGCCTTGCTCCTGCAGCAGGCTTCCGCCATTCTCTTGCGCGATCTGGAAGGCCTGCGGACCGTGTTGAAGCGGCGGGCGCTCGAATTCCAGCATACCGTCCAGATCGGCCGTACTCATGGAGTTCACGCCGAGCCGATTACCTTCGGGCTGAAGCTGGCCATCTGGTACGACGAAGCTTCCCGCAACCTCGAGCGCCTGCGTCAGGCCGCCGAAGAGGTTCGCGTCGGTAAGACGTCGGGCGCCGTCGGCACCTATGGCCACATCGGACCCGAAGTGGAAGAGCGCATCTGCGCCCGCTTGAATCTAAAACCAGCGCCTATCGCCTCCCAGGTGATCCCGCGCGACCGGCATGCCAATTTCGTCGCCGTGTTGGCAATGATTACCGCGCTGTGCGAACGGATCGCCCTCGAGGTGCGCCACCTGCAGCGGACTGAAGTCCGGGAAGCCGAAGAGTATTTTTCCAAAGGCCAGAAGGGCAGTTCGGCCATGCCCCACAAACGCAACCCGGTGACCTCGGAACAGATCTGCGGTTTGGCGCGCGTTGTTCGCGCTAATGTCCAGGCCGCTTTTGAAGATATCGCGCTCTGGCACGAGCGTGATATATCGCATTCCTCCGTCGAGCGCGTGATTCTGCCTGATTCCACGATTCTCGCGGATTACCTACTCGACAAGACGACGCAATTGGTGGACAAACTTGTGGTCTATCCGGAGCGCATGCGGCGCAATCTGGAGATGACGCGTGGCCTCGTTTTCTCGGGTCAGGTCTTGCTTGATCTCGCCGCTGCCGGCATGCTGCGCGAGCAAGCCTATCGGCTGGTGCAAGGTCACGCGATGCGCGCCTGGGAGGAAGAAGGGGATTTTCGCAAGGCAATTGAGTCCGACCCGGAGATTCGGGCCGCCTTGAAACCGGAGCAGATCGCGGAAGCTTTTTCAGTCGAACGCCAACTCCGCAACGTGGATAAGATTTTTGAGCGGGTGTTCGGCTGATGGGGCAGGCGGACGCCTGCCCCCGGATGAGAATTGGATCAGATCGTAACCGGCGCTTTCAGCGGGAAGCTCAGCAGCGATTCTGCCGCCACTGCCACTTCCTTTTTGCCGGTAGCCGCCGCGGTAGCTGTTCCCGCGCCCGCGCCCGCGCCCGCGCCGATCAGCGCGCCCTTGCCGCCTCCCGCCAAGCCGCCGATCAATGCGCCCAGGCCCGCGCCGCCGCCGATCATTTCGACATTGCGCTTCTTGTGGTTCGCGCTGACCCGGTCGATGCTGGCGGTGTGCACGCGATAGTCTTTGCCCTTGAATTCAAACGAGTCCAGCGTCAAAGCCAGTACCGCCCGCCCTTCCATGCGTCCGGACGCCTCCGATTCAGTGACATGTCCGACAAAAGGAGTCCCCTTCGGAACGACTGTCTTGCCTTCCAGCACGATTGGCTCGGCCAGACTGGCGCGGAACTGATCTCCCGCGCGGTTGCGTTTGGTGTCCAGAGTTTCGTCAATCCGAACATGTAGCGCCGTGCCTTTCGGAATCACGACTCCATCGCGCTCCGCCTCGGATTTCGAATCACGCCTGGATTCACCATCCGCCTCTGCCCGCGTCGCGACTTTCGCCGGGTCCCCACCCGCTTGCACGTCCGGGCTAGAAGAATTCGTTTTTGAGCATCCGGCGAGCAGCAACGCCGGGATAATTAAGATCCAACTCCGCATGACCTTTACGGCCTCCATGGCGTACCGAATTAGCAATGTCGCTGCCAACTTGTAAGTTCTTTCACGTGAGTCTGCTGATGGACGTAATAGGAAAAATTACATTGAAACCCAGGACTTTTGCTTGACGACCGGCGATAAGATGGGGGTATGGGGTACACGCCCTCAACCTGCCGGCCTGGATTGTTCGGATCCGATTAGCTTAGCCTCGCTCCTGAAAGTGCGCAGACTGAGCCTCCGGCCCCGCTGCGTTAGGCCCTCAACGTTTTCAAAAGTTAGCAGGAGATTTTACATGGCACAGATCCGGGAACAGGTCCGCCCCGACCTCCCCAACTTAGCTGGCCCGGTACCCGGGCCCCGGGCGCAAGCAATCATTGAACGCGACCAGTCCGTGGTCTCGCCTTCTTATACCCGTTGTTATCCACTGGTCGCGGCGAGCGGCCAGGGGAGCATCGTTGAAGATGTCGACGGAAACCGGTTCTTGGATTTCAATGCCGGCATCGCGGTCGTGGCCACCGGCCATTGCCATCCGCGCGTGGTGGAGGCCGTCCAGAAACAGGCCGCACGGCTGATCCACATGTCCGGTACCGACTTCTATTACGAAGAACTGGTGCAATTGGCCGAGAAACTTGCCGAGATTGCACCCGGCACAACTCCGCGGCGCGTGTCATTCGGAAATTCGGGCGCCGAAGCCGTCGAAGGGTGCATTAAACTGGCGCGCTACGCCACCGGCCGTGACAAGATCATTGCCTTCCTGGGCTCCTTTCATGGACGAACCATGGGCGCACTCTCGCTGACCGCGCGCAAGGCCGTGCAGCGAGCCGGCTTCGGCCCATTCATGCCGGGCGTGGTGCACGCACCCTATCCGTATTGCTACCGGTGCCCGTTCGGCAAGCAGCCGGATTCCTGCGCGGTGGAATGCGTTTCTCATATTGAGAACACGCTGCTGAAGACGATTTCGCCCGCTCAGGAAACCGCCGCAATCGTAGTCGAACCAGTGCAAGGCGAGGGCGGATACATCGTGCCGCCCCAGAAGTTTTTCGATGAATTGGCGCGGGTCGCCAAACAAAATGGTATTCTTCTGATTTTCGACGAAGTACAGTCAGGCATGGGGCGGACCGGAAAAATGTGGGCTGCCGAGCATTTCGACGCGGTTCCCGACATCTTCGCCGTGGCGAAAGGGATCGCCAGTGGACTTCCGTTGGGCGCCACGGTAGCGCGCGCGGACCTGATGACCTGGCCGCCGGGAGCGCACGCTTCCACTTTCGGCGGTAACCCGGTGGCCTGCGCCGCCGCGTTGGTGACGATAGCCTTGCTCGAGGAGGAATTACTGGAGAACGCCACCCGAATGGGAGCCTATCTGATGGCCCGGATGCGCGATTGGCCGTCTCGTTTCCCGAACGTCGGTGACGTGCGGGGGCTCGGTCTGATGATCGGCGTCGAGTTGGTGCGCGATCAGAAAACCAGAGAAAGAGCGCCGGACCTCCGCGATCGGGTGGTAGCACAGGCCTTCGAGCGCGGGCTCCTGATCCTTGGCGCCGGCGATAATACTCTCCGGTTGAGCCCGCCGCTGGTCATCACGCGCGACCAGTGCGATTTCGCGATTGAGACGCTGGAAGAGTGCCTGCAAGAAGCGACACGACACGGATGAAAATTCTCGATGTCGGCTGCGGGATTCACAAGCAGCCCGGTTCCATTGGAATCGACCGGAATCCCGCCAGCCGCGCCGACGTCCTGGTGGACCTTGATCGTTTTCCCTACCCTTTCGCCGATAACGCTTTTGACCGCCTCACCGCGGTTCACGTCATTGAGCATGTGAATGACGTCATCGGCACAATGGAGGAGTTTCATCGCCTCGTTCGTCGCGGTGGAACAGTTCGGATCGAAACGCCACACTATACCGATTTCAGCTCATTCTGCGACCCGACCCACAAAAGCCATCTGAACAGTTTCAGCTTTCGTTACTTTGGAGAGGACCACGGCGGCTTCGGTTACTATTCCAAAGTCAAATTTCGCGAGATTTCCGTGTGCGTAAAGCTACTGGCTTTTTGGAGATGGCTTGGATTCCAATTTCTGGTGAACCGGTTCCCACGCTACCGGCGATTTTGGGAGTATTACCTCTGTTACGTCGTGCGCGGCAAGGCGATGGAGTTCGAGTTTGAAGTATTGAAGTGATCGGGCTTCTGTATCGCGCGGCCGACGCCCTTCGGCACCGCCTCCATCCCGGCGACCATGGCAGGCTTGGCGAAGATCTCGCCCACCGCTACCTCAAACGGCAAGGTCTCACGATCGTGGCCCGCCGCTACTCTCCCCCGGCGGGCGGAGGCGAAATCGACTTAGTCGCGTGGCAGCGTGAGACGCTGGTATTCGTCGAAGTCAAAACGCGGGCTACGGCCGAATTCGGCGCCCCCGATCGCGCGGTCGATGCGGAAAAGGAGCACCACCTGCGCCATGCCGGCCGCGACTACGCCCGCCGCGCCGGAGTCGACTGGACTCGCGTCCGCTTCGACATCATCAGCATCGTGCTGACCGAACCGCCCCTGATCGAGTGGTATCCGGACGCGTTTGCGACTTAACCTACTCCACCGCGAACACCCAGATCGAGCCGCCCTCCGGCACTTCCGGATACTCGCCGGGGAAATTCTGGTTGAGCCCGCCCTGCATGCCGCGCGCGTCGCCGCCCCAGCCCGAATGCACCGCGATGTACTGCTTGCCGTCAATCGCGAACGATGTCGGCGGCGCCAGGATCCCGCTGCTGGTGGGGAACTCCCAGAGCAGATCGCCGGTAGCCGCATTAAACGCGTGCACGTGACGGTCGTTGGTCCCGCCGCTGAACACCAGGCCGCCGGCAGTCGCCAGCATCGCGCCCCAGTTCTCCGAATGGGCGTAGTTGTGGGTCCACACGCGCTGTCCCGTGTCGACGTTCCATGCCTGCACTTCTCCAATATGATCGGCGCCCGGCGCTACCGAGAGACCGCCGATCCGTGCCCCCGTGTATCCCTTCCCCGGCGTATATTCCACCTCGGTCTGGCCCGACAGGTTCTGGCACAGGTTCTCGTTGGCCGGAATATAAATCATGCGGGTCTCCGGGCTAAATGCAATGGGTGGCCAGTTCTTACCGCCCCACAGGGAGGGGCAGTATTGCGCCTGCTTGTCGGTACCGGGCTTGTGAACCGGGTCCACTTCCGCGCGGCCTGTCTCCGGATCGAGGCGCAGGAACACGTTCTGTTTCACGAACGGTTTTCCTTCGATGAAATGAATCGGCCCGTCGGACCGCTCCAGGAACCGCAGATATCCGTCGCGTGCCACGTCGACCAGGCCTTTGATGTTGCGCGCGCCGCGCCGGTAATCGAGCAGAATTGGGGGCGACACTTCGTCCCAGTCCCACGAGTCGTTCGGATGATATTGGAAATGGCCCTTGATTGCTCCGGTCGCCACATCAAGCGCGATCACCGAAGCGGTGTACAGGTTGTCGCCGGGCCGCTTATCGCCCATCCAGGGCCCACCGTTGCCAACCCCCCAATACGCGATATTCGTTTCCGAATCATAATTGCCCGTCACCCAGATCGAGCCGCCGCCTGTCTTCCACTGATCGCCGCCCTTGGGCCAGGTTTCGCTGCCGGGTTCTCCGGGCGCGGGCACCGTATAGAAACGCCACTGCTCTTTGCCCGTGTCCGGATCGAATGCAGCCACGAACCCGCGGATGCCAAACTCGCCGCCGGACGCGCCCACCATGACTTTGCCCCCGGCCACCAGCGGCGCGAGCGAGATGTAGTAGCCGGATTTGTTGTCGGCTACCGTAGTCGCCCAAACCTCTTTGCCGGTCTTCGCGTCGAGCGCCACCAGCACCGCTTCGCCGGCGGCGAACAGAACCTTGTCTCCATAAAGAGCTACGCCGCGGCTGGTATCGTGAGGCACCTGGGCGCCAGCGGGCCGCGGCCGCCGGTACCGCCAGAGAAGATTGCCGGTCTTGGCATCAATCGCGAGCACCTGGTTCTGCGGCGTGGAAACGAACATGACGCCGTTGTTGATCAGAGGCGCGGCCTCGTGCACTCTGGTTTCGCCGGTCGCAAAAACCCAGACCGGGCGCAATTGCTTCACATTATCCGGCGTAAGCTGCTTGAGCGGGCTATAGCCCCACCCGTCATACGTGCGGCGGATCATCAGCCAGTTCGTATCCTCCGGATTCTTGAGGCGCTCCGCGGTCACGGCCTGATAGTTCGCCAGCACCGGCGGCAGCGGCGCCGCTACGGCGGGCTGCGGCGGCTGACCGAAAATCCGGCCGGCCGCTGGAATCAGCGCCAGGCCCGTCCACACGAAGGCTGCATATGAATACCTGCGATGGAGCATTACGGGTCTCCTTGTCGGTAGTTCTCCCAAACCGTCAATGATACATCGGCCGCGCCCGGGCAAAGGTGGTACCGTATTTTTGAAATGCGGTTGTCTATCCCTCTCAGAAACATATCTCTTGCGGTTGTGGCGCTCTGTATGTGCGCGCAAACGCGCAATGCCCCGCCAACGGAACAGTCCGCGCCGACGCAGCCTGTGGGCGGGACGATCAATGAACTACAAGGCCTGCCGCCGAGGACCGCGCCGTCCGACTATCCGGCGCAAGCCAAGATGGGAGCGATCACGGTGGCGGCGGAGTTCGCGGGCCACGGCGTCCCTACGCCGGATGGACCGCTTTCGAGCGACTCCTACGTCGTGGTGGAAGTGGCCTTCTTCGGCCCGGCCGGAACGCGCCTGCCGATCTCGTTCAACGACTTTTCCCTACGCATCAACGGTAAGAAGAATGCCACGCCGGGCGAGCCGTACGAGCGCGTGGGCACATCGGTGAAAGACCCCGAGTGGACGCCGCCCGAGAAACCGGAAAAGGGCGGCGGCGGCGGGATTCTGACCGGCGGCGGAGGTGGCGGTGGCGGCAGCAACGAGAGCAGCAAAGAGCCGCCGCGCCCGCCGGCCGAACTACGCCGCGCCTGGGCGCAGCGCGTGAGGAAAGCGGCGCTGGCCGATGGCGACCGCCTGCTTCCGCAAGACGGCTTGCTGTACTTCTCCTATGGCGGCAACGCGAAGAGCATTCGTTCGCTGGAACTGATCTACGCCGGCGCCGCCGGCAAGGCCACGCTCACTCTGAATCCCTAAGCATTTCCGCGCGAGCAGGCATCAGGCAGCGGCGCCGGGCTGGCGCGCGAGGTTGCGGAACTGGTTCACGGCATAAATAGAACGCCACTGCGCGCGTTTCGTTGTGCCTACAGAAGAAAAAACACGATCGAAATCATACGGCCGGAGGGTGATTCTACACTTCCGAAACGACTATTCTTAAGGGCAGCAGCCACACCTTGAAGCGGGCCGATCTAGTCTCATTGCATGAAGGTTCCTTTGCGGATGAGCGCCGGCTCGTCTCTGAAGTCGTGGCGAAAGACCGGAAAGCCACCGCGGAATTCGTGGCTCTCTGTGCGGATTGGGCGTATCCGTTTGTTCGAAGCCGGCTTATGCCACGGGTCGAATTGGCGGAAGACATGGTTCAGGAAATCCTGCTGGCCGCATGGCAAAATCTGCCGAAATTCCGCGGCGATTCCGGCCTGCGCCAATGGATATTGGGGATCGCGCGCCATAAGCTGGAAGACTATTACCGCAAGCATGTCCGCGAGGCGGCGCTGCAAGACGAGGACGGCCAGACGGAACAGTCCGCAACAACAAACTTCGAGAATCAGTTGGAAGCTGCGGATCGACAAAAGCAGGTTGATCAGGTCCTCGCGGTATTACCCGAGGTGTACAGCATTGCTTTGATTTGGCGCTATCGCGAGGGTCGCAGCATCCGGGAGATCGCGCAAGAGACAGGCAAGACGGAAAAAGCCATTGAACGGCTCCTGGCCCGTGCTCGTGAAATGTTCAAAAGGAGATGGAACGATGCCGTATCCTGACAGCGACGAAACCAGATTCGAGCAACTGTTCGCGGAATCGGCAACCGGCGCCAAGGCTCCGGCCTCGCTCAAGGCACGCCTCTATTCGGGACTCATTCGCGCGCAGCAATCGACTGGACCACTGGCGAGTCTTGACGCAACCGTTTCTGCAGGAAGACCGATCTGCATTTTTGAGAAGCTGGTCCAAATTTCGCCGATTGGCGAGCGCGCGAAGTCTTCCTTCTTCTGTTCTGTCTGTCACGCGCGAGTTCTTGCCGAAAGACTCGACCGGCCTCCCGTCTTCTGGCCCGCGTGTCCTTACGCTGAATTCAAAAATGGGTAACCCTCAAAAGCGAATGACGAATCCGAAGAGATTCTGAAAATTGGCTAGCCTCCGTGGCCCTTCGGGCGATAGGTGCCGACTGATATCGTTCTTTCCGATCATCTCGCTGAAGCTATAGCGGAAATCGAGATTGCGGTAGAGCCTCAGGTCAATTCCAACGTGCGAACGAAACACGGGCCGCGTCGAAACGAAGGACGATGGCGGTAACGAGGGCGTTCCTCCAGAGCGCAGCAGGCTCTCGGCTACGCTCGAAAGGCGCGTCACGCCGCCGCCCGTTCCAAGATACGGCCGGATTCGGCTGTCCCGGCGGCGGAAATAGATGAGGAAATCCAAGAGGAACGCTTTGTGCGAGGTGGTTCGCGCCTGCTCATAAAAAGTGCCGCCGGTTGAGGATGTTGAACTGAGGACAACATCGTTTTTGTTCCAGATGTAGTCTGCCTGGATGCTGAAATAATTGTGAAGGTGAGCGCCCGCAAAGACGTTCAAGGCGCCTCCATTGGCCGGACTGTACGCCGAGAGACTCAGGCCTTGGACAGTGGCCTGGGAACCGGCATCGGCGGAGAGCGTTGCAATTCCACCGATCGCGCCGGCGTACGGGAATATCGACGCGGATACGCGCACTGCGGAAACGGTGAGCAGGAGAAAGACGGCACGATTCATCGCTTCCCAGACGCCGCGAGCACCCAAACCGTTACCGGCAGATTCTGAATCCGTCGCGTGGTCGTATCGTCCCACCCCGAAAGTTTCCATCCAAGTGCGCCTTAGAACAGACCACTAAAAAGATCAAGGGGGATTTGTTCTTGCGGAGCCGACATAAGGCAACGAGAGCGATGCCCGGGCTTCTCGGGTAGCGCCTATCGAGAGGAGATTTTACAAACGTGACAGCAAAAACGTTGCTCTTGTTTTCGTTCCTGGCAGCCGCAACGGGGCCGATCCATTTGCGTGCCGAACCGGGTGACGCCGATCACCGCGCGGACGACGATTGTTGTCGCGCCGGATCGGGCGCCATATATCTCATGACCAATCAGGCATCCAACGCCGTCATGGTTTTTAACCGTTCCGAGGACGGTACCTTGGCTAAAGCTGGAATGTTTTTGACCGGCGGATCGGGCGGACAGGTTCCCGGAGGAAATCCGTTCGATCCCTTGCAGTCTCAGAATTCTCTGATCCTGAGCCAGGAAGGTCATTTCCTGTTTGCAGTGAATGCCGGGAGTAACGAGATTTCCGCGTTCGGCGTGGATTCCAGTGGCTTGACTTTGCTCGATAAGGTTCCCTCCGGTGGGCAGACACCAGTGAGCCTGACGCTCTATCGCGATGTCCTATACGTCTTGAACGCAGGGGGCATTCCGAACATCACTGGCTTCAGAATAAGCCGCGACGGCAAGCTGGCGGTACTGTCTGGCTCGACCCAACCGTTGAGCGGCGGCGCCGCGGCACAACCGGCGCAGGTTGGGTTCAGTCCGGATGGCGATCTGCTCGTCGTCACAGAGAAAATGACCAACATCATCGACACCTACCGGGTGACTCACGATGGTCGGGCCACAGCTCCGGTACAGCACAGTTCGAATGGAATGACCCCATTTGGTTTCGCCTTCGTCCGGCCGGAAGTGCTGATCGACTCCGAGGCCTTTGGGGGTGCCCCGCAACAGGCCGCGGTCTCTTCGTACCAGCTTTCGGAAACCGGAGACCTGCAGGTATTGAGCGGATCCGTACCGGACCATCAAACAGCCGCGTGCTGGGTTGTAATTTCGCATCGGGGTCGATTCGCGTACGTCACCAATACTGGAAGTTTCATCATTAGCGGATACAGCATATCCGGCGAGGGGACCTTGAGTCTGCTGAATTCCAACGGAGTCGCTGCGGATACCGGTGCGAACACGAATCCTATCGATATGGTCGTGACCGGGCAATTCCTTTATACTCATCTGGCCGGACCGAATGGCCGGAGAATCGTAGGGTATCGGATCGAATCAAACGGCGCACTCACGAAGGTAGCGGACGTGAACGGATTGCCCGCAGGAGCGCAGGGCATTTCGGGGAGGTAGCTCCCTCCCGCGGCCGTGAGCGAATTCTTCACGGCCGCATTTACGGCGGAAGAAGAACACGAACTAAACCCGCTGATTAGCACTGCCGGCGGTTGCGGCGGCCCGAGTCTGGACCTCTGGTTTGCATCCGTGCCCGGCCGCACGTCGGACACTTCCACTTTCTCTTCCCGTGGTACAT
>CAZKQQ010000162.1:0-15335 GCA_964554945.1 uncultured Solibacteraceae bacterium | reverse complement strand
TCGCTGTCGATACTCTTCAAAGTACGGGGATTTTGTTAGACCAGGCCACAATCAGCTAGCTTACCGTTTGGGATCCCGCCGCCAGAGGCTTTATCACCTTCCAATCCCGGCACTGTGCTCCAAACCTGCCGGGTCCCTCCGCCCCTGGGCATCGACCTTGCGGCGCTGCCTGAAGCGATGACCATGAAACGCCTGGCGTTCCATGGCCCGGCTAGAATGGAAGCGTGCGGACTGCCATTCATTCGATTCCCGAGATTCTGGAGAGACTTCACATCGAACCTGTGAACTCCGGGGCCTGCTATGGCGATTGGATCCCCAATCCCTCCGGCGGCGAATTGGAGTCTCTCAACCCTGCCACCGGCGAGCCGCTGGCTAAGGTTCTGCGCGCCGGCCTGCCGGATTATGAGTACATTGTCGAGCAGGCGCAAAACGCATTCCTGGATTGGCGCATGCTCCCCGCTCCCAAGCGCGGCGAGATTGTCCGCCAGATCGGAAACGAGCTGCGCGCTCACAAAGATGATTTGGGCATGCTGGTGTCCTTGGAAATGGGAAAGATCCTGCCCGAGGGACTCGGCGAGGTACAGGAAATGATCGATATCGCCGATTTCGCTGTCGGCTTGTCGCGCCAGCTTTACGGCCTGACGATGCACAGCGAACGCCCCGGCCATCGCATGTACGAGCAATGGCATCCGCTGGGCATCGTGGGCGTCATCAGCGCGTTCAATTTTCCGGTGGCGGTGTGGTCTTGGAACGCAATGATTGCGGCGGTGTGCGGCGACTGCGTCCTGTGGCGGCCCTCATCGGACACTCCCCTCACCGCCGTCGCCGTACAGAAGATCTGCAACCGCGTCACCGAAGCGCATGGGTTGAAGGGAGTGTTCAATCTCGTGATCGGGACAAGTAATCCGGTTGGTGAAGCATTGATCCGCGACCGCCGCGTTCCTCTGATCAGCTTCACCGGTTCGACCGAGGTCGGCCGCCACGTTTCCGAGGTGATCGCCGGGAGGCTGGGGCGCTCGATCCTGGAACTGGGCGGTAATAACGGCATCATTGTGATGGACGACGCCAATTCGGATCTGGTTTTGCGCGCGGTGCTGTTCGGCGCAGTTGGAACGGCCGGCCAGCGCTGTACGACCACGCGCCGGCTCTTCTTACAGCGTGGCATTGCGCCGAAAATCACGGACGGCCTCGTGAAGGCATACCGGCAAGTCAAAATCGGCGACCCGATCGAGGAGACCACATTGATGGGGCCGCTGGTGAATCGCCGGGCTGTTGACGACATGATGGATGGATTACGCCGCATTCGCGAGCAGGGCGGCGAAGTCCTGTTCGGCGGCGAACATGTGATGGGCTGTTTTGTGCAGCCGACTCTGGTGCGGGCGCGCCGCGATATGCCAATCCTGAAAGAAGAGATCTTCGCGCCCATCCTGTATCTGATCGAATTCGATGAGCTCGATGAGGCCATTCACTGGCACAACGATGTGCCGCAAGGCCTGTCGTCCGCGTTATTCACCACAAACCTGATCTCTGCGGAGACGTTCCTGAGCCATCGTGGCAGCGATTGCGGGATAGCCAATATCAATATCGGCACCAGCGGCGCGGAAATCGGCGGCGCCTTCGGCGGCGAAAAGGAAACCGGCGGCGGCCGCGAGTCCGGCAGCGACGCATGGAAAGCCTACATGCGCCGGCAGACGAATACAATCAACTGGTCAACCCAGTTGCCGCTCGCGCAAGGAATTCAATTTACGATCGAATAAGTGGGGCGTACGCCCTCGTCCGCGCCGGCCCTCTGGCCGGCCAGACGGCCGCCCTAGGCGCTACTCGGGCGTTTCTTCCCCGTCCTCGCGCCCTTCGCGCTGCGCTTTCAGGCGTTCTTCTCGACGCTTGGCGCGATCCGCTGCGCGTTTCACCAGCTCGGAACCCACCAGTTCGATCATTGCCTGCTCGGCGCCGTCGCCTTTGCGCGGCCCCAGGCGCGTGATGCGCGTATAGCCGCCGTTGCGCTGCCCAAAACGCGTTCCCAGTGTGTCGAACAACTTCTTCACCGACGCCGGCGTCCGCAGCACCCCTGCCGCCTGTCGGCGCGAATGCAGCGTGTCCGCCTTCGCCAGCGTAATCATCTTCTCCACCAGAGGCCGAACCGCCTTGGCCTTCGGCACCGTGGTGATCACGCGCTCATGGTCGATCACGCTGGTGACGAGATTTCGCAGCAGCGCATTCCGCGCATCCACCGGTCGTTTGAGCTTAAACCCGGCTACTCTGTGTCTCATGGGCTACTCCTGGTAGGGCTGATCGCCCTCATCGGGACCCATGTCCATCGACATCCCGCCGGCCGATGGCGGCGGCGCCACCAGACGGCCATGCTGGTCAATCCGCATGCCTAGCGACAGGCCCATATTCGCCAGGATTTCCTTGATTTCATTCAGCGACTTGCGGCCGAAGTTCTTCGTCCGCAGCATTTCCGCCTCGGTCTTCTGGACCAGTTCCCCGATCGTCTGAATATTCGCGTTCTTGAGGCAGTTGTACGAACGAACGCTCAACTCCAACTCTTCCACCGAGCGGTTCAGAACCTCGTTCATCTTGTCGAGGCCGCGCTCGGAGACTTCCTCTGACGCCTCTGCCACTTCCTCGAAGTTGATGAATATCGACATGTGATCCTTGAGCAGTTTCGCCGCGTAGCCGATGGAATCTTGCGGTGAAACCGCGCCGTTGGTCCACACTTCCAGTGTCAGCTTGTCGTAGTCGGTCATTTGACCCAGGCGCGCCGCTTCCACCGCGAAGTTTACCTTGCGGACAGGAGAATGCACCGAGTCGATTGGAATGTATCCGAGCGCGAGGTCTTCATCGAAGTTCTTATCGGCGCTCACATAGCCCCGGCCCGTCTTAAGCCGCATTTCGATCGAAAGCTTGCCACCCTCGCTCACCGTGGCGATATGCACATCCCGATCGAGCACTTCCACGTCGGCGTCGCTCTCGATCTGGCCGCTCCGTACATCGCCGGGATGGTCCACTGTCAAACGCACCGTCTTTAGACCCTCGCCCATGATTTTGAAGGGGATCTGTTTCAGATTGAGGATGATGTCGGTAGCGTCTTCCACCACGCCCGGAATCGGGCTAAACTCGTGCTCCACCCCTTCGATGCGGACCGCCGTGATGGCCGCCCCTTCTATCGAACTGAGCAATACGCGCCGGAGGCTGTTGCCGATGGTTGTGCCGAACCCGCGTTGAAAGGGTTGCGCCGTGAACATGCCATACCGGTCCGTCAGGGTATCGGTGTTGGCGACTAATCGTTTTGGTTTCTGGAAGCCCTTAAACATAGATTTCTTTCCGGGGTCGTGGCCCCAATCTTACTTCGAGTACAGTTCCACAATCAGCTGCTCGTTTAATTGGATCTGCACCAGCTCATCCCTCTTCGGTAAGCTCTGAATGCGCCCCTTCAAACCTTCGCGATCGACGTCAATCCAATTCGGAGCCGGCGCGTGCGCGGTGGCGTCGCGCGCCGCGAGAATCGTCGGATTGTTCTTGCTGCTCTCGCGCACCGAAATCACGTCGCCGATCTTAACCTGCGCCGATGGGATATTGCACTTGCGGCCATTCACCTCGATGTGGCCGTGCCGGACAACCTGCCTCGCCTGCGCGCGGCTCGTGCCGAAGCCCATCCTGTAGATCACGCTGTCCAATCGCCGCTCGAGGCCCGACATCAGGTTCTCGCCCGTGATGCCCTTCGCTTGCGCGGCCTTTTCGTAGGTGTTGCGGAACTGCCTCTCCAGCACGCCGTAAACCCGGCGCACCTTCTGTTTTTCGCGCAACTGCAGGCCGTAACCGACCAGCTTCGCCTTGCGATCCTTGCCATGCTGCCCGGGAACGAAGTTGCGCTTCTCGATGGCGCACTTTTCGCTGTGGCAGCGCTCGCCTTTCAAATAAAGTTTCATGCCCTCGCGCCGGCATTGCCGGCAAACCGGGCCAATGTATCGTGCCAAAGTTCCTTCTCCTTACCTTACCTTCAGGTGCGGTTTACAGCCTGGCTGGCCTTCTTCCCGCTTACTTACATCCGCTCCCTTGCGGTCGCGGTCCCCGACCGCCCGCCACGCCCGCTCACAGACCGCGCGCGTCAGCGAGCGTTCACTATACTCGTCTTTTCTTCGGCGGTCGGCAGCCGTTGTGCGGTATCGGTGTTACGTCTTTAATTGCCCGCACTTCGACGCCGGCCGTCGACAAGGCGCGGACGGCTGATTCGCGGCCCGAACCCGGCCCGCTCACCCGCACTTCCACGGAGCGTAGCCCGCTCTCCACCGCCTTGTTTGCGGCGGTTAGAGAGGCCTGCTGCGCGGCGAATGGCGTACCTTTGCGCGACCCGCGAAAGCCCAGCGAGCCCGCGCTCGACCATGCCACCGTGCCGCCTTCCTGATCGGTGATCGTCACGATGGTGTTGTTGAACGTGGCCTGGATGTGCACCACGCCCGTATGGACAACGCGCTTCTCTTTCTTCTTGAAGCTCTTCTTCTTGCCTGTCTTCGCTGGTGCTTTGGCCATAAATTAAGTCTTTGCCGATGCTTTCTTTTTGTTTGCGATCGTGCCGCGGCGCGGGCCCTTGCGCGTCCGCGCATTGGTATGCGACCGCTGTCCCCGCACCGGCAGTCCGCGCCGGTGCCGCAGCCCGCGATATGAGCCCATCTCGATGTGGCGCTTGATATTCATCGAGACTTCCTTGCGGAGATCGCCTTCCACCGCGCCTTCTTCTTCCAAAATCGTGCGGACGCGGTTGATCTCGTCCTCTGTCAGGTCCCGAACCTTTTTGTCGAAATCAATGCCGGCCCGGTGCAGCAGCGACCGGGACCGCGTACGGCCAATGCCGTAGATGTAAGTGAGTCCGATCTCAGCCCGCTTTGCGGCCGGAAGATCCACACCTGCTAGACGCGCCATATTCCTCCTCCTTACCCTTGCCTCTGCTTATGCTTCGGGTTGACACAGATGACCCGAACCACGCCTTCCCGATGGATCACCTTGCACTTGTCGCAAATCTTTTTGACCGACGCCCGTACCTTCATATTATTTTCCTAGCTTCCGCACAATTCGCCCGCGCGTTGGATCGTGAGGCGCCAACTCCACCTCGACCCGGTCGCCCGGCGCCAGACGTACAAAATTCCGTTTCACCGCGCCCACCAGATGGGCTAAAACCCGGTGCTGGTTCTCCAGCACCACCGCATACACCGCCGAAGGCCGCTCCTCTACCACCGTGGCCTCCACCGCCCGCCCACGCTCGCTCACGGCCGCGTCAGAACCCATGGCCCGTTCCCCGTCACCGCCACACAGTGCTCGAAGTGCGCCGAATTCGATCCGTCCTTCGTCACTGCAGTCCATTTGTCGTTCAGCACCACCGCTTCGGCCCTTCCCGCGTTCACCATCGGCTCAACCGCCAGAACCATGCCTTCTTTCAACCGGGGATTCTCGTTCTTCCGGTCAACGTAATTCGGGACCTGCGGCTCTTCGTGAAGCTGTGTGCCGATCCCATGTCCTACATATTCGCGCACGATCGAAAACCCGTTCGATTTCACATGCCGCTCCACGGCGCCGCAAACCTCGAAAAGCCGGTTCCCTGACCGCACCTGCTCGATCGCCTGTTCCAATGACTCCTGCGTCACCTTCAGCAGCTTCTGAGTTTCTTCGCCCACATCTCCAACCGGCACCGTTATCGCGGAATCACCGTAGTATCCGTCCAGTTTTACGCCCGTATCGATTGAAACTATGTCGCCCTTTTTCAGAACCCGTTTTGGATTGGGCATCCCATGAACAATTTCTTCATTCACCGAGGTGCACAACACAAACTTATAACTCTCGCCCGCGGCCGGAACATAATATCCCTTGAAAGCGGGCCGTGCGCCGGCATCGGCGATCATTTTCTCGGCGGCGACTTCAAGATCCATTGTGCTGACCCCTTCCGCCACCATTTCCTTCAACTTCTGCAGGATCTGCCACACCAGCAGACCGCTTGCCCGCATCTTCTCCAATTCAGCGGGCGTTTTGCGTACGATCATGCGAACTCACAGCATGGCGGATCTTTTCGAAGATCCGTTCTGGCGTATCACCGCTGGCATCCACTTCTTCTACCCGGCGTCCCGCGGACCGCAAATAGTCGAGCACGGGCCGGGTCTGACGCTCGTAGGCGTCGAGCCGTTCCCGGATCACCGCCTCCTGGTCGTCTTCCCGGATCACCAGCTTCTGACCATCCCTATCGCACAGTTCATCCACTTGCGGTGGATGGGAGGCGATGTTGTAGAGGGTTCCGCAAACGGGACACTGCCTTCTTCCCGTTAAGCGGGCAATAATTATATTGTAATCAACAGCCAAGTGAATTACCAATTCCCGAATTCCGCGCGTGTCGAACCAGGCGACCAGGTGCCCGGCCTGCGCCTGCGTGCGCGGGTAGCCATCTAGAATGAACCCTTTGCAGGCGTCCTTGAGACTCAGCCGTTCTTCCACCATGCGGTTCACGACTTCATCGGAAACCAGCGCTCCCGAGTGCATCGTAGCCATCACCGCCTGGCCCACTTCCGAACCTCTGGCACGCAGCATGTCCCCCGTGGACACGTGCGGCACTCGCAAGCATTCCTGCAGCAGCTTGGCTTGCGTACCCTTTCCCGAACCTGGGGAACCAAATAAGACGATCGCGTTCACAAATTAAGCGGCGCGGTTTTCAAAAGCGCGAAGCCACCTGACTACTTTTGATTTTTGACTTTTCATGCTCAGAACGTGCTCCGGCGTCCCCGAATCCGTCCCGACCGGGGGGTGAATCCTTCATAGTGCCGCATAATCAACTGCGCCTCGATCTGATTGATCGTATCCATGGCGACGCCGACGACGATCAAAAGCGACGTGCCGCCAAAGTAAAACTGCACATTGAGCCCTTCCAACAGGAATCGCGGGAAGACGCGGTCAATCCAATTGCCCAGCACCGGTAAGTGGTTGAGCTTGATTCCCGAAATCATAATGTCCGGAATCAGGCAGAGAATCGACAAATAAATCCCACCGACTACCGTGATCTTGGTCAGGATATTGTTCATGTAATCGGCGGTGTTCCGGCCCGGCCGGATTCCGGGAATAAAGCCGCCGTATTTGCGCATATTGTCGGCCGCTTCGTTCGGATTAAAAATGATCGACACGTAGAAGAAGCAGAAGAAAATAATGCCGGCCACGAACAGCACGTAATAAAGCGGCTCGCCGTGCTGGATCGTTCGAAGCGTGCTCGAAAGCCACGCCATGTTCTTCACCGCTGGAATCTGCGTCAGCGTCTGCGGGAAGGCCAGGATCGACGAAGCGAAAATTACGGGAATCACGCCGCCCGCGTTCACCTTCAGCGGCATGTGCGTCGATTGCCCGCCCATAACCCGCCGGCCCACCACCCGCTTGGCGTACTGCACCGGAATGCGCCGCTCGCCGCGCTCCACCAACACGATGAAACCGACCACCGCCACCATCATCACAATCAGGACAATCAGCGTGATGGCGCCCCATTCATGCGTGACAAACGTATTCGTATAGATGTTCCCGATCGCGTGCGGCAGCCCCACCACAATGCCCGTGAAGATAATCAGCGACATGCCGTTGCCGACGCCGCGTTCGCTGATCTGCTCGCCCAACCACATGATGAACGCCGTTCCGGTCGTGAGCGAAATGATCGTCAGCAGCACGAAGCCGAAACCCGGATTGATCACAATGCCGCCCTGCATCGTCATCAGACCCTGCGCAATGCCGAACGATTGCAAAATCGAAAGAATGATGGTCAGGTACCGGGTCCACTGTGTGATCTTCCGCCGCCCCAGTTCGCCTTCCTTCTGCAGCTTTTCGAGCGTCGGCACCACCACCGTCAGCAACTGAAGGATGATCGAAGCCGTAATGTACGGCATGATCCCCAGCGCGAAAACCGTCAGCCGCCGGATATTGCCGCCCGCGAATAGATCGAAAAACCCGAAAATCGACCCCTGGGCGGATCCGAAAAAGTCCGACCACTTCTGCGTGTCGATGCCGGGCGTCGGGATCTGACTGCCGAGACGATATACGGCCAGCAGCCCCAGCGTGAACAGTAGCCGCTTGCGTAAATCGGGTACGCGAAAGATATTCGCGAACGCTTCAAGAAACTTATTCATGACACCCTTCGATTCCTGGCGCTACTCGGCGGCGGCGCCGATCACCTGAGCCGTCCCCCCGGCCTTCTGGATTTTCTCCAGGGCCGATTTCGAGAATTGGTGGGCCTCCACCGTGATTTTGCGCGTCAACTGGCCCGCCCCCAAAACCTTCAGCCCGTCGCCCGGTTTCCGGATTACGCCGAGCTCCATCAGGCGGTCCGGTCCGAACGTGTCGCCGTCCAGTTTCTCCAGACGCCCCAAGTTGACGATGGCGTATTGCTTCTTAAAGATATTCGTGAATCCGCGCTTGGGCAACCGGCGATGCAGCGGCATCTGCCCGCCTTCAAATCCCCGCTTCTGGCTGAACCCGGTTCCTGCGTGCTGCCCCTTGCTGCCGCGCGTGGCCGTCTTGCCGTGCCCGGAGCCCATGCCCCGTCCGATGCGTTTGCGTTCCCTCTTTTGCCCCGCCGGCGGTTTCAATCCGCTCAGATTCATATTGCCTCTCTTCGGTCCCTGACCCCTGGCCCCCGGCCCCTTCTTCTCATTCCACCACTGTCAGCAGATGCGGAACCTTCTTCACCATCCCTCGGAACACCGGCGAATCGGGACGCACCACCACCTGGTTCAGCTTCCGCAACCCCAAGCCCTTCACGATCCTCTTGTGCTTTTCCGGCGTGCAGATCGGGCTGCGCACCAGCTTGATTTTGATCGTCCCCGCCATCACAGTTTCTCCGCCGCCAGGCCGCGGCTCTCCGCAACCGCTTTCCTGTCGCGCAGCGACTCCAACGCCACAATAGTCGCCTTGACGACATTGTGCGGGTTCCGCCGGCCAATCGATTTCGTCAGAACGTTCGGGATGCCGCACGCCGAAATCACCGCGCGCACGGCGCCCCCGGCGATCACGCCCGTCCCTTCCGGCGCCGGCTTCAACAAAACCTGGGAGCTGGCGAACCGGCCGAGCACTCGGTGCGGAATCGTCGTGTCCAGCACGTTCACCTTGCGCAGGCTCTTCTTGGCGGCCTCAATTCCTTTCCGGATGGCCGACGGCACTTCCTTCGCCTTGCCCACTCCGTATCCCACCACCTTCGCCGACGGATCGCCGATCACCACCAGCGCCGAGAAGCTCAGGTTCTTGCCGCCTTTCACCACCTTGGTGACGCGGTTGATCGAAACCACCTGTTCCTTCAGGTTCAGCGGCCCCGGATCGATGCGTTTCACAATAGCCATCTGGTTAGAACTCCAGTCCCGCGGCGCGCGCCGCGTCCGCCAGCGCCTTGATGCGCCCGTGGTACTGATAGCCGCCGCGGTCGAACACCACTTTGGTAATGCCTTTTTGCTTGGCGCGTTCCGCCACCAGCTTGCCAATCATCTTCGCCGCCGCCACGTTCCCGCCGCGAGTCTTGCTCGTCTTCGCCTTCGACCCTTTGGCCGGCTTCCCTATTGCATCTTTGTCCACCGACGAGGCCGCCACCAGCGTCCGCCCCCCCATATCGTCGATGACCTGCACATAAATGTGAGACACGCTCCGGAACACCGCCAGCCTCGGCCGCTCCGGCGTCCCTCGCAGCTTCCGCCGGATCCGGTCGTGGATGCGGCTGCGGATTTCCTTCTTCTCCGTCTTATTGATCATTTTGCACTCGCCCCGGTCTTGCCCACCTTCTTGCGCAGGCTTTCGCCCGTATACCGCACACCCTTGTTCTTGTACGGATCCGGCTTTCGCAGCGCGCGGATATTGGCAGCCACCTGCCCCACCATCTGCCGGTCGTACCCGGTCAGCACCAGGTGCGTCTGTTTATCGATCTTCAAATCGACGCCGTCCGGCAGCAGCACTTCAATCGGATGCGAATACCCCAGCGTGAACGTCGCGATCTTGCCCTTCACATCGGCGCGGTATCCGATGCCGACAATATCCAGTTCCTTCGTGAAACCGGTCGACACCCCTTGCACCGCGTTCGCGGCCAGCGCCCGCGTCAGCCCGTGCAGCGCCGCGTGCTCGTCGGAGGCCCGCTTGATTTCCAGCTTGCCGTCGGTCTGCTGAATCTTGATTCCCTCTGGAATCGGAACTGTCAGCTTCCCCTTCGGCCCCTGTACTTCCAGTTGCGCCCCTACCTGGACCTTCACGCCGCTCGGCAGCGTTATCGGCTTTTTTCCAATTCGTGACATAGATCAGAACCTCTTACCACACCCGGCAGAGAATTTCGCCGCCCACATGTTCCTTGTGCGCGTCGCGACCCGTCATCACCCCGCGCGCGGTGGTCAAAATGTTGATGCCGAGACCGCCCAGCACACGTGGAATATCGGTCTGTCCGACGTACACCCGGCAGCCCGGCCGTGACACGCGCTCGATCGCGGAAATCACCGGCGCATTGTCGGAACCGTACTTCAGATAGATCTTGATGGTCTTCTTGGCCCCTTCTTCCGCCACCTTAAAATTGGCGATGTAGCCCTCTTCCTTCAGAATCCGCGCGATCTCGGTCTTCAGTTTGGAAGCGGGCACGTCCACCTTCGGGTGGCGCGCCTGGATCGCGTTGCGCACGCGCGTCAGCATGTCGGCAATGGGATCGGTAATCATGTGTCTCCTGCTTCGCCTCCTACCAACTGGCCTTGATCACACCCGGAATCTCGCCGTTCAACGCGAGTTTCCGGAAGCAGAGCCGGCAAACGCCGAACTTGCGCAGAAAGCCGCGCGGCCGCCCGCAGCGCCAGCAGCGGTTCCGGTGCCGGGTCGGTAACTTCGCGATCCCCGGCCGCTTTTCGGCTTTTCTCTTCGCTGACTCTTTGCAGATCTTTTCCAGCTTCAGGTCTTTTGCGATTTTCGCTGTGGTCGCCATTCTCTTTCTTCCCTTCTTATTGCCGGAACGGCATCCCCATTTGCCGCAACAGCGCCAGACCTTCCGCGTCTGTCCGCGCCGTGGTGGTGATCGAAATATTCATCCCTTTCGTCTTTTCCACCTTGGCGTAATCGATCTCGGGGAAGATCAGCTGATCCTTGATCCCGAGCGTATAATTGCCCCGGCCGTCGAACGATTTCGTCGATACCCCGCGGAAGTCGCGCACGCGGGGCAGCGCTACGTTTACCAGCCGGTCGAAAAACTCATACATGCGCTCGCCGCGCAGCGTTACCATGCACCCAATCGACTGACCCTCGCGGAGCTTGAACTGCGCAATCGATTTGCGCGCTTTGGTAATGACCGGCTTCTGCCCGGCGATCTGTCCCAGCTCATTGGCCGCGCCATCCATCAGCTTGGCATTCTGCGTCGCCTCGCCCATCCCGATATTGATCGAGATCTTCTCGATCTTCGGCACCGCCATTTTGTTCTTGTACCCGAATTCCTTGGAAAGCGTGGGTACTACCTTTTTCTGATAGTGATCTCTCAATCGAGCTGCCATGTCGTGCCTCTACTTTTTGTCCAGCGTCTGTCCGCATTTGCGGCAAACCCGGTTGCGCCGCGCCTTGCCCCCCGCCACGTGATCCACGTGATGGGAAATGCGAACCGCCTTGTTGCACCCCGGGCACACGATCATCACGTTGGAAACGGCGATCTGGCTTTCCCGCTCCGCAATCCCGCCTTTGATCTGCTTCTGCGGATTCGGCCGCGTATGCCGCTTGACCATCATTACGTGCTCCACCAGCACCTTGCCGGCCTCGCGATCCACGCGCAGCACACGTCCGGTCTTGCCCTTATCGCGTCCCGAGATCACCTTAACCGTGTCTTCTCTTTTCAAATCGATGCGCACCATCAGATCACCTCCGGCGCGAGCGAAACAATCTTCATAAACTTCTTATCGCGCAGCTCACGGGCCACCGGCCCGAACACGCGCGTCCCCACTGGTTCTCCGACTTCATTGATCAGCACCGCCGCGTTCGAATCGAACCGGATATAGGTGCCGTCCTTCCGCCGCGTCTCTTTGCGCATGCGCACGATCACGCACCGCACGACTTTCCCCTTCTTGATCTGGGATTCCGGAGTCGCCTCTTTGACGCTCGCCGTAATGACATCGCCGAGTCCCGCGCGCAGCCCCAGGTCCCCTCCCCGCGGCAGGATGCACGACAGCTTTCGCGCGCCGGAGTTATCGGCCACCTCGAGGATGGTTCGCATTCCAATCATAATGAAACCCCAAAAGAAGAAGTCAAAATTCAAAACTCAAAGGACAACAGTCAAAAGTGATTAGGACCGCGCCTGCGCGCGTCCAAATATGCAAGGCCCCGTCAAAGCGCCGAAAGCGCCATCAAAAGCGCGCAGCCACCCACCCGCTTTTGACGTTTGACTTTTGCCCGTTGCCTTTTGACGTTTTGTATTCACTTTATGTCCAGATCCGCCGGCTGAGCCCCAACTTGTGCTGCCCGCCGGATCACTTCCGCCAGCGTCCACCGCTTCAGCTTGCTCAGCGGCCGCGTCTCCACGATCCGCACCACGTCGCCCGGCTTCGCCGTGCTTTGTTCGTCGTGCGCGTAAAACTTCTTCCGCTTTGAAATGATGCGCTTGTACAGCGGGTGCGGCACGCGGCGGCTCACTTCCACCACGATGGTCTTCTGCATCTTGGTCGACACCACTTCGCCGACCTTTTCGTTCTTCAGACCCGCTTTTTTGGCTTGTGCTTCGGCCATCACTTCTTCCCTTCCGCGCGTTCGCGCAGAATCGTTTGGATGCGCGCCCGGTCTTTCCGCATCGTGCGCGCCTTCTTCAGCCCTTCCAGCTGCCCCATCCGCATCTGGAACTGCAGCCGGAACATCTGGTCGTTCATGTCCGTCAGTTGGCGTTGCAACTCGGTCTCGTCCAGACCCCGCAATTTATCCGCTTTCATAATCCTGCCTGCGCTTCCTCCCGGCTGATGAACTTGGTCTTGATCGGGAGCTTGTGCGCGGCCAGCCGCATTGCCGATTCCGCCGTTCCGCGATCGACCCCTTCCATCTCGAACAGCACTTTTCCCGGACGGATCACCGCCACCCACTGCTCCGGCGCGCCTTTGCCTTTTCCCATGCGCGTCTCGGCCGGCTTCTTCGTGATCGGCTTATCCGGAAACAGCCGGATCCATACCTTCCCGCCGCGCTTGATTGATCGCGTCATCGCTACGCGCGCCGCTTCAATCTGCCGGTCCGTGATCCAGGCGCACTCCAGTGCTTTCAGTCCGTATTCTCCGTACGAAATATCGGAGCCGCGCCATGCCTTGCCGGCCATGCGGCCGCGCTGCTGCTTCCGGTACTTCACCTTCTTGGGCATCATCATGGCGGTCTATCTCCTCACTGGTTCTCGCCGGAACCCTCGGGCGGCTTGGGCGGTGTGCTCTCCGGCGCCGGCTTTTCCTCGTGACCTTCGTGCCGGACTTCCTGCTTCCACGAAGGCTGTTGCGGCGCCATTAGCGGCGGCAGAATCGGCGACGTCGGACGCGCGGCCGGATGCGGCAGATCCGAAGGCGGCCCCTGTGTCGCCGGCCCGCTGGCTTGCGACGGTGCCGGCCCGTGCCCCTCGCGATCCCTCCGCCTGTCCCCACGATCCCCGCGCTCTCGGCGGTCGCCGCGGTCGCGCCGCGGCTCTGGTTCCGGCAGCAATCCGCCCCGGCGCTTCGTCGTATCCAGAATCTCGCCCTTATACAGCCAGGTCTTGATCCCGATCACCCCATACGTGGTCCGCGCTTCGGAAAATCCATAATCGATGTCCGCTCGCAGCGTGTGCAGCGGAAGCTGGCCTTGCAGGTACCACTCGCTGCGCGCGATTTCCGCGCCGTTCAACCGGCCCGATACGCGAACCTTGATTCCTTTGCACCCGAAGCGCAGCGCCGAATCTACAGCCTTGCGCATCGCACGCCGGAACGCCACGCGCTTTTCCAACTGCAGACCGATCGATTCTGATACCAGTTGCGCGTCCAGTTCCGGCTTGTGGACTTCCTGGATATCGATGAACACTTCGCGCTTCGTGCGCTTCGCCATGTCCTGCTTGAGCTTTTCGATCTCCGCGCCCTTGCGCCCGATGATAATGCCGGGACGCGACGTGCGGATCGTTACCCGCAGCTTGTTGCCCGGCCGGTCGACTTCGATCGAGCTCACGCTGGCCGACTTCAACCGTTCCAGCAGCGTCGTGCGCAGTTCCAGATCTTCTTGCAGCAGCTTCGCATAACCCTGCTTGGCGAACCAGCGGGACCGCCACGGCTTGTTAAAGCCCAGGCGAAAACCATATGGATGAACCTTCTGTCCCATTTACGCTTCCTTCTCCGCCACTTTGATGACGATGTGCGCCAGCCGCCGCTGATACCGGTACGCGCGCCCCATCGGCGCCGGCCGTACCCGCTTCATGCGCGGTCCTTCGTGAACATAAGCCTCGGAAACGATCAGCCGGTCGACGTCCACGTCTTCGAACCGGTCCTGCACATTCGCAATTGCCGACTGCAGCACCTTCTCTACCGTCGGCGCAATCCGCTTATTGGTGGCTCGCAGCGTGTTCAGGGCCGCACCGGCCTTTTGGCCGCGGATCAAATCCACCACCAGCCGCGCTTTCTGCGGCGAAATCCGGATGTAGCGTGCTTCCGCTTTTGCTTCCATGACAGTCCTCTTATGCCGGCTTCGCGGTCTTCTCTGTCGTCGCCGCCTTCACCGAGTGTCCCTTGAACGTCCGGGTCGGCGAAAATTCCCCGAGTTTATGCCCCACCATGTTCTCGGTGACGTACACCGGAATGAACTTCTTCCCGTTGTGCACCGCGATGGTGTGCCCCACAAACTCCGGCAGAATCGTCGACCGCCGCGACCACGTGCGCACTACCTTCTTCTCGTTGCTGGCGCTCAACACCGCCAGCTTCGTTTCCAGATGTGTGTCGGTAAACGGCCCTTTTTTAACCGATCGCCCCATGTGCCTACCTCTTCTTCGCCTTCCGCGTCACGATCCATTTGTCGGTCCGCTTGTTGTTCCGCGTCTTGAATCCGCGCGTCGGCTGTCCCCACGGCGTCACCGGATGCCGCCCGCCCGACGTTTTGCCTTCGCCGCCGCCGTGCGGATGGTCCACCGGATTCATCGACACACCGCGGTTATGCGGCGTCTTGCCCATCCACCGCTTCCGTCCCGCCTTGCCTAGCGAAACGTTCTCGTGGTCGACGTTGCCTACCTGCCCGATTGTCGCCATGCACTCCACCGGTACGCGCCGCACTTCGCCCGATGGCAGCTTCAGCAATGCCAGGCCGCCCTCTTTGGAAACCAGCTGTGCTTGCGATCCCGCCGAGCG
>CAZKQQ010000161.1:0-15337 GCA_964554945.1 uncultured Solibacteraceae bacterium | reverse complement strand
GGCAGATCGATGGGCGGATTCGCTTTCTCACGAAGCGAATCGAAGCCGCGGAAGTGGTGGACCCGGAAACTCCGAGAACGGGACAGGCGGCGAAGAGGGCATTCTTCGGAGCGACCGTGCGCTATGCCAATGCCGCGGGAGCGGAGCGAGTGGTGAGTATCGTGGGCACCGACGAGGTCGATCTCAACCGCAACCACATCAGTTGGGTATCGCCTCTGGGCCGCGCGTTGATGAAGTCGGCGGCGGGCGATCGCGTAGTTCTCCAAGCGCCCGGCGGCACAGCATACCTCACCGTACTGGAAGTACGGTACGAGCGCATTTCCGTGGAACCGTTCCGTGAACCACCTGGAGCCGAGGCCTCGCCAAAGGGACTCCCTCGCGAAGCAAATCCACATGACGAAGTGGAGCGAAGCGGCACATGAATGTCCAGGCCCCGCGCAAGGACCCGCTGCCGTGGACGCGGTTTGCTTGACAGCGCTTCCCGATTCGTTTATACATGAACGATACCAAAGGAGGCATCATGGCACGATCACTCGGGCTCCTCGGCAGCTTCGGCTTGCTGGCGATGACGCTGGCTCCCGCTCACGCCCAAGTCGACTTCTCCGGCGCTTGGGCGCCTTTGTTCCATGAAGATCTCCCCGAACGCATTCCCGGCCCTGAACTCGGAGACTATATGGGCATCCCGGTCAACGACGCCGCGCGCCTCCGCGGCGACAGCTATGACGCCGACCGCATTTCTATCGTCAGCGAATACCAGTGCCGCCCCCACGGCGGCGATTATTCCATGCGCGGCCTTTCCAACATGCGCATCGATGCCGTCTTGGATCCGGTGACCCAGCAGTTGGCTGCCTGGCATACGAGGATGGGCTTTCAGGAGATGGAGCGCACCATCTGGATGGACGGCCGCCCGCATCCGGCGCCGCTCGCTCCTCACACCTGGCAGGGCTTCTCCACGGGCGCTTGGGATGGCAACATGCTCAACATCTACACCACGCACCTGAAGGAAAATTACCTCCGCCGCAATGGCCTTCCCCGCAGCGACAAAGCGACCTTCACCGAGCATTGGGTTCGCCATGGCAATTACCTCACCGTCACCACTGTAATCACCGACCCCGTGTTCCTGACCCAGCCGCTCGTCCGCAGTCAGAGTTGGGTCTCCGATCCGGGCCAGCGCATGGGACGCGACGTCTGCGAATACAATCAGGAACTGCCTAAACCGCGCGCTGATTACGTTCCCAATCATCTGCCGGGAACCAATCCCTTTCTGAAGGAAGTCGCCGAATGGTACGCCCTCCCGGCCGAAGTCATGCGGGGCGGCGAGGAAACCATGTATCCCGAGTACCGGCAGAAAATCGGAAAGCCCGCCTCGTCCAAAGAGAAATGCGACCGCTACTGCTCCTGCGGCGCTCAGGACAACCCGACCTGCTTAGCCCTCCCCCGGAGCCGCTAATGAGGAGAGCCGTCCAAGCGTTATTCCTGGAAACGGCGCTGGCAGGCCTCCTATTTGCCCAGCAGCCTGACTTCGACAAAGTCCAGATGCAAGTGCAGCATGTCCAGGGCGGAGTCTATATGATGACTGGCGCCGGCGGCAATACCGCCGTGCAAGTTGGCAGAGACGGTGTGTTGATCGTGGATACGCAGTTTGCGCCGCTGGCATCGAAACTGATGGCCGAGATCCGCAAGCTGAATCCGGGGCCGGTTCTGTTCATCGTCAATACACACTTCCACCCGGATCATGTCGGCGGCAATGCGGCCCTGGCGCGGCTGGCCGAGCCGGGTTTGAATGGCGCGCCGCTGAAAATTGTCGGGCACGAGAACGTGCTGAACCGCCTCGCGCAGAAAGTTCCCAACCAGCCCGCTTTGCCGGCTGAGGGCCTCCCTATTGACGAGTACTTCACCCCGTTTAAAGACCTCCACTTGAACGGCGAAGCCGTCATCATTTATCACGAAGCCAATGCTCACACGGACGGCGACAGCGTCATCCTGTTTCGCGGCTCCGACGTGGTTGCCACGGGCGACATCTTCACTCCGGACGCCTATCCGTTCCTTGACGTGGATCATGGCGGCAGCGTCCAGGGCGAAATCGCCGCATTGAATCATATTCTCGAGTTGACCGTGCCCGCCCACACCCAGGAGGGCGGCACCTACGTGATTCCCGGTCATGGACGCGTCTGCGACGAAGCCGACGTCGTCGAGTTCCGGGACATGATCGTGATCGTGCGCGATCGCATCCAGGACATGATCAAAAAAGGCATGCCCCTCGATCAAATCAAGACCGCCCGCCCCACGCGCGATTACGACACCGAATACCTCGCACCCGATAGTTTCGTGAAGGCCGATCAGTTTGTCGAGGCTGTGTACCGGAGCCTCACCAGGAAATAGGCGGATGATGAAAGCGTTCCTCTTGGCATTTTTGACTGCTTCGATGGGCTTCGCCCAGTTCGGTCCTCCTCCCCCGGCCGCTCCTCCGAAGTCAGGGCGCGATGCCGCTCCCGTTGACTTGACCGGCGTCTGGGTCTCCATCGTGGCCGAAGACTGGCGTTGGCGCATGTTGACCCCATTGAAAGGGGATGCCGCCAGCATTCCGTATAAACCGGATGCCCGCAAAGTGATCGACGCCTGGGATCCCGCCAGGGATGAAGCAGCCGGCCTGCAGTGCAAGGCATACGGAGCGCCCGCCGTCATGCGGATCCCCGGCCGTGTGCGCATCTCCTGGCAGGACGAAAACACGTTGAAGCTCGAATTGGACCAGGGCCGGCAGACGCGCTTATTCCATTTTGGTGCGAAGCCCGCGCCCGGCCAGGCGCCGTCCTGGCAAGGCGATTCGGTCGCCCGTTGGGAACCTGCCCTGCCCCCCTCCGGCAATGGTCTCCCCGTCGGAATCTCGCCCCGATTTGGCGCGCGTTCCCGCAGCCTCGAAGTCACCACCACAAATCTCCGCGAAGGCTACCTCCGTAAAAACGGTGTCCCTTACAGCGGCACTGCTACGTTGACCGAATACTATGACCTGTTTCAGGAATCGAACGGCGATACCTGGTTCACCGTCACCACCATCGTCACCGATCCGGTGTACCTGTCTACCCCATTCGTCACCAGCACCGATTTCAAGAAGGAGGCGGACGGTTCGAAATTCACCCCGGCGCCGTGTGCCGCGCGGTGAAGCCTCACGGATTTCCCGCCTGGCTGCAGATCGTCCGCGCGTATAATTTCATGGAAGCCCGGATCTCGGCCGATCTTCGCGACGACGATTTGACCCTCGCGCAGTTCGATGCCCTGGTGGCGTTGGCTAAGAAAGGCGTGATCAGCCAGCAGGTACTCGCGGATCACTTGTTAGTGACGAAGGGCAATGTGGTGGGCCTGATCGATCGGCTCAGCGCGCGCGGCATGGTGGAGCGCCAGCCCTCGGACACGGACCGCCGCGTGAATCTCCTGCAGATCACCGCGCACGGCCGCTCTTTGGTCGAGCGAATCCTCCCGCGTCAGCTCAAGCTGATTTCTCATTTGATGACGACCTTGACCCCCGCCGAAGCCAACACGCTCGAGTCCTTACTCTCCCGCCTGAGTGGGGTAGGCTGACAGCCTGCCCGGCGGAGTCAACTCACATTCCGTCCGCTTGACCCATCGCGGCGCCGACCCGGTATTCTGCCGCAACAGCAAATTGAGCTGAGCCGCGTGATGCTGCACGTGCCTCATGCCGGAGAGCAGTAATTCGCCGTAGCTCAGGTCGAACGATCCCCACCGGCAAGGCCGCCGCGCCGTCTCTTCGGTCAAAGCCGCGATTGCCGCGCGTACCTTCCCGCGGCAATGCTGTAGGTATGACCGCAGCTCCTCCTTCGTATACGGCCGCTCCGGCAGAAGCCCCTCGGGATCAAGCTCCCTACGATCGAACGGTGCGGGCGGCGTAAATTCTTCCGTTGAGTCCCAGAACTGTAGATCGAGAAAAAACAGCGTATGATACGCAACGTACCAGAACCCCACCACATCGTTGTCGCGCCATTCCGGCCGCCGCGATGGATCGCTCCACAACTCATCCGGATACGCGGTGATCGCGTTCTCCAACATATCGATGGCGGCTCCAAACTGGCCCCACAAAATGGTGTTCCACATCTTATGGCCTCCCCGTGCGAATGAACTTCATATCTCCTTCTGCAATGAGGCCGGTTTTCTAAGCTTGTCTTACGGTAGGGAAAACGCCACCAGCTTCTGCGGGAAAGTCCCTTCGAACTCCGTGCCGCGCCCGGCATCAGACGGTCCTCCGGCCGCAACCACCACATACTGCTTGCCATCTTTGCCTCGGTAAGTGATTGGCGTCGCGGCCGCGGCGGCCTCCAGCTTCGTGACCCACAGCTGCTTGCCGGTCTTCGAATCGAACGCACGGAAACGCTTGTCTCTCGTCGCTCCGATGAACACCAGTCCGGTCGATGTGGCGATCGCTCCACCGACGTTCGGAGTGCCGGTATTGCTGATGCCCTTGGCTTCCAGGTCATCCACTACACCCAATGGCACCTTCCAAGCCACGTCGCCCGTGTTCACGTTGATCGCCGCCAGTTCGCCCCAGGGTGGCTGCTGGCACGGCAGTCCCTTTTTATCCTGAAACCGCGTGTACGCGATCGAGTTTTGATAGTCGATCTCAGGGAGTGGCTTGAATCCGGCGGGCGGTTCGGGACGCCGGGCGCTCGGCGGGAAGACCACCATCTTGCCGAGAGTTGCCAGGTTACTGATGTTGAGGAACAGGTATCCGAGCTGCGGGTTGAACGCCATGCCGCCCCAGTTCCCGCCGCCAATGGTCCCGGGAAACATGACCGTAGTGCCATCGGCGCCATAACTCGAGTACGGTCCTTCATTGTGCATCTTCTCTTTGTCCCACCAGTCCAGACAATACTGATGGGATTCCGGCGTCACCGTGGTCAATTCATCCCGGGTTACCGAAAGCCGTCCGAGCGGTGCCGGCTTCACCGGGAACGGCTGCGTAGGCCAACTTTGCTCACCCGGCACCATGCTCTTGGGAACCGGCCGCTCTTCGACTGGATAGATCGGCTTGCCGGTCAGTCGATCCAGTATGAAAACCATATCGAGCTTGGTTGCCTCTGCTACGGCGGGGATCTTCTTCCCATTGCGCGTGATATCGAATAGAATCGGCGCGCCGGCCAGGTCCGCGTCGATCAGGTCGTGATGCGTCGTCTGGAAGTACCACAAAAGCTTGCCGGTGTTTGCGTCGAGCGCCAGCAAACAGTTCGCATACAGGTTGGTTCCTGGACGGTCTGCGCCATAAAAGCTGCTGGCCGGATTTCCTACCGGCAGGAATATCATGCCCCGCTCCGCGTCCACGCTGATCAATCCCCACATGCTCGGGCCGGAACGTTCCTGCCAGCCATCCGCTCCCCATGTGCCATCGTTTGGCTCACCACTGCGGGGAATCAGATGGAACCGCCAAGCCATCTTGCCGGTCCGAATGTCGAAGGCGCGTGGATCGCCGCTCGGTCCATAACGCCCAGTTTCTTGCGTCGACGGTCCGAGAATGGCCAGGTCTTTGTAAATGGCGGGAGGCGACGAAATCGAATATCCGCCGTTTGGATAATTGTCTGCTACGCCCGCGCGAAGGTTGACGATGCCGTTATCGCCAAAGTCCTTCACCGGCTCGCCCGTTTTGGCGGAGAGCGCAATCAGCTTATCTCCCGAAGCGAACAACAGCCGCGGTTCCGTTTTGGCATCGCCGGCCCAATAAGACACGGCACGGTTCGATCGCCCACGGCCGGCCTTCGGCACATATTTCCACCGCTCGGCCCCAGTCACTGGATCCACCGCAACCACACCATCCGAACCCTGTGGCAAAGTGAAGTACATCGTATCGTTCACCACCAGCGGCGTAGTTTCCCACTTACGTCCTTTGGTTCCGGCATCGTATGTCCAGGCGACGCGGAGTTTCGAAACATTCGCGGGGGTGATCTGGTTCAGCGTCGAGTACCGGCTCTGGCCGGAATCCCCGCCGAAGCCCATCCAGCTATCTTGGCCCGCGGCTGGGAGGGAAGCGAGCAGCGCGGCCGCTGCCATCCAGCATGAGACGCGAGAATTGTGAGTCATGCGAAAACTCCCGGCCGGGTCGTACTTCTAGAATGTGAGCTTCATCGCTACCTGCAGAATTCTCGGATCGCGAGCCGATGTGATCTGCCCAAAATTGCCCGCATTCAACGCTACCACAGGGACGTTGAAGCGTGTGTGGTTCAAAACGTTAAATGCCTCGAAGCGGGCATCCACTTTGACGCGCTCCCGGATCGGGAACGTTCGCCACAATCCTGTGTCGAGATTCCAGCCGGAAGGCCCCAGAACCAGATTTCTTCCGGCATTTCCGAAAGTCCCGGCAGTTTGTCTGGTGAATACCGATGTATCGAACCACCGGCTGATCGTTGCATCCGGCAGGCGCCAGTCTCCTGCGGCATTGGGCCGGTCGCTTCCGAGCCCGGTCAGGGATATGTCGGTCCCGTCTGTCACTGTCAGCCATGCTCCGCTTTGATAGCTGAAGATGCCTGAGACCTGCCAGTTCCCCACGAAATATTGCATCCATTTCTCCGAGAACTTCGGACTTTGCGCAATCAGCGAAAGATTGAAGAGGTGCCGCCGGTCCTGGGCACAGTTGCCCCATTCCGCCCTGCGGTTGGATGGGTTTTGATACATGTTGACGATATCCTGGTTTGCTTCGCCCTGGTTGAGGCAATGCGAGAGCGTGTAGTTCGCCAGCGCGGAAAAATTGTGGCTGAAGCGATGATTAGCCGCCACCAGCAGCCCGTTATAGCTGGCATTTCCGCTGTCGTCGACCATGATTGTGCTGCCAAAATACTTTCCGGTCGCCGGGTTCGCCAGATTGAACACGCGGCGCGCCTCGGTTGTGGCGGTGGTAGCGCCCGGGCTATAGACAGCCGGATTGAGTTCCCGGCCTAACCATTGATGCGTGGTCTTGTTTCCCAAGTAGGTCGCGGATACCAGCCAGTCCGCTCCGATCTGCTTCTGCACCGCTAGATTCCATTGCTGGAGGTAGGTGGCGTGAGCGTGTTCGGGTTCAAACACGTAGACGCCATCCACCGGGAACTGGAACGTGCTCGGCGGATTCACCGGCGTAGGAAATGGATTGCCTCCTGGATAGCTCTGCCATGGATTCGATAAACCTCCGGGAGGCGCATTTAACGTGAGAGTATTTCCCCATGGCGGGTTCAGCGGCACGTGCAGAGTGTTCCACAGATAGCTGGAGTCATAGAAAATTCCGTAACCGGCGCGGATCGTCTCGCGGCCCTTGCCGCGCGGATCAAACAACAGACCGAAGCGCGGCGCGAAATCGCCATAACGCGGAAATGTATCGGATTGGCCCGGGAAGCCCCCATCGCCGGGAAAAGCCAGTCCCGGAGGGGCGTTCACATAGACCTTGCTCACCTGGCCCGCATAAAAGCGGGCCGGATCAAATGTCGAAGCATAATTCAGAATCTGATGTTGGGGGACAAACGGGTCCCAGCGGAGACCTGCGTTGACCTGCAGGCGCTGCGTGATTTTCCAGTTGTCCTGGAAGTACAATGATGGGCTGTTTTGCCGGTCTCTCGCGACTTGGCCGTTGCCTTGGAGAAGAATATCCACATTGCCGGTCATCAGATCCGCCAGGGCATTCCCGGTGAGCTGACCATTGAACGTCATCCGCGGATTCATCTGAAATGGACCGAGGGCGTTCATCTGCAGATGACTCAGGTTGAAGCCGAAGTCCATCTGATGCGAGCCTCGACTCCAGGCGATGTCTTCCGATATCCCAAAAATATTGTTGTAGATGTAGCCGGGAATCGCGCCCGTATTAAAGTAGTTGCTGACGTTGATCTGCCCGGTGTAGTTCGCAATCGGTGAGGTGATGTTCGCTCCTAATTGCGTGAAATTGGGAACCCCATCGGCGCCGATCCGTTGCACGGCGGATCGTGCAAATGTGAACCGGAACGAGCTGACCATTCTCGCGTTGAGCAGGTAGGTGTCGCCTAAATTCGCCGACGTAACCCGATCCAGCAGGCCCGGATTTGCAGCCGTAAGAAGATTCGTCTTGTCGTAAAAAGGAGTCAGTGCGTAGTCGGCAATGTAATACCGGAAGAAAATGGAATCCTTCTGCGTCCTCTGCCAGTCCACCCGCGCAACACCCTGGTATTCATTGTCGAGCGTCGGAATCCCGTACAGAATCTTTCCGCACGCGTCCGGTGAAACCGGAAAGAGCGCCAGAAACTTGAGGGCCACGGGATTGATCTTGTCCTGCGGGACCACGTTGTTTACGGCGCCCGAAGCGGCATTCAGATTGACCTGGCTTCTTTGGCACGGAGGCGCAAGGATCGTTTGGAAATTTCCCTGCAACACTGCGGCCGTCGGGACGAAGGCTTGAACCGTTGCGGGTGCAGTGCGCTCGGTGGTGCCCTGGAAGCCGCCAAAGAAGAAAACTTTGTCTTTGATGACGGGCCCGCCAAGGACTCCACCGAACTGATTCCGTTTCAGAGAATCTCTGGTCGCGGCAAAGAAGTTGCGCGCATTCATCGCCCCGTTGCGCAGGAATTCAAACAGGTCGCCGTGAAAGGCATTCGTACCGGAGCGCGTAACCGCATTGACCGCTCCGCCCGGATGACTTCCATAGTTGGCCGGCAGCGAACTGGTCTCCACCTTAAATTCCTGAAGCGCGTCCGGAAACGGCAGCGGCAGTCCGACATTGCTGCGAGGATCCATGTGCGAGCCGCCATCCAGGAAATAATTGGTCGCATTTCCCTGGCCTCCCGCGACGGAAAAAGCGGCTACCGTCGGGTAGTTCAGATTGTTAACGATTCCGCCTGTGGAGGCGGTCGTACCCGCGGCGTTTGGGTTTACCGCTGATACAGCGCCGCCGGAAAGCGTGATCAGTTGCGTGACGTTTCGGCCGTTAAGCGGCAGATCCACGACACGGCGTTGATCGATCACCTGGCCCACACCGGTGTTCTGAGTCTCTACCATCCCGGCGTTTGCCTGAACCTCAACTTGCTCGCTGACGGCTCCGATTTTCAAAATCGCATTGATCTGGGGGTTTGTATTCACCTGAAGGACAATGCCCGATTGGCTGTATGTCGCGAAGCCTTCTTTGGTGACCTGAAGCCGGTAGGGACCGACCACCAGGTTCGTGATGGCGTAGGCTCCATCCGGTCCCGATACGACACTTCGAGCTGCGGCCGTGTCGGTATTCGTCACCGTTACCTGTGCTCCCGCGATGGCTGCCCCGCTCGAGTCCTGGATGAGTCCCGAGATTTGAGAAACGGTTGTGGTTTGGCTCTGTAAGTTAAGAACAGTTCCGCTCAGCAAGAGCGCGCAGAACAATGTGATCTTCATTTTCCATCCCCAGAGTGCAGCGATTTTGTTCGATTGTAGGTTGGTTGTGCCGAAGCATCAAGCACTTAACCGTGCCGATACGGTTACAAGGCCGTGCGAGCCGGCGGGCTCTTTTCACCCGCCGCGCCGCCGTTGGAAGAGTGATTCGAGTAGGCGTGCTCGAGCTGATACATGGCTCTGTCGATGGGATTTCCGTCCAATAAGGGAGCCAGTTGGCTCTCCAGCCGATCGTCGGCAGCCCTGACAGATGCGAGTGAACTGCCCTCGATCATTACTACGCAAGGTGCGACCAGGTCATCGGCCGCGCGAAACTTCTTCTCGAACGTTTGAATGCCGCTGGCTGACTCGTCCGCCAGGCAAAAATGAACGCCGGCAATACCGCGGAGTTCGCACAAAGAGGGGAGCAGTCGATATTGAAGTTCCCCAATTGCCTGCGATTCCTTCCCCGGCGGAAATCCGAATCGGCAGGTGACCATAAACCCGCCTTCGCCCACCCCCGCGCTATAGGCCACGCGGCAGACGGAGCGGGCCATATTGCGGAAAGCAGGCATGATCTTTCGCGTCCATTCCGTCGGCGCGTTAAGCCGCTCGAGGTAAGCCGGGCCGCTCACATCTTCCGGCCCGTCGGCCTCATACAGAGTGTAGAACTCCGGGCCGCCCTCTACCGCCACAAAACGGCGCGCGCGCCGAAAGCCGGGTATGCTCAGGCGCTCCGGCACATGTTGGCGGTTGTGCCATTCCCGGTACTCCTGCTTTAGTTCCGGCACGAGGTCCTGCCAGATGGCAATCACCCCTTTGCCCGCCAGACTCATGGATTGCGTCGCCCCTCTTTTCCGAATCCGTCAGCTCAGCCCTGCCGCCCCGAATGCGCGCCGCAGCACCTGCAGGTCTTTCTTCATCGCGCCGAGGACTTGCTCGCGCGGCAATGTGATTTTATCCTGTGCGTTTTCCGCGCCGCCGTTGGGATACTCCGCCTGAATCTCCACCGGCCCGGAAAATTTGATCTCCTTCAGGATCGCCGCGAACTGCGGCAACTGCACATTTCCCTCGCCCAGCGGCACATACCGCACGCGCCATTTGCCTTCGGCATCCTTCTCGATAAATGAATCCTTCACGGAAACGCCCCGCACGTAGGGCCCCGCCGCCCGGAGGTTCGTGGCCCAGGTGCCGTTGCCTCCGGCATTGGTCATGTGGCCAATGTCGCAATGGAAGCCGACCTGTTCCGGATTGAAGTCCCGCAAGACATACAGCATGTCCCAGATCGGCGCTCCGACCGCGTTTCCTGAATAAGTGTGATACATCGCCGTCATGTTGTACTTCGCGTTCAACGCGGCAAGTCTCGCGACAAGCGGTTTCAGCGCATCCAATTGCTGCATCACCGGCTTGCCGGACTCATAACGGAATGTGCCCCACCAGTAATATCTGATCCCCGATTCAGACGCGGCTCGTAGAATTTCTTCCGCATGCGGCGAGTCCGCGTCGGCGATATTGGTGGTGATCTCAACCACCTGCAGGCCATGTTTCCGGATCGCGTTTACAAATCCTGGGAGGTCTTGCGCCACGCGCGAAGGCTCGACGTGCCCCGGATACGGACGCACCGTCACATCGATACCCTCATAACCCATTTCCGCCGCGGCTTCCGCCACTTCGTCGGCGCTCCGGAGCCACTGCAAGTGCCTGGAATACGCGTCGATTTTCAATTTCGGTGCCGTCGGCGTCTGCGCAGCAGCCCGGACCGCCAGACCCGCGCTTGCGTGAATGAACTGACGTCGATTCATAGCTCGCTACGGAAGTGCAAACGCAATCACGGTATCTGCGCTGCTCCGGTCACCCAGAAAGCCGCCGCCTGTGGCCGTGACTGCCACGTACTGCTTTCCATCCTTTCCCAGATAAGTTACCGGAGCGGAGTGCGCGCCTGCGTCGATCTTCGTCACCCACAGTTCTTTGCCGGTCTTCGAATCGAATGCCCGGAACCGGCTGTCATCGGTGGCGCCGATGAATACCAGCCCTCCGGCCGTGGCGACAGACCCGCCCATATTCGGCCGTCCCGTATTTTGTTTTCCTTCCGGAAAACTATCCGTTACCCCGAGCGTCGTCTGCCACGCGATGTCTCCGGTATTGACGTTGATTGCGAACAGCCGCCCCCACGGCGGCTGGTTACAAGGCAGGTTCTTCGTGGGCTCCCAAAAGCGGTTGATGTTGCGATAGCCCAGCCGGTTGTATCGCGCGCTGTCGCTCGCCTTCACCATTTGGTTCAGGCTCCCGAAATCCATCGTGTTGACGAACAGATAACCAAGCGACGGATCGTAAGAAGGCGGATTCCAGTTGCCGCCTCCGATGGAACTTGGAAAAATCACGCTGGGCGTCGTCGAGTAATGCGTGAACGGCCCGCCGCTGTGCATACCTCCCGGGATACTGTCGAATAGGTCCTGGCAGAACTTCTGCAACTCCGGCGTCACCGTCGCCAGATCCTCGCGTTTGAAACTGTTGCGAGCCAGTAGCGGCGGCTTCAGCGGAAACGGTTGCGTGGGCCACGGCGAGTCCCCCGGCAGAGCATCGTCCACCGGCACCGGCCGCTCTTCTGTACCGTAGATCGGCGCTCCCGTCACTCGATTCAGGATGAACAGGAATCCCATCTTGGTGAGTTGCGCCAGGGCCGGAATCGTTTGCCCGTTTCGCTTCACATCGAACAGAACTGGCGGTGATGCCAGGTCGTAATCCCAGGTATCGTGGTGCACCGCCTGGAAATACCATTTCATCTTGCCGGTCAGCGCATCGACGGCAACCAGCGACGTCCCGTACAAATTCGCGCCCTTGCGATCGCCGCCCCAATAATCGGTCGTGGGCTCGCCGAAGGGCATATAGAGGATGCCGCGCTCCGCATCCACCGTAAACATGCCCCAAACGTTGGTTCCGGATCGGTTCTTCCAACTGTCCGGCTCCCACGTCTCGCTGCCGGGCTCACCCGGCCGCGGCACCGAGTGAAATGTCCAGACTAGTTTTCCGGTGTGAATGTCCCAGGCTCGCGTGTCGCCTGACGCGCCGATGCTCGGCGACTCTTGCACGTGCGCGCCGGTGATGACGAGATTCTTGAAGATGATCGGCGGTGAAGAAAGCCCGAACATCGAATTGGTCAGCCCGTTAAGAGCCCCCGGCTTCATATCGACAACGCCTTCGTTGCCGAATCCGGGGACAGGTTTACCTGTTTTGGCGTTCAGAGCGATAAGCTTGCCGGTCGACGTCCCGAAGAAAAGCTCGGGAGGCGCCTGCGCGTCCCCCGCCCAATACTCCAGGCCGCGCTCGGCCGGCGCTCCGTCTTTCACTTCGTAGGTCCAGATCGGTTTGCCGCTCTCGGGCTCGAGCGCGACCACCCGCCCATAGCCCGTCGTGAGGTACATCACGCCGCCGATAATGAGCGGAGAAACCTCCGAAGTCCGCCCGCCCCCGCCGCCGCGCCCTCGGCCGCGGCCGCCCTCAACTTCGTTGCCTTCTGCCGGCCGCTCCGGCGCGGCGCTCTCCGCGCTCATGTGATACGTCCATGCCCGCACCAGTTTCGATACGTTTCCGCTATTGATTTGTTTCAGCGGGGAGTAGCGCGTACCCGCCAGGTCCCGCCCGTAGGTCGGCCAGTCATTCTGCGCGAAGGCCACGGCGCATGCGGCGACCGCCACGGCCAAAATGGATTTGAACAAGCGCATGACTAATCAGAATACATACTTCAGCGCCAGTTGCATGATGCGCGGATCGCCCGCTTGCGAACTCGCCCCGTTGATGTCGCTGGTGATTTGGCCAAACGTGCCGGAATTGAGCACCGTGTTTGGAACTCCCAGATTCACCCGGTTCGGTACGTTGAACACCTCCCAGCGAAATTCCACAGTCTGACGCTCCCGTACGTGGAAAGTTCGGGCGAGCTTCATATCGACTTGGACCATGCTGGGATTCACGATGTTCAAGGTCCCCAGCGAGCCGAAGCTCCCGGCGCCCAGTCCGTACGTGCTGAACGCGCCCTTGCTGACCCCCGAAGGTACCGCGTTCGGGGTCGGATCCAAATACTGCACGCTGAACCGCTGGCTGCCGGGAACGGCTTGCGCCAGGATCGGTGTTGCCCCGGTGCCGTTGGGACGCTGGTTGCCAATCCCGGAAAAATTGAGATCCGACCCCGCCGTGACCGTGGCGAAGTTGCCGGATTGATATCGGAGGATCGTCGAGTACTGCCATCCGCCAACGATCGCGTTCGTCACTTTGTTCCTGAAGTGCGGCGTGTTCGCGATGAACGTGAAATTGAAAATCCGGCGCCGGTCGGAACTGCAATTGCCGCGATCCATCTGGCGGTTGTTCGGGTTGATGTAACTCGGACCGGTAAGTTCGGTCGTCTCGGGATCCCCAATGCAGTGCGACCACGTGAAATTCGTGAGCGCGCTGAAATTGTTGCTCATGCGGCGCTGCGCGCTGACCAGCAATCCGTGATAGCTCGATTTACCGCCGTCATCCACCTGCCCGATGGTTGAGTAATACTGGCCTTGCGCCTGATTTTGAAGATACAACACCCGGTGTTGGTTCTCCGTGCCCAAAGTCGCGCCGGGCACCGGAAGCGCGGGGTTGGCCTCGACCCCTGTCCACAGGTGAGTGGTCGTATTGCCGAAGTAACTCGCCGTAAGCAGCAGGCTCGCCCCCACCTGCTTCTGAAAGCTTAGGTTCCACTGCTGGACGTAGGGCGGCTTCGTTTCGAGCGGCATGTTGACGTACACGCCGGCGAGCGGAAACGGCATGCTCTTGGATACGGTGTACAGGCCGGGGAACGGATCGCCGCCTGCGTAGGTAGCCCAGGGATTGGCGAAACTCGTCAGGGGTAAGCTGATTTGCGCGCCCCACGGCGGATTGTTTGCAAAACGAGTGTAGTAGAACAGCTGCGGCGTGTCGTAGAAAATGCCGTACGATGCCCGGATGGTCATTCGGCCATCACCCTTCGGATCCCAGATCATGCCCACTCGCGGAGCGAATTGTTTTTTCCGGCTGGCGATGTTCGACTGCCCCGGAAATCCCGCGTCGCCCGGATAGATGAGACCGGCCGGGCTGTTTACATATTGCGGGCTCCGGAAACCCGCTGCGAATAACCCCGGGTCGAAGTGTTCCACGTACCCGTTCCGGTTTGTCTCGGGAAGAAACGGCTCCCAGCGCACTCCGTAGTTCAGGCTCAGCCTGCGGTTGATCCTCCACGAGTCTTGCGCATAGATTCCGATGAAATTGGCGCGGTCGTTGTCATACACTTGCCCCCCTTGCAGAAACCCGCCGCTCACCGTTCCCACCATGAAGTCGGCCATGGCGAGGCCCGTGCAGCCGGCGCAACCGGCAGTATTGGTGAACGAGAACTGGCCGTTGGTGGGCCGGTTGTTCAACGTGTTCATGATGGCCCGAATATAATTGACCCCGAACGCGAGTTGGTGCGAGCCACGGATGAAGTTGATGTCTTCCGCCAGTTGGAAAGCCGTGGAGTTGAAATATCCGGGGTTGGTGGCGCCGCCGCCTAGTGAGAAGCCGCTTGCCACCGAAATGCCCATGAAGCCCGGCAGCAGATTGTGCATGTTCACGCCCAGGTCGCTGGGAGTAAAATACTGCGGTACCACGCGGTAGTTATGCGTGCGGTTGAGGGTCCCGTGGAACGACGCAATCAGGCTCGGAGTAATTGTGTAATTGTCTCCGAGCACGAACGATTGCGACTGGTCGTCCACGCCAGTCTTATTGGCGCTCAGTACGTTGGTCGGATCCAGGGTTACTGGATTCTGATAGTTCGCGAAGAAGTACCGGAGGTATAAGGAGTGCTTGTCGCTGATCTGATCGTCGAGTCTTCCCAACGCTTGGTGTTCGTTATTGTCGTTCACAATTCCGTACTGCACCAGGCCGCACTGGTTCGCCTGCGCGACCTGAAGGTGTTTGGTCAAGTTCAACGCCGGCGTGCTGAATTGCGCCGGTGAAATCT
>CAZKQQ010000160.1:0-15412 GCA_964554945.1 uncultured Solibacteraceae bacterium | reverse complement strand
GATCACGGCGGGCGCGGGCCGCCACTGGAGGATGGACATCAATGCAGCAGACGGGCTATTTGCCGATGCAGAAGGTGGAGAAGATGCGGTTGAGGATGTCATCGGCGGTGGTGGCGCCGGTGATCGCGTCAATGGGGCGCAGCGCGGCGTAGAGATCGAGGAGGAGCATTTCGTGCGGGATCGCGGACGTGACGGCGGCGCGCGCTTTTTCCAGGTATTGGACGGATTCGCGTAACAATTGCTCATGACGCAGGCTGGTGATGAAGCCGGTTTCCTGCTCGAAGACGCCGAGCGGGGCCACGGCTTCGAGAATCGCTTCGCGCAGACGCGGGATGCCGGCGCCAGTGCGGGCGGAAACCAGTACGGAACCCTCGATGTTCACGCCCGCCGGCGGCAGATCCGACTTGTTGCCGACCAGCAGGCAGCGGCCCTGGCGCTGCGCGCGCTCGATTAACGCGTGGTCTTCGGGGGCCGCACGTTGCGAAAGATCGACCACGATCAACGTCAGGTCGGCATCGGCCATGGCCTGGTAGCTGCGCTCAATGCCGAGCGTTTCGATCCGCTCCGTGGAATCGCGAATGCCGGCAGTGTCATAGAGCTTCACGGGGATGCCGCCGATGGCGGCAGTCTCGCTGACCAGGTCACGAGTGGTGCCGGGGATTTCGGTGACAATGGCGCGGTCCTGCTCGAGCAAGGCGTTAAAGAGGCTGCTCTTGCCGACGTTGGGACGGCCGACGATCGCGAGCGTGAGACCGGCTCGCACCAGGTTGCCGTATTGAAAGCTGGCGGCGAGGGCGCGAGTTCCCTCTTCGATGGGGTTCAGCCGCCCGAGAATCTCGGCGGGCGCGGCAACGCTGATGTCGTCTTCCGCGAAATCAATGCCGGCCTCGAGCAGCGCGATCAGTTCGAGGAGCTGATCCTTGAGCGGCGCCATGCGGCGCGAGACCGAACCTTCGGCCTGTTGAGCGGCGATGCGAGCCTGGTAGAGGGTGGTGGCGTCAATCAGATCGCGCACGGCTTCGGCTTGCGGCAGGTCGATGCGGCCGTTCAGATAGGCGCGCAGGGTGAATTCTCCGGGTTCGGCCAAGCGGGCGCCGGCCTCCAGCGCGCGCTCGACGGCATGGCGTAAAACGACCGGCGCCCCGTGGCAGGAAAGCTCGACCATATCTTCAGCGGTGTAGGAGTGCGGGTTCGCGAAGAAAGTGACGACTACCTGGTCGACGGTGCGACCCTCGCGATCGGTGAGATGCGCGGTGCGGGCGCGCCACGGCTGCCAGCAGACAGCGGCGGGAAAACGGAGGATCGATTCGGCGATGAGGCGGGATTGAGCGCCCGAGATACGGATGACACCGAGGCCGCCGCGGCCAGGCGGAGTGGAGATGGCAACGATGGTGTCGGAAAGGGGCAAGCGTCACTGGGCAGGCCGGAGACCTGCTCGACTAGCTATGCGCGCCGCGGGAGCGCGGGCCATCCCGGCGAGGACCATCCCGGCGAGGACCATCCCGCCGCGGACCATCGCGACGCGGGCCATCCCGGCGGGGACCATCCCGGCGCGGGCCACCGCCACCTCCGCGATACGGCTCGGGGGCGCGCGGCGGTTCGGGCAGACTGGCCATGCCGGCGGGGTATACGATCACCTGGCGGGCGGGACCGGTGCCGATGCTCTCGCTGCGCACTGCCGGCTCATTGCGCAAAGTCAGATGGATGACGCGGCGCTCGCGGCTGTTCATGGGATTGAAACGGAACGGAACGCCCGTGCGCTTCACTTTATCGGCGGCGGTGGTCGCGCTCAGCCGCAGCTCTTCGATCCGTAGGAGGCGGTAGTCATTCGCGTCAAAGGAAATGCGCGAGTGGTCCTCCGACGGCATGCGCAGCATCTCCATGGTGATGTGCTCGAGCGCCAGCAGCAGTTCGGCGCGGTTCGCCAGAAGCTGATCGACGTCGGGGCCGTTGAACTTGACGACGACATCGGGTGTTTCGAAGTCATCGACCGCGGGCGCGGCATCGTGGATTTCGTAATTTACGTGAAACCCGGCGTTCTGGAGGACCGGGCGTAACAGGCTTTCAATACGGGAACCAATTGAAGTACTGGAATACTTTCGTTCGGTCACGGGCTATTTCCTGCCGTTCTTCTTTTTAGGCGCCGGCTGCACCGAGCGGGCGGCTTCCTGCGCCGCTTCGGTGTGATTGAAAAACCATTGTTGGGCCATGCTTACCAAAGTGCCGGTCACGTAGTATAACACCAAGCCACTGGGTAAATTGTAGAACATGAAGCCGAAGATCAGCGGCATCAGCATCATCATGCGCTGCTGGCTGGGGTCGGCGCTGGGGGTCGGCATCATCTTGGTGCTGAGGAACTGAGTGGCAATCATTAAGATGGGCAGGATCTTGATGGCCAGATGCTCGGGCTGCGAGAGATCGGTTACCCAGAGCCAGCTCGCGCCGCGCATCTCGACGGCGACGCGGCATACCTGATAAAACGGCCAGACCAGCAGAAGCTGAATCACCATCGGCAGACAGCCGCCCATGGGATTGACGCCGTTTTTCTTGTACAGGTCCATGGTTTCCTGCTGCTGCTCGCCCTTCTTGGGATCGTTGAACTTGAGATTCTTGTACTTGGCGTTGATCGCGTCGATCTGCGGTTTGAGCGCCTGCATCTTCCGCATGGACTTCATGCTGGAGAGGCGGATGGGGAACATGATCACATACAGCAGAATCGTGATCAATACAATCGACCAGCCGAAATTGTGCAGGAATGAATCGTTCATCCAGTTAACGATAATGAAGAGCGGCTTGGCGATGATGGAGAGCCAGCCGAAATCCACCATGGCTTCGAGCTTCGGGTTGATGCGTTTGAGCAGATCGAGATCTTTGGGGCCGACGAACAGCGAGAGTTTATTCGCAGTACCGGCGGAGACAGCGGTGCCGGGGAACGGATCGGCTTTGTCGTCGATTTTGACGGTATCGCTGAAGGTAGTTTCCTGAACGACGGCGCCATCGTTTTCCGGTAGAAATACGGCGGCGAAATAGGGATCGGCAATACCAGCGAAGGAATAGTTACCGCTGGTTGAGACCGGGCCGTTTTTGGCGGCCTTGGCATTCTGCTCGACCAGCTTGTTGTCGGTGGTGTTGAAGTAAAGAGTCCGCTGGGCAGCGGCGGGATTGGCCACGGTGAAATCGCCGAAACCTCCGCGCCACTGGATCATGTTCTGGATGGGGCGGCCATCGACGGTAACGTCGGTACTCACGCTGGAGAGATAGCTGTTCTTCTGGAACTGAAATTTCTTGTGAACGGTGGTGTGGCCGTCGGAATATTCGAAAGCAACGCCCAGCCCGTCGGGAGCGGGCGTCTGCTTGTAATACGTCCAGTTCACGTCGCCGGCCGGCTTTTCGGCTGGAAACGAGAGCGAGAACGGGTATTCCGTCTTGGCGGCCGTATTGACCAGGTCGAGCGGTTTGCCATCGTTGCCTTTGTACTTCTTGAGCAGCCAGCTACGCACGGTAGCGCCCTGATTGTTGAAGGTGACTTTGTACAGGTCGGTATCGATGATGAGGGGCGGAAGTGGCTGTTGCGGCGTGGCGTTTGGCGATGGGACGGCGCTGGCGGTGACGGGCGGCGCCGGCTTTACCGACGTGGTGGCGGCAGGCGGTGGAGGGGCCGGAGCTACCGAACCCGCGGCCGCCGTCTTTTTGGCGGGAGCGGGAGCCTGGCTCTTGAAAAAATAGGGGCTGAGAAACATCACCGCGCCCATCAGAAGGAAGGCAAGCAGGAGCCGCACCTCCATGGACATCTCTTTGGGGGAGGTGGCGCTGTTGTTGTCGCTGTTTACAGGCTGAGACATTCTAAATTCCGTTATGCATTTGGGGGTTACCGCACCGGGTCGAAGCCGCCCTCATGCCAGGGATGGCAGCGCAGCAGCCGGCACAGGCCCTTCCAGATCCCACGCGCCGCGCCATACTTTTCGACGGCTTCACGCGTGTAATCCGAACAGGTCGGATAGAAGCGGCACGCCGAGGGCAGCAGCGGGGAGAGGGCTAGTTTATAGATGCGGAGCGCCCGCACTAAGATCCATTGCAACGGAGAAAAAGGCGCTCTACTTCGCGCCGCAACTCCGCCATGGGCGCATGGAGCGCTTTCGACCGCGGATTGATGACGATGGACCACTGCGGATTCAACCGATCGAGACAACCGCGCACGGCCTCGCGCATCCGGCGCTTGATACGATTGCGAGCGACTGCTTTACCGAGCGCACGCGGAACCGTAAACCCGATCCGGGGTCCGGCGGTCTCCGGCTCCCGGACGCAAAAAGCGGCAAAGCAAGGTCCCGAAAAACGGCTACCTTTTTCGTAAACCCTTCGGAAATCTTGCGATCGCAGGAGACGAACACGTTTCGGAAAACCAGCGATGGACTATTACCTTTCGGAGCTGACCGTGAGCTTCTTCCGGCCACGAGCCCGGCGCCGCGAGAGCACCGCACGGCCATCCTGGGTCTTCATGCGGGTGCGGAAACCGTGCGTTTTGGCGCGCCGGCGATTATTCGGTTGAAACGTACGCTTCGGCATTCTTGTTCAATTCTTTAGTATAAAGCACTCAGGCCTTACCGGCAAATGCGGGCAGATGCGGGCAGACGCGCGGAGCGCCGGGGTGAAGGGCAGAGCCCTATGCCACGGTCAAAGAACGGTTTGCCGCGGGCTCGATGAGCGGCGTAACCGTTTCACCCGGAAGCTCTTCGCCATTACCGAGGACGAGAACCTCCTCCATCCAACTGGTGAGAGGAATATTACGGAGATAAAGGCGCTCCTGGGTAATCAAGGTGGTTTCATCGCCTGCCGGGCCGGGAACACGGCGCACAAAGCGGCGCCGCTCCATGCGCAATTCAGCCAGTAGCTGCTCCAGGGCGGGGCGGCTGGAGCAATCATTTTCGACCTTTGCGACGGCAGTCTGATAGTGGGCGGTCAGCACCTGAATGCGCGCCTGCATCAGCAACCAGACCAGGTAAGCCGCGCCCAGAGCGACCAGCGCCGGAAGAATGACCCAAAAGACCAATTCCGCCGCAAATGAGGTCACAGGAACGTATCGGCGGCGCAAGCCCTGAGGATTAGGGGAGCGCACACTAGAATAAGGAAAGTCATGTCTCGACGCAACGCCCGAGCCATCCTATTCGATATGGATGGCGTCGTATACAATGCCGAAGAGCCGATCGCGGGAGCGGCGGAAGCTCTGAAATGGGTACAAGGGCAGGGAATTCCGCACCTGTTCGTTACCAATACGACTTCGCGCGGGCGCAGCGTGCTGGTTGAGAAACTGGCCCGTTTCGGCATTGTCACGACCGCGGATCAGATCCTGACGCCGTGCCTGACGGCGGCGGCATGGATACGATCGCAGCAACCGGGAAAGGTGGCGCTGTTTGTGCGGCCGGCCGCTCGCGCGGATTTCGACGGACTGGCGTGCCTGCCGGAGGAAGCGGAAACCGGCGCCACCTATGTGATCATCGGCGATCTGGGAGACGCCTGGGATTATCGCACGCTGAACCGGGCCTTTCGCCTGCTGCACGACAACCCGCAGGCGCGGCTGATTGCGTTGGGAATGACGCGCTATTGGCAGACTCCAGAAGGGCTCTCGCTGGACGTAGCGCCCTTTGTGGCGGCGCTGGAGCACGCAACCGGGCGCAGCGCCCTGGTACTCGGAAAACCCGCGGCGGAGTTCTTCCTCGCGGCGGCGGCGCATCTGAAGCTGCCGCCGGGAGACGTAGTGATGATCGGCGACGATATTCACACGGACATCGGAGGCGCGCAAGCCGCAGGTCTGCAGGGCGCGATGGTGAGGACCGGAAAATTCCGGCTTTCCGATCTGGAAGCGGGCATTACTCCCGACGCGATACTGGATTCGGTGGCGGACCTGCCACGCTGGTGGAAGAGCTAGAGCTCGGCTTCGGGAGGGGCGACCGTGGATGGTTCCGGCTGCTCCGGTTTCAGCAACAAAGCCACGCGTTCGATCAACTGGCCGGCATCGAACGGCTTAATCAGCACGCGATCGGGCGAGCGGCGGCTGATACTCTCCATGGCCACGCTGGAGGCGTATCCGGAGATATAGAGAATCTTCATTCCGGGCTGGTGACGCTCAATTTCGGCGGCCACATCGAGGCCGCTTAGTCCGGGCATGACCATATCGACGATGACCAGATCGAGCGACGGAGATTGTTCGCGAAACAGATCGAGCGCCTGAATGCCTGTGGAGGCTTCGAGCACGGCGTATCCGCTGCCGGACAGAATGCGCAACATCAGCCGCCGCAATGCCCCATTATCTTCGACCACCAGAATCTGCGGCTGGGTTCCGTCTTTCATCTAATCCCCGGGGTTCCTCCACAGAGTATACACTCCTAAAGGCTTGGAAATTCTGCCGACTAAATCGGGTTACGCAATCGGGGCCGCAGGAATGGCGCGCAAACCGGTGGGACGCCGCCGGCAAGCACACGATACTTCAATTCGTCCGTATACGATGGATTGGGCGGTCCCGGCCTCCCCGGACGCGACGGGGAGATCCCCGACTTTCAATATTGGTTCGGGACCGCAGTAACAATGATGGGCAGGAACTGCCAACATCGATAGGCCCAGACGTACCACGCGGGGTACAGGACCGGGTCGAGTAATTCATTAGACATCTCTTAACCATGATGGTGTGTTATGAGGCAAGAAACAAAGGAACGTAAGATCGATGACTCCACGGCTGGCCAAAGGGACAGCCGGTTGCTACTACCCCAGCAGGAGAAAACTATGCGTCGTTGCGTAAGCTTGATTCTGTTGGGTGTTGCGTTGGGCATGCCGGTGGCGATCCGAGCCGATGATGACAATAAGCATCACGGCGAGAGGGACCGCGACCGCGATCGCGATCGCCGGTACTACGACGAGAGCCGCCACGACTATCACGCATGGAACGACCAGGAAAACCGGGCGTATCGCCGGTATCTGCAAGAGCAGCGCCGGGAGTATCGCGATTACGAAAGAATGAACAGGAGGGAACAGCGGCGCTATTGGGAATGGCGCCATAACCACCCCGATCTGGACGACCGCCGCTAAGTTTCCCGACCAACTAAATATGAGCTCCGGACGGCTTCGAGATCCGGAGCGACAGGAGGCAATCGATGTCACTATTTGTTTGGATATTACTCGGTTTGGTGGCTGGTTTTGTGGCGAGCCACATTGTTAATCACCATGGAGAGGGCGTGGTTCTGGATGCGCTTCTTGGAGTAGTGGGAGCGATCGTCGGCGGGTGGCTGTTCCATGTTTTTGGCCATGTCGGGGTTACCGGGCTAAACTTGCACAGCATCCTGGTAGCGACGGTCGGAGCCATCGTGTTTCTAGTGGTATATCACTCGATCCGGCGGACGACGGCAAGAGGATTTCGATAGCTGAGGTCCGCTCGCTGAAGGTCGCGGCTCAGTGTCACCCATGTGGCGCCTGCCGGAGACAGAGCCGCGACCGCAAAGCGGGCTGACCGACCCGCTCAGGCTACGAGCAGGCGCATTGCACCAGAATCTTTTATTCCAGATCTTTTACCGGAACGTCGAAGTGGGCGGTGTTGACGACGCCCTGGCGTTGGAACTGGACCCACACGCGGAAGGTGCGGGCGCGCGGGAATACCAGGCTGAACTGAATCTGCGGGCCGCCGTCGGCGATGAGCGGATGGGTGTGAATCAGATCGATCAAATCATCGCTCGCCGCCAGCATGTGAGCCCAAGCGCCCAGGTACTGTTCGAAACCGTCCACCGGGCCGACGTGAAAGTACATCTGCGTTTTCTGGCCGGCGAGCGGCTGTTCGGGATCAGTCTTGAGCTCCACGCGCATGTTCTCGGTGTCCTTGGTTGAGTAGTCACGCGGGATCACGGGCGAAGCGGGCGGCTTACCTGGAACGATGACCGTTTTGGCAATCAGTTGTGGCGTGGCGCCATCCGGGTAAAAGTCGCCAAGCAGGCGATACATACCCGGTTGGGGAAACGCATATTCGTAAAAGAAGTTGCCAGTGTCGTCGGGCCCGACGGGGTGGTCGTGCACAAAAACCTTTAGGTCCTGGCTCACTACAAACATATGGAAGAGCTTTTCGTGCACGATCTGGTAGCGCGTGACGGGCCGGTCTTTCCAGGGATCATGAATGGCGAAGTTGATTCGAGCTTTCTGGCCCACTTTGGGTGCGCGGGGCGTCACCGAAAGGTCGAGGTGGTATTCGACCGGATCGGGCAAGCCCGCGACCAATTTCATGCCGCACCGGGAGCAGACACCGGGCTTGGTGCCGCGGACGTCCGGATCCATGGGACAGACGAAGATGGCATCCTGCTGAGCGGGAGGAGGCTGCTGCGCGAGAATGCGGCCGGCGAGAGGGGCGAGCAGAGCGCCGGCGCTCTGGCGTAACAACATACGGCGTGTGGCCCGCATGAGGTTAATTATGTAACTGGCGAAGGGCCAGTTGCAAGGCGGCATGCGGCTCCGAGCCTTGTGCAGGGGCCCGGGAGCGCCGGCGGGGCTTTTTCAGGCGCTTCGCGCCCGCGCAAGCCTGAGGCCTTACGCAACGGCCGCGGCGGGGCGGGCGCATACGGCATCGTAGGGATGCCGGCGCTGGACGATCCCCTCGAATATCGTCAGCGCTTGTTCATACAGATCGCGCGGGATCTCGATGCCGCCTTCCCAGTTGCCGACTTTCTGGTAGGCGCGGATGGCGGCGGCCAGAATCGGCGTGTCCACGCCCGGGAAATAGTCGGCTTCCTTGCGGGCAACTTCTTCCGGCGGCGCGCTGCGCACCCACTCGCGGGCCTGGCGATAGGCCAGCAGGAACGCGCGGCAGGTTTCGGTGCGCAGAAAATCGCGCGAGCAGCACAGGCTGCTAAAAGCCACGGGGGGCATCGATGCACCCACCGACACCACGACGCGGCCCACTTCTTCGGCCTCCAGTTGATGCGAGGCCGGCGCTTGCAGATGGATGTAGTCGCCCTCGCCGCTGCGAAACGCGCGCTGCATCTCATCGGGAGAGCCGGCATCGAGGAGACGGACGCGCGACCAATCGACGCCGTTCGTTTTGCCCGCATACTTCAGCATGGCCATGGGCTGCATGCCGTGATCGGCGATGAGAGCGCTGCCCTCGAGGCTCTTCCATGTCAAGGAAGCGTCAGGCTTGCGCGCAACCAGGAAGAAACCGTCGCGCTGATTGATCTGGGCGAAGTGCACGGGCAGCGGGCTCTCGCCGGCTTCCATCGGCTTCCAGTTGGAGGCGACGGCGGACTGCATAATGTCGGCGGCGCCCTCGCGAATCAAATCGGACGAACGCTGGCCTTTCTGCAAAATGCCGTATTCGGCGGACAGGCCCTGCCGTTCCAGAAAGCCGCCGGCGATGGTCGAAATGAGCGGGCTATAGAAAAGGGAATGGCGGGAAACAATGATACGGAGTGCCATGGCTTGAGTGTATCGCGCGGACAAGCGAGAGGCATACCCCACTCATTCTTCGAACCGGTCGTAGCGGGAGGCCAGGGCGGGCTCCCGATCGTATTGGCGGACGGCGGCCTGCGGTTCGCGGATACAATGATTCTTCATGGATCTGCAGCGTCTACGCCAGGTTCAACTTGTAACGGCTGGAGTGTGCGCGGGGGCCGGATTGATGGCCTGGTCGGTACGCGGGCGGTCAGCCGCCGTGTTTGGGCCGTCGGTGTGGCGCGGGCCGCGCGGCCGGCGCGCGCTCGCGCTCACTTTCGACGACGGGCCGAGCGAAAGCACGCCGCAGATTCTGGAGATTCTGGCGCGATACCAGGCGCCGGCTACTTTTTTTCAGATCGGGGCCAACGTCGAGCGCTTACCGGAGGTGGCTCGAGCCGTCCGTGATGCCGGTCATACCATCGGAAACCATAGCCAGACGCATCCTCTATTCTCACTGCGCAGCGGGTACTTCATCGAGCACGAGCTGCGGGCGGCGCAGGATACCATCCAAACGCATACCGGCGAGTCGCCGAGGTGGTTTCGCGCGCCGTACGGCGTCCGGTGGTTCGGGGTAGGAAGGGCGCAGCGCCGGCTGGGGCTGACGGGCGTGATGTGGACCGTAATCGGCTATGATTGGAAGCTTGGGGCTGACGCGATTGTGAAGCGCGTGGCCGGCGCCATTTCGAATGGCGGGATTGTGTGTCTTCACGACGGCCGGGAGCTCCAGGTGAAGCCGGACATCGGCGAAACCGTGGCAGCGGTCCGGCGCCTGGTTCCTATGCTGCGCGACCAGGGCTATACGTTCGAAACCATAGGCCGACTCATATGTCCGACGAACTGACGCAACGCGTCCTCAACGTGATCGCCACATCCAAGCGGATACCGCTCGAGACGGTGACCATCGACAGCGAATTCCAGCAGTTGGGAATCGACTCGATGGACGCAGTGGAGATCCTTTTCGCCCTGGAAAACGAATTCGACATTTCGATCCCCGACGACGAAGTGCGGACCGTGCGCAATGTCCGGCAGATGGCCGAAGGCGTAGAGAAGCTGATCGCAGCCAAAGCCGCCGGCGCCTCGGCCGGCCAGTAAACGATGCGGCGCGTCGCGATCACCGGCATGGGCGCGATCTGCGCGCTCGGCCGCAGTGTTCCGGAGGTGGCGGCTTCGCTATGCCAGGGGCGGTCCGGGATCGGACAGATCGAATCCACCGACTGCTCGCAGCTGAGATTTCAGAACGGGGCCGAGGTGCGCGGCTACAGCCATCAGCCGTATTTTGAAGACCGCCGCGCGGATTTTATCGATCGTTTCGCGCAGTTCGCGGTGATTGCCGCGCGCGAGGCCGCGCTATGCGCCGCAGTCGAATGGACGCCGGAATTGCGGGAGCGCGCCGCAATCATCACCGGGTCGTGCGTGGGCGGGCAGAGCACCGAAGACATCGGATTCCACGAAGTCTATAAGCTCGGGCACAATCGCGTGCATCCGCTTACCATCCCCAAGACTATGGCCAACGCGGGGGCCAGCCACATCTCGATGGAATTCGGCATCACCGGGCCGAGCTTCACGATCTCCACGGCCTGTTCGTCGGCGGGGCACGCGATCGGGCAGGCATACTGGATGATCCGCAGCGGCGCCGCAGATGTCGCCATCACGGGCGGCAGCGAAGCGCCGTTCAGCTTCGGAATTCTAAAGGCGTGGGAGGCGATGCGGGTGGTATCGCCCGAGACGTGCCGGCCGTTCTCGAAGGACCGGCGCGGGATGATCCTGGGCGAAGGCGCGGCGATGTTCGTGCTGGAGCCGCTCGAAGCAGCGCGGGCGCGCGGCGCGCCGATCCATGCCGAGATCGTGGGCTTCGGGATGTCGGCCGATGCGTCGCATATCACGCAGCCTTCGGCGGAGGGCGCGGCGCGCGCCATGCGGAGCGCACTGCGCGATGCTTCGCTGGCGCCGGAACAGATCGGCTACATCAACGCGCACGGGACGGCTACACCGGCGAATGATGTCACGGAAACGACGGCGATTCGGTCGGTGTTCGGCGCTCATGCAGCCCGATTGCCGGTGAGCTCGACCAAATCGATGCACGGGCATGCGCTCGGGGCCGCGGCAGCGCTCGAGTGCCTGGCCACGGCGTTGGCGCTGCGGGATGGCGTGCTGCCACCGACCGCCAACTTCACGGCGCCCGACCCCGACTGCGATCTGGACGTGATTCCCAATCACGCGCGGCCGGCGCAGGTGGAATACGCGCTGTCGAACTCGTTTGCGTTCGGCGGATTAAACGCGGTACTGGCGCTACGCAAGGCGTAGCGCGGATGCCCTCGCGCTATGCTATTGGCGTGACGCCGCATCCCAATCCGGAACAGCCGCCACCGCCGCCGCGAGTTTCCGTGGTGGTGGTTTCGCGCAATCGAGTGGACCGGCTGCGGGCTTGCCTGCAATCTTTGGAGAAATCGCAAGGGCGCGAACGGCTGCAGATCATCGTGGTGGATAACGGTTCGCGGGACGGCAGCGCGCAGCTCGAAACCGAATTTCCGAACATGCAGTTTTCCAAGCTGCCCAAGAATTTCGGCCTGACCAAGGCAATGAATATCGGATGGCGCGCCGCGGAAGCCGATTACGTCTTCTTCCTGCACGAGGACACCGAATTGGAGCCGGACGCCATCGAGCGGCTGGCCGGTACACTGGATGCAGCAACGGAGGCGTCAGGGGTTTGTCCGCTGCTGCTGGATGCGGAAGGCCATCCGGCGCCGCAACTCGGCAATCTGCCGCCCGAGGGGCAGTGGCGGCCGGCTCAGCCCGCGGGCGACGAGCCGATGCCGGTGGCCTATCCTCGCGGAGCGGCGCTCATGGTGCGCGCGTTTGTGATCAAATCCACCCGGCAAATCGATGAACGGTACGGCCAGTTCGGCGCCGATGCGGATATCGCGGCCCAGATCCGGCGCGGCGGGCGCAAAATCCTCCTGGTGCCGCAAGCCCGGGTCCGGCACTATCCTGACTCTGACGATTCCGCAATGCTGCGCGCCGATTTCCAGCTGGGGCGGGCTGCTTACTTGAGCAAACATCATGGTTTCGTGGCGGGAATGCAGGCGCGGGTGGGCTCGGTGCTGGGAGCGCTGGCCAGTTTCCGGTTGAGCGAGCTGCGCGGCCTCATCGCGGGGCAGAAAATCGATGGCAGCCAGCAATAGAGTTGCCGGGAGTTATGACTCCCCGGCCTACCTTTGATATCTGGTCCTGGTTGCCGGTTCCTGGGTACTATGGCCCCATGGAGAGTCTGCTCTGGATCCTATTGCCCGGTTTCGTAGCCGTGGCGTCGGGTCTACTGGCATGGTTCGTCATGCAATCCCGCATGGAGGTGGCTCTGGCGCGCGAGCGGGAAATGCTGGCCCAGGAACGCGGGGCCATTGAAGCGGAGCGGACTGCCCTGGAAGCCCAACTCGGGACCGCGATTCATGCCGCCGAGGAAGGCGCCAAGCGCACCGCGCTGGATAATTTTCTGGGCGATTTACGAGTCGAGCAGCGCCACTACACGCGCGAAAACCGCATGCTGCTGCAGAACCGCAAAAGCCTGGTGATCCAGGAGCGCATGTATTTCCGCAACATTCCCCTTTCCGACTGGATCGAGCACGAAATCGTGGTGGACGACGGCGCCGACGTCACCCGTATGATTCAGGACCTGACGGTATTCGACAAAGGCGTCGTTAGTATTGAAGACGTCCCTCGCCAGCGTAAAGCTCTGGCGTAGAAAATCCGCGGCGCACCGTTCCGTGCCAAAATAATCGGATATGCAGCGAATTCGTGGAATGATTTGTGTGGCGGCTTTAGCTGCCGGCTCCAGCTCAGCCTTCGCGGCCGGAACCGCAGCCAAAGGCAAGGAAGTCTTCGACCAGTGTTCGGTTTGTCACAACGCCGACAGCGATGAAAAGAAGATCGGTCCCGGACTGAAAGGGCTCTTCAAGAAGGACAAGATGTCCAACGGGAAAGCGCCGAACGAAGCGAACGTGCGAAACCAGGTGAACGAGGGCGGCAACGGGATGCCGGCCTATAAGGATATTTTGAGCGATCAGGAGAAGGACGACCTGATCGCGTATCTGAAGACGCTGTAAGCGGACTCGCCGGTGGCAAGACCACCAGCGTTACTTCAGCACTTCCAGCGCTTTCTTCACCAGCGGATCATCTTCGAGCTTCTTCTGCGGCTGGGGCTTTTGCTCCTGAGCGGGAAGAGGCTCGCCGTTTTCATCCACTTCCGGGGCCGGTTCGGCGTCCGCCACCTGCGTAGCAGGCATCACGCCGTTGTCCTGAATCGCCTTACCATCCGCGCTGTAGTATTTCGCGACCGAGAGAATAATTGCCGCCCCGTCATCCATCGTGATGGCGCGGCGCATGGAGGCGTCGCCATAGGTGCGTTCGCCGACCAGGTGAGCCCGCTTATTATCCTGCAGTGCGGCGGCCACGATCTCCGCACCATCCGCGGTTCCGCGGTTGGTCAGCACCGCCAGGGGCAGCGTCGTCACGGCTTTGCCTGGTTCGGCTTCGAAATTCTGCCGCGGCACGCGCTGGCCTTGCAGATAGGTGATGCGCCCTTTGTTGAGGAAGAGATTGGCGAAGGCGATACCATCCTGCGTCGAACCGAGGGCGGTATTGCGGAGGTCCAGAATCAGCTTTTGCGCTCCTGCCTTCTGCGCTTTCTCGATATTCGAGGCGGTCTCGCGGAGGCTGGCCGAGGTAAGCACGCCCGGTTTCAGATAAGCCACATTCCCGGGGAGCATCTGGTTTTCCACGGCCGGAGGCGCGATGTTGGCGCGCGTAAGCGTCACCATCGTCGGTTCCGGGCGCTGCACTCGCACGACACTCAACTCGACGGTGCTGCCCGGATCGCCCTGCAGGAGCATGTTGGCATACGCCAGGGGCATGTCGCGCGTGGCAATCCCCTTGATGCTCTCGATCATGTCGTTGGTTGCCAGCCCGGCTTTGGCGGCGGGGGAGCCGGGAATCACGCCCACCACTCCCACATAGCCGAATTTCTTCGACAGGATCAGCCCCACATCGGGCCGCTGGGCGTCCCGGTTCTTCAGATAATCCTTATACTGGTCGGCGTTCAAATAACTGGCGAAGGGATCAATCGCCTCCAGCATGCCGTTCAACGCACCGAGCGTAACACTCTTCATATCCGGCTCTTCGACGTACTCGCTCTTGATGCGCGAGACGACGTCAGTAAAGACGCCGATATGTTTGTAAGTTTCGTCCGGAGACGCGCTCTGGCCCAGTATGCTCCCGATCAGAAGCAGGAGCGTGAGACACGTGGACGCGGTCACGACAATGAATTTGAAACGGCTGTTCATAAGGGAAAAAGCTCCGGAGGTGTGCCCTCTGTTCATTATACAGCGGTTCTCAGACGCACCCTTCCGTTAACATTGGACGGCTAACCGGCCGCTTTGGTGACGGTTTATTTCCAGTTCATGCGGTCCCGAAGCCTTGTAATATGAGCGACGTGGTGGCGGCAATGCCATGCATAGGAAGCCAGATAGGTGTCGATCCGCAGCACCCCCAATTCCGGGTGGCGGAGCCGGCGGGCGAACGCGGCCTCAGGCAGGGACCGAAAGAGCACGACCCACCGGAGATGAAGGGCCTCAATCAGACGGAGGGATACGTCGACCGGTTCGGTCGAGGCGTCCTTCAGTTCGGCCCATCTCTTTTCGTCATAGGGTTTGACCGTCGGTTCGTCCTCCGTGAGCGCGAGCCGGAACCGTATGTAACCGTTCATATGGCTATCGGCGAAATGATGGACCACCTGGCGGACAGTCCAGCCGCCGGGCCGATAGGGCGTATCGAGTTGGGCATCGTCGAGGCCGCGCACGGCTTCGCGCATGAGAGCCCCGACGTTCGCCAGTTCTTCAATATGCTGCGTCCGCGTCTCGGGCGAGACGGTACACTTCGCCTTCCGCGGCAAGAGCGGCGT
>CAZKQQ010000159.1:0-15569 GCA_964554945.1 uncultured Solibacteraceae bacterium | reverse complement strand
CAGCCCGGCCTGCAGCTTCACGATCACCTTTTCCCAAATTTCCGCGTTTGCGCCGGGCTTGCTGACGTCCAAGGTGTCGAGCGTCAGGCCCGCGGTACGGAGCTTCTGGTTATGACAGGTGACGCAATATTTATCTAGGACCGCGCGAGTTACCGTGGGGGGAGCATCCGCGCCGCGCAGAGCCAGGGCGAGCATCAGTACACCCAGGGGCGCGACAATCCACAGCGATAGTCCCCTCGACATTTGCTCTTTTTTCGCCCTCCGCAGCCGGACGTCTGCCAGGCTCCCGGACAAGTGCAGTATACACCACCGGAACGCCGGTGATCTGGTCCCGATGAGTCAAAACGCGTGCTTTAGTCCCAATTCTGTTAGCATGGCCGACATGAGCTCCGCACAACCGACCGCCCCCCGATGGGAAGCCCCGAACGGAGAATTCAACCTGACCCGTCTGGAGCGGGTGATCTACGGTCCCGGCAAGGTCGCTGCCCTCAAAGACGAGATGGAAAAGCGGAAGCTCGAACGGGCGGTCGTCGCCACCACCGATATCGTGGCCAGGCTGCCGATCCTACAGCAGGTGACCGGAGCCTTGGGATCGCGCTGCGCCGGCGTATTCACGGGCGTCGTTCAACACGTGCCGCGCGGCACGGTCAATGCGCTCGCCGACGAGTTGAAACGGCTCAACGCCGATTGCGTGGTCAGCTTTGGCGGCGGCAGCCCGATCGATTCCTGCAAGGTCGCCCTCTATGGCCTTTTGCCCGAGCGCGAAATCATCCACATTGCCGTTCCCACCACTCTGGCGGCTGCCGAGTTCACGCACGCCGGAGGGGTCACCGACGAAACTACACGAGTGAAGAGTGGGGTCTTTGATCCCCGCGTGCTGCCGCGCACGGTGATCGAAGATCCGGCGCTCACGCTCGCAACCCCCGACTGGCTTTGGGTCACCACCGGTATGCGCGCTCTTGACCACGCCATCGAATGCGCGTACGCCATCCGGCACCAGCCCATCAGCGACGCTCTGGCCTCCAAATCGATTGCGCTGTTGGTGAAGCATCTGCCCGCGTCGATTCGCACCGAGGGTGACGAGCGATTGGCTCACCGCGGCCAATGCCAGATGGCCGCTTGGTTCTCCATCTACGGCGCCATGAATACGCGATTCGGCCTCTCGCACCTGTTAGGCCACCAGATCGGCCCGAAATGGGATGTGCCGCATGGCGTCACCTCCTGCATCACCTTGCCAACCGCCATGCGCTTCATGGCCGGCATCGCCGCCCATCGGTTCGGGCCGGTGGCCGAAGGTTTCGGTATTCCGTTCGATCCCGCCAATCCTAAGCCCGCCGCGCTCGCCTGCGCCGACCGCACCGAACAGTTCATCGCGCAATTCGACGTCCCCAAGCGCCTGCGCGATGCCAAGGTGCCGCGCAATGAACTCGGCGAGATCGTCGCGCCGATCACCCGCGAACTCGAGCACAACGGCGTCGTCGACCGTCCCCTGACCGAGCAGGAGGTGCTCCGGCTATTGGAAGCGGTGTACTGAGAGGCGGGAAAAGAAGAAGTCAAAAGTCAAAAGTCAAAAGTCAAATGGCAAAAGTCAAATGGCAAAAGTCAAATGGCAAAAGTCAAATGGCAAAAGTAGTCAGGTACGCTTCGCCTACGGCTCAGCGCCTCTTATAAAAAGAGGCGGCGCAGCCGCCCACCGAATCACTTTTGACTTCTGCCTTTTGCCCTTTGACTTTTGACTTTTTACAGTAAACTTTTCCTCCTCCCGCCCCCTCGCGTTACCCTGAATCATGCCCGTTCGTATCGTGCAGGTCGACGCCTTCACCAACCGCCCTTTTGCCGGTAATCCCGCAGCGGTCTGTGTGCTTTCTGAGGCGCCGGCGGACGCCTGGATGCGCGATGTCGCCTGCGAAATGAACCTCTCCGAAACCGCCTTTCTGGTGCCGAAAAGCGCCGCGCCGCAGACCGACGGATACCAGTTGCGTTGGTTCACACCGGCCATCGAAGTCGACCTGTGCGGCCATGCCACGGTTGCCAGCGCCCACGTGCTTTGGGAGGAGGGCCACCTGCCGGCCGCGGTCCAAGCCAAATTCCATACACGCAGCGGCCTGTTGCTCGCCGATCGGCGCGGCGCTTGGATCGAGCTGGACTTTCCCGCCACCATCCCCACTCCGGTTGAGCCCCCGCCGTCCCTGCTGGAGTCTCTCGGAACTGGCGCGAAGTATGTAGGCAAGAGCCGCTTCGATTATCTGGTGGAAATCGAGTCGGAAGCCGCGCTGCGCGAATTAACGCCCGACTTTACCGGCCTGCGCAAGCTCGGCGTCCGTGGTGTCATCGTAACCGCCCGCTCATCTTCCCCGGAATTCGATTTTGTCTCCCGCTTCTTCGCCCCGGGGGCCGGCGTTGACGAAGACCCCGTCACCGGCTCGGCACACTGCGCATTGGGCCCGTATTGGTGCAGCCGTCTCAATAAGCAAGATTTCACGGCCTACCAGGCCTCCGCTCGCGGTGGCGTGGTCCGCGTCCGGGTAAAAGGCGACCGCGTCATTCTCGGCGGCCAGGCGGTCACAGTTCTGCGCGGCGAACTGGCCGGCTAGGGTCGAAGTACGCCCGAATCACTTGGCCGATTTGTCGCAGCGTCCCTGCTGTGCTGCGCTCGTACTGCAGGCATCCCGCCACCTCGTCCGCTCTCGCAAACCGGTCCGCCGGGTTCGGCTCCAGGCATCGCCGCACAATGGCGTCCCATGGCGCGGGCAATGCATCCGGCCGGCGCGGCCTATACAGCCCGAGCCCGCTATGCGCGATGGTTACCGTCTTATCGTCCACCGCCGGACGCGTTCCTCCGGCTGCCGTCGGCGCTTCCGCGGCGAGCATGAAATGGAAGACCACACCAATCGCGTATAAGTCCGATGCGATGGTGATCGGAGCCCCCGTGAACAATTCCGGCGCCATGAAATCCAGGCTGCCGGCCACCGGATGAATCGTTCTTTGTTCGCCCGCCCGCTCGATTGCCGCTAGTCCAAAATCGGTGATCACGGCCCGCGTGGCGCCCTCCGGGGTTTCAGTCAGAAGAATATTGCCGCATTTCAGGTCGCCGTGGATCACACCCTGCCGGTGCGCCTCCGCCAGCCCGGCGCAGATCTGGCGCGCGATGTCCCGTGTTTCCGGCAACTCAATCGGTCCGGCGCGCCGAATGCGCTCGCTTAAGGTTTCGCCTTCGATCAATTCCATCGTCAGGAACTCCACCTCGGTCCGGTCCCCGCCGGTCGAGTGCAGGTCGTGCACCTTGCATACGTTGAAATGGCTTACTTCGCGCGCGGCACGCACCTCCGGAGGCAGCCAATGACCGAATCCATCCCGTGCGCATTTCAGGGCCACCCGCCGGCTTAGCCTCTCGTCATATGCCGCGTAGACCACGCCCATGCCCCCGCGCCCGAGCTCTTTGACGATCCGGAAGCGCTCCGCCACCAGATCTCCGGGTTCAAAGGGAAAGCCGCCCATAACTCCTCAGACAGACTAGCGGCAAACCCTCGCTTGTCCCGCCAATCCTATGCCCGCGACCGCCGCCGCGCCGCGCCCCCTGCTCGCCCGCCCTTCTTCCGCTCTTTCTCTTCTTCCAGCAGCGAAAACTGCAACTTGCGGTCGCTGTCGTCCACGCGGTCGAGCACTACCCGCACCCGGTCGCCGATCGAAAACTCGCGATGCGTGCGCCTGCCCACAATCTTCCTCACGTTCTCCTGATACGTGTACTGGTCGCCCGGCAAACTATCGATCGGCACCAGCCCTTCCACGAACAGGTCCGTCAGCTCCACGAACAGCCCGTATTTGGCGGTGCTGATGATGAGCGCGTCGAAGTCCTCGCCCACCCGCTCGGCCATGAACTTCACCTTCTTCCACTCCACCAGCTCGCGCTCTGCGTCCGCCGCGCGCCGCTCCGATTGCGAGCACTCTTCGGCAATAGATGCCAGTTCGCTTTCCGGCGGCATGGATTGCCCCGTGAGCACGGCCCGTAGCAGGCGGTGCACGACGAGGTCCGGATATCGCCGGATCGGCGACGTGAAATGCGTGTACGACGACGCTGCCAGCGCAAAGTGTCCCACGTTCTCCGCGCTGTACCGCGCTTGTTTGAGCGATCGCAGCATCAGGTAGCTCAGAATGCGCTCCTCCGGCTTGCCTTCCATCTTGCTCACCAGGCGCTGATATTGCCGCGACGAAATATTCACTCCGGAATCCGCCATCACTATCTCGCGGCGCCGCTTGCTCCCGTCGCGGTGCCGGTCGGTGATCCCGAACTTCTTTACAGGAATCGCGCCCACTCCCAGCGTATATCCGAAATGCGCCGCCACTTCCTCGAAGTCCATCACGCGTTTCGCATCGGGCTTCTCATGAATGCGGTAGATGGAAGCGTTGCCGGTGTTTTCCAGGTGCGACGCCACCGCCTCGTTCGCCGCCAGCATGAACTCTTCGATAAGCCGGTGGGCGATATTGCGCGGCGCCCGCGTCACTCCCGTCATCGCGCCCCATTCGTCGAACTCGATAAGCGGCTCCGGCAGATCGAAATCGATCGAGCCGCGCCGCACTCGTTTCCGGTTCAACAGCAGCGCTAGTTCGCGCATCAGCTCGAAGCGCGGCGCCAGCGGCCGGTAGCGATCGCGCAGTCCCGCGTCGCCCTCCAGCAGCAGGTGCACGTCGGTATACGTCATTCGCTCCGCGCTGCGAATCACGCCCGCCGTGAACTCCTGCCCCACGGTCTCGCCCTGGTGGTCGATCTCCAGCAGCGCCGAAAGCACCAGCCGGTCCACCTGCGGGTTGAGCGAGCAGATATTCGTCGAAAGCTCGAACGGCAGCATCGGCACCGCGCGGTCCGGGAAATAGACGCTGGTTCCGCGCAGCCGCGCCTCCGTATCGATCGGCGTTCCCGGCCGCACGTAGTGGCTCACGTCGGCGATGTGCACCTGCAGCGCGTAATTTCCGTTCGGCAGCCGCTCTACCCACACCGCATCGTCGAAATCGCGCGCCGTCTCTCCGTCGATCGTCACGATATCGAGCTTCCGAAAATCCCGGCGTCCCTCCAGTTCCCGCGCCGCGATCACGTTCGGAATCGCTTCGGCCTGCTCCACCACTTCCGGCGGAAACCGGTTCGGCAGGTGATGTTTGCGGATCACGATCTCCACGTCCACCCCGAAATCGTCAGGCCGTCCCAGGATTTCGATCACTCGGCCCACCGGCCCCGCGCCGCGCTCCGGGTATTCCAGCAGTTCCACGTTGACGATCATTCCCGCCAGATCCGCCGCCGACGTGACTTCCGGCGCCTTCACGCCGATCCGGTCCACCATCGGGCCGCCGCGCGGGATTTCGAGCCCTTCCGGAATCTCGATCCACTGCCGGATGCGCTCATCCTGCGGCACAACGAACTGTCCGCGCCGTCCGATGCGAAATTCGCCCACCACCGTCGGCTGCGCCCGCTTGAGAATTTTGACGATCTCGCCGTCGGCCCGGCCTCCTGCCTCGATGCGGGCGATCCGCACCACCACGCGGTCGCCATGCATCGCCTTCTCCGCCGATTCCGGCGGGATGAAGATGTCCCCGGCAACGCCTTCAATCGGCCGCTCTGCGATCAGGAAGCCGTAGCCGTCCTTGTGCATGTTGAGGCGCCCGATCGCGAATTCGCGGCTGCGCGCAGTGACGGCGTAATGTCCCGAACGCAATTCGATCAGTTCGCCTCGCGCCGTCAGCCGTGCCAAGGCGTTTTCCAGGTCTTCCCGCCCGTTGCCCTTGGCGCCCAGTTCGCGCACGAGTTGTTTGAAATTCGCCCGCGCATGCGGCAAATTCGCGATATGTTCGACCAGCGCCGCATCCCGCATATTTCGATTCTAGTCTGCCGGTGGCAGGTGTCGCCGGTGAATATTTGGAGCGCTCACGCCCGGTTACACTATTCCAATACCCTGTGACCAAATGCGCCATTCTGCTCCTGCTCGCCGTGTCTCTGCAAGCTCAATCCCCGTTCCAGATCCACGGTTATATCCAGGGACGCTTCACCAATCAGGAAGGCACGCCCGACCGCCTCGAGATCCGCCGCGCCCGCGTCATTGTATCTGGCGATCCAATTCCGAATTTGAGTTACTCCTTGCAGGCGGATCTCGCGAAACGCCCCTATCTGATGGACGCCGCCCTCGCGTGGAAATTTTCGCGCGCGCTCCGCCTGACCGGCGGTCAGTTCAAAATCCCGTTCAGTGCCGAGAGCGTGATCTCGGACAATCAAAATGACCCGATCGCGCGCGCTCGCGCCGTGAACTCGCTCGTTCCGGGCCGCGACACCGGCGTCCAAGGCCGGGATGTCGGCCTGCAACTCGCCGGCGGCCTGCATGATCAAGGCACCAGCCCGTTCATCGAGTACGCCGTGGGAATTTTTCGCGGCCAGACCCTCGTGTATTCGCCCGCCATCCATTACCACGCCACCGCCGCCCGCCTCATCGTGCACCCGATTCCCGGCATGATGCTCGGCGCCGATTGGTATGGCAGTTTCTCCGCCCCCGCGCACGACGAAAAACGCCGCTACGACGCGGAAACCGGCTACGACCGCGGCCCGCTCCGCTTGCGCGCCGAGCAGATCTGGGCCCGCGATGGCGCGCTCCAGCGCCGCGGCGGCTATGCGCTGGCCGCCTGGCGTCTCTCGCCGCGCTGGCAGCCGCTGGCGCGCGCCGATTGGCTCACCACCAACGCTGCCAAGGCGAATACAACGTCAATCGCATATTTGGCCGGCCTGAATTTCTTCTGGGGCAGGCACGTGAAGGTCAGCGCCAACGCGGGTGCGCAGCACGATCAGGGTCCGAAGGCTTTCAGCAGCCTCTTTCTCGCCCAGACCATGTTCAGCTTCTAAATTCGCAGCAGCCGCGCTGCATTCCCCCGGTAGATCAGTTCCCCTTCCCGCTCCCCCAATTTCAGTTCTTCCACTAGCGAGTTCGGTTGCGGCATATCCATCAACGCGTAGTTGTCGGTGCCGATCACCACCCGGTCGGCCCCAGCCAGCGTGATCAGAAACCGCAGTGTCTCCGGATAAAATGCCAGCGCGTCATAGTGGAACCGCCGGATGTACTCGCGGAACGGCCGCTGCGTTTTGAAGTTCCGCGCCTTGAGCCCGCGGTCGATCCGCCCCGCCACGTACGGAAAACATCCACCCGAATGCGGCAGCACAATTTCCAGCTTTGGATACTTGTCGAGTGTCCCCGTAATGATGAACTTCGCCGCCGTGGTCGCGCTCTCGAACGGAAATCCGAGCGTATTGTTCAGATTCGCCGCGGCCGATAGTTCATTTCCCAACCGCTCTTTCCCGCCGTATATATTCACCTCTCCGTCCAGCGGATGAAACAGCAGCGGATAGCCCAGTTCCTCGCATCGCGCCAGCAGCGGCCCGTACTCCGGCTCAAAAATATAATCCCGGTTCTCGAACGAATTCGGCAGATGGACCGCCCGCATCCCGGGCTTCCCGGCCATCCGGTTGAGTTCCTGCAAAGCGCCTTGCGGGTCCCGGATATCCATCTCGATGCCTCCGGCAAACCGCTCCGGATATTTCGCGTGCGCTTCCACCGCCGCGTCATTCACGATCTGTGCCAGGTGCGCCCCTGCATCCGGCGCCGCCCACTGCCATGGCATTTGTCCCGATAACGTCAGGACGTGCATCTGCACACCGCGATCGTTCATCCAGGCGATTCGCTTCTCCAGATCGTAATCCAGCGGATTCGGCGTTCCGCCGCCGCTCGCCCCCGTCCCCCTCGCTTGCGCCAGAGCCTTCAGATAAGGCTCCGGCGTCCAATGCGTGTGGCAATCGATCGACCCCGCATGACGCCGCGCGCCCGCCGCCTCCAACGCCACCGCCGCGCCTGCTCCTAGAAATCCGCGCCGCCCGATCCGCATCTTCCAACACCTCGCATCGACATTATCACTGTTGTACGGCGAGCGCCCCTCCGCGCCTCCGGGGAATGCCCGGTGAACGCAGTCCTGCCCGTCCCTTCGGAAGATTTAACAATCCAAAGTTCCCCGGCCAGGATCTTTGGTTTTTCTTTCGACTTCTTTCGTTACCCATGGCCGGATCGGATGATAGCGTCAGTCATGAAGAAGAGGAAAGCATCGATCACGATTTTGGCGGTCGCGGCGGGTTTGCCGCTGGCGGCCCAGTGGCAGCAAAATCCCGGCACGCCAACGCGCCGCGCGAACGACGCCAGGCCCGATTTGACCGCGCCCGCGTCGCGCCTGCATGGGAAGCCGGATCTCACCGGGGTCTGGCAGGCGGAACGAACTCCGTTCAGTGAGTATACGCGCGTGTTGGGAGAGAACCGGGCGAATCTTCAGGTCGATTTGAACGATGTCAGTAAGCACTTTATGAACGTGTTTTGGGGCCTGAAACCGGAAGAGGAGCCGCTGCGGCCGGAAGGTACAGCCATTCTGAAACAGCGGCAACAAACGCCGGCAGACAGTCCGATGACTCACTGCCTTCCGATTGGCGTGCCCGGTATCAGCTTTGTTTACGCCTTCAAAATGGTTCAGGCGCCCACTGAGATCGTGATGCTGCCCGAAACCGCGGACCCGCCGCGCCAGATTTACACCGACGGCCGAAGCCTCCCCAAGCATCCTGACCCTTCCTGGATGGGCCACTCGGTGGGTATCTGGGAGGGCGACACTCTGGTGGTCGAAACGACGGGTTTTACCGAACGGAGCTGGCTCGACAGTCTCGGCCACCCGCGCAGTGTGTCGATGCGTCTTACAGAGCGCTATCGCCGCCTTGATTTCGGCCATATCGATCTGCAAGTTACCTTCGAGGATCCCACATACTACACCAAGCCATTTACACTCAAATCCGCGTTGACGTTGATCCCCGATAGCGATGTTTTCGAATTCGTCTGCCAGGAGAACGAGAAGGATCTTGTTCACCTGCGTAAATAAATGAAAAAATGTGTCGATTTGCGGCATCATCGATCGTCATATAGACAAGATGCACATGTTCAATCGTGATATAGGCAGGATGCATACGTCGGATTGGGAAGGATTGAATCTGACAAGTACCGTGATGGTCTCACGGGGCCCGCGCGTGAGTGCTCGCGATCAAGACGATCGCTTCGAGTTGGTGAAGAAATTGAGGGGCCGCGTCTTTTCCCTCGCCAAGCACCTTACACAGAACGACGATGCTGCTGAAGATGTCCTGATCGCGGCGTTTCTGGAGGCTTCCTCAAACTGGGATAGCTGTGAGGAAGAAGAGACGTTGTGGATTCGGCTCGTTACCATTACGGTAAAAGAGGCACTCCTGTGGCTCAACAGCCGGGGCGAGCGCCGTCCCTTCCCCGAAGCGTGCGAAGACGTAGTGATTCGTGAGTTTTCCGTTTGGGGCAACAGCAATCGGCAATGGTATGCCCCGGAACAGACGGGCACGTTAGAGGCGGGCCTGCGAAGTTTGGATCCCATGTGTCGAACGGTCTTCGTGCTGCGGGATATCGAAGAATTCCCGGTCGAGCAAATCGCGAACATCTTGCGTCGTTCCGTCGCAGCCGTTGAGGTGTGTCTCCTCCGCGCCCGGCTCCAGTTGCGGGAAGCGCTGGCGTCGCAAATGAGGCAGCAGCGTTAAACCCGCGGCCGGCAGCATTGCCTCTTGTAACGGGCGCGGCGCCCGGCATTGCTACACTGACAGAGAATGGCCAACGTCGCGCCCGCGGGCCCGCAGCTAAACGAAATCTCGGATACCCGCGAGATTCGCGATTGTCTCCAGTGGTTCACTCGCGAGAAGCAGTGGATCAATGAGATGCACCTGCAGATCTGCCGCATCCCCGCTCCCACTTTCCTCGAAGGCGAACGCGCCGTGTGGTTCACCGAACAGTTCCGCGCACTCGGCTGGGACGCTACAACCGACCGCGCCGGCAACGTCATCGCCTCCCTTGGCGATGGCCCCTACGTGGCGCTCACCGCTCACCTCGATACTGTCATCGCCCCCCGTACCAAAGACGACATCGGCGTCGATGCCGACGGCCGTTTTCGCGGTCCCGGCGTCTCCGATAACGGTGCCGGCCTCGCTGCCCTCCTCGCCATCGCCCGCGCCTGGAAGACTTGCCACCGCGCGCTGGACTTGCCCGCCAACCTTTTGCTGGTCGCTAATGTCGGCGAAGAAGGCGAGGGAAACTTGTCCGGCATGCGTCACCTTTGCAAGCAGGCGCCGCTCGCGCGCAAGATCGGAGCCTTCGTCGTGGTCGATGGCGCCAATACCGATCACATTACCAACCGTGCTCTGGGCAGCCGCCGTTTTGAAATCGCGTTCAGCGGCCCCGGCGGCCATAGCTGGAGCGATTTTGGCGTCGGCAATCCCGTTCATGCCGTCTGCCGCGCCGTTGCCTTGTTCTCCGAAACCCGCCTCGACGGCTCGCCCAAATCCGCCATCAATGTCGGTCTGGTAGACGGCGGCTCCAGCGTGAACGCCATTGCCCAGACCGCCCGCGCCAAGGTCGATATCCGGTCCGAAAGCAATGAAAAAATGGACGAACTGGTCGACCTTCTCTCCGCCGCCGTCGACCGTGCCCGGGACCTCGAGAATCAACGCGCCACTGCCGGTAAAGTCAGCGCCAAAGTGCGCGAAATCGGCGCCCGCCCCGCGGCCGCGCTGCCCGAGACTGCTCCCATTTTGCAATTCATCCGCGCCGTCGACGCTCACCTCGGCATTCGCTCCCACGTCGACTGCTCCTCTACCGACGCCAACATTCCGATGTCGCTCGGCCTTCCCGCCATCGCCATTGGCGCCGGCGGAATCGGTGGCGGCGCTCACACCACCCAGGAATGGTTCCGCCCCGAAGGCCGCGACCTTGGTTTGAAGCGCATTATGCTTCTTCTGCTCCTTCTCCTGCGCGACCCTGGCGGGAGCCGGAAGTGAACCGCCGCCTCAAGGCGGATTTGGCGCTAGTCTTCAATACCCTGATCTGGGGCTCCACGTTCCCTCTGGTGAAATCCGCCTTGCGCGATGTCTCGCCGCTGCTCTTTCTCGTTATTCGCTTCTCTATCGCAACCCTCGCGCTCGGTGTGCTCTGGCTGGCGGGCTGGCGCGCCCCCAAATCCGATGCCCGCGCCGTCGTCGGTGGAATCTTTGCTGGAATTCTTCTATTCGCCGGCTTCCTGCTGCAAACACTGGGCTTACAGCTTACGACCGCCCCCCGCTCCGCGCTCCTGACCGGCCTCACGTCTGTTCTGGTACCTTTGCTCGGCGCCCTCGTCTATAGATCCAGACCTCAGGCCCTGGAGGTGCTCGGGGTTCTGGTGGCGACCATCGGTTTAGGCCTCATGACGCTCGATAGCCCGATCGGCTCCATCGGTAAGGGCGATTTGCTGACCCTGCTGTGTGCGGTCGCCTTTGCGGGCCACATCGTCACCCTGGGACATTATTCCCGTAAAGCCGGTTTCCAGATGCTGTCTCTCGCTCAAGTTGCCACCGCTGCCGTGCTGCCCGTTACCCTATTTTGGTGGGTGGAGCCCCCGCATATCGCTTGGCGTCCCGCCGTAATCTACGCGATACTGGTGACAGGTCTTCTGGCCACGGCGCTGGCGTTCACCGTCCAGGCCTGGGCACAGAAGTTCACCAGCTCGACACGAACGGCTTTGATTTACACGCTCGAACCCGTTTTTGCCTGGCTGATCTCGTATTGGGCCCTCGGAGAAGGTCTTGCCGGGCGCGCGGCGGCCGGTGCGGCTCTTATCCTGAGTGGCGTCGTGTTGGTCGAAATGAAACCAATGCTGGCACGGTCACATCCATGAATCAGTGGTGCTCCCGGGCAGGATTATAATGATTTTGGTCCAGTCGAGCACGCGGAAGATTGAGGAAATCAATGAGCTTCTTTGATAAATTGCGCACACAGAAATTTCTCTCGTTCACGCTAATTCTCTTCACTCTATCCATCGGCATCGTGATCGGCACTCTGATCACGTCCGGAGTGAAGGCGGCCAAAGAGAATACGGTCGCGCCCGGGGCGACCCCGCTCGCCATTCCCAATCCGGTAGAGTTATCCACTACGTTTACGCAGATTGCGAAACAGTTGGAACCCTCGGTAGTTAATATTTCCACCGAGTACCGGCCCAAGGCGCAGACCCAGACGCGCAACCAGACCCGGCGCCGGCAGATTCAGCCGCCCGATGAGGATCAGGGTGGCGATGATAGCGGCCTTCCCGATCTCTTCCAACGTTTCTTTGGGAATCCATTCGGCGAGGGCGCGCCCGACCAGCCCCAGCGGCGCGGATTCGCTCTCGGCTCCGGCGTCGTCGTCGACCGCGCTGGCTATGTCCTCACCAACAACCACGTCGTCGATAAAGCCGATCGCATTCAGGTAAAGTTCGCGGGCGATCCCACTCAATATGACGCCAAGGTCGTCGGCACCGATCCCCAGACCGATCTCGCCGTCATTCGCGTCGAAGGCAAAAAGGAGCTGACGCCAGCCAAGATCGGCAACTCCGATGCCGTCCAGGTCGGCGATTGGGCCGTGGCCATCGGCTCCCCGTTCGGGTTCCAGGCTACCGTCACCACCGGCATCATCAGCGCCAAGGAGCGCGACATTCCCGGTGATTCCACCCAGTTCCAGCACTTCCTGCAGACCGATGCCGCCATCAATCCCGGCAATAGCGGCGGCCCGCTGCTCAATATCCGCGGCGAAGTCATCGGTATCAACACCGCCATTGCTTCTCGTTCCGGCGGCTATCAGGGCATTGGCTTCGCGCTGCCGATTAACACCGCCGTAAACGTTTACAACGACATCATCAAGACCGGCAAGGTGACGCGCGGCTCCATCGGCATCCGCTTCAGCTCGGCCGATTCCGAACAGGGCCGCTCCCTGCTGAAATCCTATGGCGTAAACGAAGGTGCTTTCGTGCAGCAGGTAGCCCCCGGCGGACCCGCCGAGAAGGCCGGCCTCAAGGCTGAAGACGTCATCGTTGCCATCAACGGCAAGCCCGTGCGGACCAGTGGCGATCTTGTCAACACCGTGACCAGCACTCCCATCGGCACCGCCCTGAATGTCACCGCCATCCGCGATGGCAAGCGTGAGAATTTCAAAGTCGTTGTCGGTAATCTCGCTGAGGTATTCCCTGACGAATTTGGCTCCGGGAAGAAGGACGAGCCCGACAAGGCCGAGACCTCGACCGCCCGCTTTGGCATGAGCATCCAGAACCTGACGGAGGCTCAGCGCCAGAATCTGGGAATCAAGGAGAAAGGCGGCGTTCAGATCGCGTCCATCGAACCCGATTCCTTCGCGGAGGATATTGGATTGGCCCCGCGCGACATTCTCCTGTCGATCAACCGCCAGCCGGTGAACTCGTTTGAGGACGTCCGGCGCATTCAGAACACCTTGAAACCTGGCGATGCCGTGGCCGTGCGCATTCTGCGGCAGGACCGCGGCACGAAGGAGTGGACTTCTCAATTCCTGGCCGGCTCTCTCCCGGCTGGCGCTCAGTAAGATAGAAGCGCCGGTGACCGCATCACCGGCGCTTTCTAGTACTCTCTGCAACTTTGGTACACTGGCTATAGCATGCGCAAGGTCGTGTCTTTTGTCGGTGTGGTGGCGCTCGGGCTTTTGGGCTTGACAGCCGATGGCGCGACACTGGCAAAGAAGAAATCCGCGCCGAAAAAAGGTCTGGCGACTGCCCATAAAAAGGCCGCGAGTACTACCTCAGCCACCAGCGCCAAGCGCGGCAAGAAAGGCACCACCCGGCGACCCGCCACCACTTGGCGCAACCGCCAGTTGGCCCCCAGTCCGGAGCGCTACAAGGAAATCCAGCAAGCCTTGGCTTCCAAGGGCTACTTGGCGGCCGACCAGGCCAATGGCAGGTGGAGCGACTCCTCGACCGAAGCTCTGAAGAAGTTCCAAACCGACCAAAACCTCAGCGGCAACGGCAAAATCAATTCGCTCTCGCTGATCGCGCTGGGCCTGGGCCCGAAGCGCGACATTTCCACCGCTGCAAAACCCGCTCCCCCAGCCGTCACTCCTTGAATTCCGTACCAGGCCATTGACACCCGATTTCAATCGGCATACCATTTAATTAAGACTAAAGGGACCTAATATCTGTAGTTGAGGAGGACGACATGCCGACCCGCTCCACCGCACTCCAGGTGATCCAGGAAGCCAGTATCTTTGATCGCGGCTGGCGCTTCCTGATGGACCAACTCATTCAAGACGTTCCCGAATCCATCCCGGTCTGCGAATTCGATTGCTCGGAGATCGATTGCAGTGCCGAGCGCTGGACCTCGTGTGAGCGGCGCAAGAACGCGCGCCAGTTCTTGCCGCAGAGTTCTTAGCAAATAAGCCGCAAATTGGGGACTGGCTCGAAGGCGGTGCCGGGAATTCGGCTGGCCCGGGCGCCTCGGACGATGCCGTTCGGGATTTATTGGGTCGCATCAAAGCGGCGAAGGATCCAACTGAGATTCAACGAATGTCCGGCCAACTAGAGAAATTGATCTTCCATAAGCAACACAGGAAGGCGTGATGCCGAAGATCCGGAACCCCAGCCGGCGCAAGTCAAGTGCGATGCTTTCCCGCCTTCTTGACGCCGATTTCATCGACGGCATCCGCAGGTTGATTGCGGATGCGCGTACCACCGTCGGCCGCGGTGTGAACTTGCTCCAAGTCCATACCAATTTCGAGATTGGCCGACGCATAGTGGAGGAGGAGCAGCGCGGCCAGGGTCGGGCCGCCTATGGCGAGGAAATCCTCCGCTTCTTGGCCGACAAGCTTACCGCTGAATTCGGGAAGGGCTTCTCTCACACCAACCTTAAGTTAGTGCGGCTCTTCTACTTACAGAACCAGAAGCGAATTGGTCAGACACTGTCTGACCAATTCAATACACCGGCAAAGGGCCTGCTCCTGACCGGCCAATCGGATCTCCCGGCAATTGGTCAGACAGCGACTGACCAATTCACCCAGACAGCGTCTGGAAAATCCGGTATTCCGCCCCGCCCCTTCACCCTGAGTTGGTCCCACTACGTCTTTCTCCTCCGCGTCAAAAACCCCGACGAACGCAGCTTCTACGAAATCGAATCCGCCGCCCAAAACTGGACCGTCCGCGAGCTCCGTCGCCAGTTCGATTCCGGCCTCTACGAGCGCCTCGCGCTCAGCCGCGACAAGAACGGCATCCACCGCCTCGCCCGCAACGGCCACACCGTCGAACACTCGCGAGATCTCTTAAAGGAGCCGCTGGTCCTAGAATTCCTCGGCCTCGACGAACAGACCCGCTATTCCGAGTCCGACCTCGAATCCGCCATCATTACCCGCATCGAGCATTTCCTGCTCGAACTCGGCAAAGGCTTCCTCTTCGAAGCGCGCCAGAAGCGCTTCACGTTCGATGAGGAGCACTTCTTTGTCGACCTGGTTTTCTACAACCGCCTGCTGCGCTGCTACGTCCTCATCGATTTGAAAATCGGCAAGCTCACCCACCAGGACCTCGGCCAGATGCAAATGTACGTGAACCACTTTGACCGCTCGGTGAAGACCGCGGACGAGAACTCCACCATCGGCATCATCCTCTGCAAGCAGAAAAACGAGACGCTGGTCGAGATCACGCTC
>CAZKQQ010000158.1:0-15643 GCA_964554945.1 uncultured Solibacteraceae bacterium | reverse complement strand
CATGCTCTGCTCAGCCGGCTCCCCGAAGATCCAGACGTGATAGTTTTCCGGATCGCGCTCGGGACCCTTGCCCTGTTCAGCGTCCTTGAGCACTTGCTCGAGACTCATGATTGTGTGCGCTTTGATCACACCCTGCTGCGATAAACCCGCCGACATCAACGCTTCGGCCAGGTGCTTTTGCGCCGGAGTCATCTCGCGTAGCGCCACACCTTTGCGTTCGATTGGGATGAAGTGCCAGTTCGTGCGCTCGTCACTGGCGAACGGAAACAGCGATCGCTCGCGTTCCGCTGGCGTCAACGAATTGAGATATGCTTTCGCCGCGGTCACCATGACGCTCTCGGGACGCGTGCGCTCGTAGGCCCCCGTCAGCAGCCCGACCGCGCCGAACACCAGCAGAATCCGCTTCCAGTAACGCATTGCCACCTCCTCGATGATGAGGAGTATACACCTTGTGAAATGGGTTATGAAGCCTCCGCGTCGCACGGGCGCATATAGTACGATACGAACAGGAGCGTGTTCTGAGAAAGGAAAAATCCGAAGAACCTGCAACGCCCACCTGGCTCATTGCCGTTCGCGCTGCCGAATCCAAGAAGGCGTCGGACATCAAGGTACTCGATCTCACCGGCATCACCTCGTTTGCGGACTTCTTTGTCATCTGCACAGGCGCCAACCAGCGCCAGATTCAAGCTATCAGCGAAGAAGTCGGAATGCAGCTTAAGCAACAGGCGGGCGAGTTGCCAACGAGTGTGGAAGGGTACAATCAAGCCGAGTGGATCCTGGCCGATTACGGCGACCTGCTGGTCCACATCTTTTCCCCGAAAGCCCGCGAATATTACAGCCTGGAGCGTCTCTGGCGCGGAGCAAAGGCTTTGGAGATTCCTGCGGCGTAAGAGCTGGCCCGCGCCAAGCGCGGTTCAATCCCCATGCGCCAACGGTCCGCTCACCGTCCCTAAGTGAATGTGCGCGCCCGTCGCTTTTCCGGCAACAGCCTGCCGGAACACAAAATAAGGAACGTGCTTTTCATCGAGGTAGGTGCGCAGCCAGACGCCTTCGGGTTGATCGGGATGCAAGGCCACATCAACCCGGCCGCGATGATCGAAACCCATCGACCGGTGCACGTCCGTCTCGCCCATCGCGCTCACCGGCAGCCGCTTGCCAAAATGGTGGTGGAACGCCGTTTCAATCCGCGCGAAGCGCGACATGTTGAACACGCCGTCTCCCTCGTGGCGCTCGCTCAACGGCGGCGGAACGGACGTCTCCAGCAGCGCCCGCTCGATTTCCGCGTTCGCGGTGAGTTCGTGAAGCTGCAGCACGCGAGAAGTGGCGAGATCGCACTCTTTCAGCGCCGAGTCCAGGTCTTCCTGGAACTCATCGAGCGAGACGGCCGGCGCCACGCCGGCATCCACCAGTTTCTTGGTACGCTCAAAGGCCTGGCTGCGGCGCTGCAACCGGCGGTCAGCCGCGGCAATCATCGCCTCGGACTGCGCATCGGTCAATTCCTCGCCGTAAAGCGTGCGGCCTAGTAGCGCCGCATCCTGCGCATCCGCGAGCGTCTCTTCCGCCTGAACCAGTTGCGTTTGCGGAACAGCGCCGGCCTCGACTAAGGCGCGAAGCTTTTCCAGCCCCGCTTTGGCTTTTTCCAATTCCAGATTAGCCGCGCCGGTTTGGGCGGCCGCAAGCGTTGCGCACACCAGTAGCCCGAGGAAAGAACGCATTTTTTTCCATTGTAGTACGATACGAATTCGCCGTCCGTGTGAAAACCTACCTTTACTTTATTGGCCGGCCGAAGGATCCCCATGCCAACGCCCTGGCCGCGGATTTTTTCGGTCGCGTGAGCCGCTACACCACCGCCGAAATGCGCGAGATCCGTCCGGATCGTACCGATCTCTGGGCAAAACATCCAACGGGCCGCAAGATCCTGCTCGATCCCGCCGGCAAAGCCATCGACTCCGCGGGCTTCACGTCCCTCATTGCCACCGCCGAGCGCGAAGGCCGCGACCTCATCTTCGTCATCGGCGGCCATGATGGCTTGCCTCCCGGCTGGGCCCAGCGAGCCGACCGCCTTCTGTCTCTCTCGCCCCTCACCATGCCTCACGAGCTGGCGCGCGTCATGCTCGCCGAGCAGATCTACCGCGCCTTTGCAACCTTGCGGGGTCATCCCTACCCGCGTTAACGTTGTTCTTGCATGTCATGGTTTAAGCGGGATAAACTCGAGGGCGCCAAGCTTCCAAACCTGGAGGAAGGCGAACGCCGTGTCCGTACCGAAGGGCTTTGGCAAAAGTGCGCGGGATGCCGCCAGATCATCTGGAAGAAAGAACTCGAGGCCAACATCAATGTTTGTCCCAAGTGCGGCAAACATAGCCGCATCGATGCCGTCACCCGCCTGAAGTTACTTTGCGACGACGGCGCGTACCTCGAGTTCGACGCCGGCCTGGCTTCCTCGGACCCGCTCGGTTTCGTGGACAGCAAGCCCTATCGGGACCGCCTCCAGGAAACTCAGGAGACCACTAACCTCGCGGACGCGCTGATTTCGGCGGCGGGAAAACTGGATGGCCGCGCCATTCATATTTGTGCCATGGAGCCCCGATTTATCGGCGGCAGCATGGGCTCCGTGGTGGGCGAGAAAATCGCGCGCTCCATCGAACGCGCAATCGAAAAACGCACTCCGCTCGTCATCGTTTCCGCTTCCGGCGGCGCGCGCATGCAGGAAGGCGCGATCAGCCTGATGCAGATGGCCAAAATTTCGGCGGCCCTGATGCGGCTCGACGAAGCGCGCCTGCCGTATATCAGTATCCTGACGGACCCAACCACCGGTGGCGTGACGGCCAGCTACGCGATGCTCGGGGACCTGAATATCGCGGAGCCGGGCGCCTTGATCGGGTTCGCGGGTCCGCGCGTCATCGAACAGACCATCCGTCAGAAGCTGCCTGAGGGCTTCCAGCGAAGCGAATTCCTACTCAAGCACGGCATGCTCGATGCCGTCGTGCCGCGGCAGGAACTAAAGCCGTTCGTTTCCAAAGCGCTGAAGTTCTTCGCCGGCTAGACAGCTCCGTGAACTATCCCGATTCAGTTCATTTCCTGTACGCGCTCGGCAACGAACTCAAGACCGCCAAGTTCGGGCTGGAGCGCATTCGCACGCTGCTGGATGCCTTGGGCAACCCGCAGGACCGCTGCCGATTTGTCCATGTGGCCGGCACTAACGGCAAGGGTTCCACGTGCGCGATGATCGAATCGGGCCTGCGCGCGGCCGGTCGGCGCACCGGGCTGTTCATCTCGCCGCATCTGAACGAGCCAACCGAGCGCATCTCCATCGACGGCCGGCCCACGCCGGCTGATCGTTTCACCGAGGCGTTCAATCACGTGCACGCGATGTCGGAGAAACTGCTCGACTCCGGGGCCATCGATCTCCATCCAACTTACTTCGAAACCGTAACGGCCATGGGATTCCTCATTTTCGCCGAAGCCGCGACCGATATGGTCGTGCTTGAAGTCGGGCTCGGCGGCCGCCTCGATGCCACCAACGTCGTGCATCCCGAGCTCTGCGTGATCACGCAAATCGATTTCGATCATGAGAAGTTCCTCGGGATCAGCCTGGAGGCAATTGCCGGCGAGAAAGCGGGAATTCTGAAATCGGGCGTGCCCGCGGTCTTCTCGCGCCAGCGCGCCGAAGTGGATCCCGTGCTCGACCACCGCGCCGCCGAGCTTGCCGTGCCTGTATTCCGGACCCGCGACTTTGTGGTTTCGGGACTGGAACTGAACGCTCGAGGAAGCCGGTTTACGGTGGGAGAGACTCTCCACATCAAGTGTCCGCTCGCGGGCGAACACCAGGTGGAGAATGCCATCACGGCGGCTTTAGCCCTGCGACGTCTCGGCCTGCCCGATGAGGTTATCGAGACAGGGATCGCGCGTGCGCAATGGCCGGGCCGGTTGGAGCTGATCTCGGAGCGGCCGGAAATCATCCTCGATGGCGCGCACAATCCCGCCGGCGCTCGTGCTCTGGCGGCGCATCTCGACCGCTTCTATGCTCACCGCCGCGTGCGCATGATTTATGGCGCCATGCGCGATAAGGCAGTGGAAGAAGTCTGCGGCATTCTGTTTCCGCGCGCCCAACAGGTCATTGCCACTGCACCGAAACAACCGCGCGCGCTGCATCCCGAGGCGATATTGCAGGTGGCGGAGCATCCCGACATACGCACTGCTCCCACATTGCAGGACGCGCTCGGTCTGGTCGCGGACGCCGGACCCGGGGACGCGATCTTCATCACCGGTTCCTTGTACCTGGTCGGCGAAGCCCGGGCGCTCATCGGGACGAAGCGATGAGCTTTCTCCGCTCGCTCCTCATCTCCACTCCGCTGTTGCTCATCGCAACCATCCTGATGTGGCTGTGTTCAATGGCCGCTTCGCTGTTCGATCCGTCCGGCAACTGGCAGCATCAGATGGCGCGCATCTGGGGACGCATGCTGCTGGCCGTGAGCTTCATCCGCGTGCGCGTCCGCGGCCTCGAAAAACTCGATCGACGCGCGAATTACGTTTTCGTCTCCAATCACGCAAGCTACATGGATATTCCCGCGCTCCTCGCGTGCCTGCCCTTTCAATTCCGGTTCTTCGCTAAGAAGGGACTGTACAAAATTCCGTTCCTTGGCTGGCACTTGCATCGCGCCGGACATTTGCCGGTAGACCGCTCGAACGCGCGCAACTCCCTGAAGAGCATGAGCGCCGGTGCGCGTATCGTTGCCGAGCGCGGCGTTTCGGTTCTCCTGTTTCCGGAAGGCGGCCGCACCCAAGTTGGCCTCCGCGAGTTCAAGGAAGGCGCGGCCTACATCGCTATCAAAGCGGGCGTCCCCGTGGTCCCGGTCGCGATTTCCGGCATGCGCGAGCTGTTACCCATGGGATCGATTCATCTGCGTAGCGGTAAAGTCGAACTGCGCGTCGGCCCGCCGATTCCGGCGGCAGGTCTCAAACTCTCGGATCGCGAAGAGCTGACGCGCAAAATGCACGCCGAGATTCAGCGTCTGTTGGCGGAATAAGCCACCCAATCCCTCGCGGCCCCGGACGCCGTGTGTTACACCAAGGTTTCGAATGAATCCTTCGGACGACAAGTACCGGGGATTGCGGCGTCTTCCGCCTTTCCCGGCAATCGCCACGAAATTGTTGCGGCTCCTCTCCAACGACGACGTTGCGGTCAAGGAAATTGTAAATCTGATCCGCGCGGACCCGGCCCTGGCCTCGGAATTGATGCGCGTGGTGAATTCTCCTCTCTACGGCTTCCCTGCCCACGTCAGCAGCATTCAAAACGCTGTGACTTTGCTCGGCCTGCAGACTGTCCGGAGTTTTGCGCTAACCGTTTCCATGAAAGGTTTCCTGCATACCGCTCTGCGACTTGATCTGCTGCGCCGCATCTGGCGCCATAGTTTGGCGTGCGGCATCCTTTGTGAAGATGTGTCCGCCGCCTGCTCCAGTTCCCAAGTCGGCGATGATCGCGCCTACACCGCCGGTCTGCTCCATAACGTCGGCCGCCTCGGTTTGTTTGTGGCCCATCCCAAGGCTTACGCGGACATGCTGACCCGGCCGTTGGAAGGCGGCCTTCTGCAGCAGGAACGCGAAGTCTTCGGTCTCGATCACTGCGAAGCCGGCGCCTGGCTGGCGCATTCGTGGGGACTGCCGGAGGATCTAGAAATGGTCATCGCCGGCCATCACCAGCCCCCGAGCGCCGCTTTTGATCTCGCCGATCTGGTCCGCGTCGCTGTCCTGCTGGCCGACGCCCTCGGCTTAGATGTCCAGCCTCAGGCTCATCCTGCAACACTGGCAGAGATCCGCTCGATGCTGCCTCCCGCCGGACAATATCGTTTCGATCCCGACCCGGAAGCTCTCACGGCCCGCCTCACCGACCGCCTCAACACTTTCGACTAATCCACAAAGGCGCGACCGTCAGGGAGTCGTCGTTCCCTACAGCTTCAGCGTTCCCACGATCTTGCCGACACTGTTTATTTTTTCCTGCCGCAGGAATTCGCCTAACTCCTTCGCGATTCGCGCCGGCGCCCGCGGGTCCCAAAAAATCGCCGTGCCCACCTCCACTGCGGTCGCGCCCGCGATCAGAAACTCCGCCGCATCGGTGCCCGCGGAAATGCCGCCGAGCCCGATCACCGGAATCTTCACCGCCTGCGCGGCCTGGTACACCAGACGCAGGGCGATTGGCTTGATCGCCGGCCCGGATAAGCCTCCGAAGCCCGCCCCGATCCGCGACTGGCGCGTGTGAGGATCAATTGCCAGCGCGATGAACGTATTTACCAGAGACAACGCATCCGCCCCGCTCGCTTCCGCGGCGCAGGCTAATGGTTCGATCGCGCTCACGTTCGGTGAGAGCTTCACGATCACGGGCCGCCGCGCCACCCGCTTCACGGCCGAGATCACTTCGCTCAGCAGAGCCGGATCGCTCGAAAAATAGATTCCGCCGTGCTTTGTATTGGGACATGAGACATTCAGCTCGTACCCAGCCAGACCTTCATGGTCTTCGAGAATCCGCACCACTTCCACGTAGTCGTCCGTGGCATAGCCGAATACGTTTGCGAAGACGGCGGTGCCGCATTGCGCCAGTGCGGGAAGTTTGTCGCGCGCAAACGCTCGAACCCCGATGTTCTGCAAGCCGATTGAGTTGATCATCCCGGCTTGGGTTTCGTAAATCCGCGGCGGGGCATTGCCTTCGATCGGCTCGCGCGACAAACCTTTCACTACCAAACCGCCGAGTGCCGAAAGGTCCACCAGTTTCGCGAATTCAACGCCGTAGGCGAATGTGCCGGAGGCAGCGATCACGGGGTTGCGCAGGTGAATGCCGCAGAGCGACATCGCCAACGCAGGATCGGGAGCATTCATCGGATTGGTTCGACGGCCCCTACGAAAGCTTCGCCCAGCACCCGGCCCACGCTCGAAGACGGCGGCGCCACCCCGATCGCTCGTGCCAGGGTTGGTGCGACGTCCACCGATTCCACTGGGGACTCGAAAACCCCGGCCCGGAATTGAGGTCCGAAGAAACATAGCGGCACCTTGATGTCGTAGTCGTAGATGGAGCCGTATGAAATGCCGCGGCCGGTTCCGAACTCTTCCACAAAATCCGGCTGGTACGACAACATCAGGTCCCCGGAACGCAGTGGGTGAAAGCTGTTGCGGAACCGCTGCTCCCATTCGTTGTGCACCGAGCACACGCCATTCGTGGTGAAGTACGCGGCCACTTCGGGCTCTTCCAGCGCCGCCCGCGCGGCCGCGATTACCGTAGCTTCCGTTGCCCGCGATGCGCCGCCATCCAGATAGAGGAACGGATACAGATACTTTTCAATCCGGCCGCTCTTGCTTAAAGTCAGCCTCCGCTGAATGGCCTGCGCCAAGACCTCGCCTTCCACCGCTATGCGCGGCCGCGCGTACGGCTGCGGCTCGACGGGAGCCCCATGCGCCCCCGCCAGCACGAAATCGTAGTTGTTGCCGCCCGGGGCGCGGTCCAACTGCTCCAGCATTCGCTCCAGATTCCGATCCAGTTGCAAGGTCATTTGCTGCATAAGGGGAGACCGCGCGCCCGTCTCATAGCCAAGCCGTGCGCTAGCGCTCGGCAAAATGCATAGCAAATCCAAACTGTTGTTTTGGCCCAGCTTTTCGCGCATTACCAGTTCGGTCGCAAAATCGAAGACCGCCGTTTGAGCGAACGGGGAGGCTTTATATAATGCCTGAAACTCCTGCGGACGCGCCGAGTCGAATCTCAACTTACGTAGCGCTGGCGCACCCGTACGGGCGCCCACCGCCAACCAATCTGAGTTGTGCAGATCTTCGGGCGAATGCGCCCGATTATAATCCGACAGCCATCCGGGATTATCCCCACGTGCCACGAATCGGCCGTCGTTCGTCATGGAAAAAAGACTCGCCAATAAGGTGCCCGCAAACAGGGCGCCCTTGGTTTCTTCCTGCGCCACGATGAAAACGCGGGAGTTCGTTGAATCGGCCACTTGCGCTGGAAAGGTCGTGGCCTGTAGAAGATCCGCGGCGGCGCGGACTGGCCCCCGCTCCTTGCGGTCATACCAACGGTCGGCAACGATCCCGTGCTGGGCGGGCCAGGCGGCGGTCGCCAAAGTCGCCAAACTGGACGACGGGAAGCTGGAGGCCAGATGCCGGCAATCCGGGAAGTACGCGCCGTTCTCAATCAGGCGGCGGAGCCCACCCCGGCTCACCTGGGGCCAAATGGCATCAAAATAATCCGGGCGAATTTGTTCTAAAACTACCAGTACCAACAACTTAGGGCGAGGAGGCAATCCCCAGGCCCGATGGGTCAATCCAGCACCCAGTCCGGCCAGGATACACGCACCAAACTTTCGGCGGCAAATATCCATGTGAAAAGAGTTTAACAAATGCCGAAGAGATGATATAGTGTTACTTTCTGAGTCGGCTAGTACCAACCCCCGGGGAAAGTCAGACGGAAAGCGCGGAGACATGAAAGAAGAATTCAGCGTTCTCGGTCTTGCTACCATCCGGCGCAATCGGGGTATCTCCCTAGAAAAGATCGCGCAATCGACAAAAATCGGCGTTCGATCGCTGGAAGCCATCGAACGTGGTGATTTTCACAAATTGCCTGGTGGGATTTACAACACCAGCTACATCCGTCAATACGCCCGGGCCATCGACTACGATGAGAGCGCGATTCTTGCTGTTTATCATCAAGCTATGGGTCCTTCGGAAACGATGGATGCCGGCGCGAAGAAAAACGGCGGCGGATTGTTCGGCGGGTACCGGCCCGCTTCCAGCATTCTCGGCTCGTAATAGGCCGTTGCGCCGCTCCGCGCGCGGAACGCGTACTATCTCATTTTTTCCGACTGCTTCGCCGCAAACTTCGCGACATTGATGATCGTCCGCTCGTGAGTCCCTTCTCCAATCTTTTCACGTTCGGTTGCAGCCTCCACCTGGAACTGGATCCGCCGGTTCTCGACGTCTTTCACTTTGACCTTGAAGACCACCGTACTCCCTAATGGCGCGGCGGCCAGGTGGTACACGTCCACGTGCGTGCCCACGGTGTCATGACCGGAGTCGAGCAGCGGCAGCACGGCATCGCGGCAGGTTCGCTCCATCAGCCGGATCATCTCCGGCGTGGAGAGCACGCGCGCATTATCGAGTCCCATAAAATTGATTGCGATATCCGTTGTTACACGAGTCTTGTACTCGCCCACAGTTCCAATCGGTATGTTTGCCATGGCTCAGCGCGGCTGCAGAATCCGGCCCCAGATCACCTGATAAGCTTCAATCTCATTGTAGAGAGTTCTGCCGGCTCGGACAAAAACGCGCATATTGGGCTTGAGCTGGTTAAATTCCACCAAGTCACCATCTTCGAGATAGCGCGTATCCTGCCGTAGAAGAATTGTCTGATCACCCGCCTCACGTGTGTGCAACACCACGTGATCGCTGTTCAGCCGGAAGACAACGCCGGAGAACGCCATTGTACCGGCGGGCATCGCGCGTTCCGCCATCAGGCGATCGGCCGAACTCCGGTAGGCGCGCACGCGGCCTTGGGAGAGCGGCCGGGCCGGAGCTGCAGACGGCAGGACATGGATGGATCGCGCGTACCGGAGCAGCGAGCCCGGCGCCTCGTCGGAAACTACTTCCACTGCCTCGCCGGGTTGCAGGCGCGAAACCTCGATCGGCTGCTGGTCGCGCTCCACATAGCTCTTGGCATCGAACAGAAATCGAAATACCCGGTTATCGGCGGCGCGGACGCTGAACTCTCCGGAGACGGTCTGGGGATCGCGTTCGAGAAGAACGCCACGCAGCACGCCCGGCGGCGCTACAGTCTGGGCCGCCAACAGGACCGGGAACCATACAAGCATGCGATAAATGCGCATCCGCCGCTGCCTTCGATCCACAATAGCATGGCAAATCGCCGCGCAAAGGTGCCGACGGGTAGCGAGAATCGATACACGATCGTCCATTCACCGGATCGTGGAAATTTGCGTGCTACTTCTCGAAACTGCTCCGGCAGATGCGTTCTGGTGAGAAGCGTATCTGGGCTTCGCATGCAGTGATTCAATTTCGTACTCTTAAAAGTTGCTGTTCCTGTTCACGTTCGGCGAGGCTCTGGTGATCACTGCGCCAGCCGGCATAAACCAAAGGCAGTAGCAGAAGGGAAAACCCATGGCAGAAAATACGAAGAAAGAGTGGACACCGCCGCAGCTTCTGGTTCTCGGCGATGTGAAAACGTTGACACTGGCCAAGAACAAACACTTCGGTGTGAGTGATGGTTTTGTTTTCAACAACACTCCGATAAGCGGTTAGCGAGTGCTACCCAGGGGAACTGGGGAAATTTGCAGTTCCCTTGGGCACTTTTTGCGTTATCGAAGTTGGCCTTCCGCCTCATGCAGCCAGTCCGGACGCTTCAGCACTTCGCGCGGCTTACTACCGTCGGGCGGGCCGATGATGCCGTCGCGCTGCATCATATCCAGAATGCGCGCGGCGCGGCCATAGCCCAGGCGTAAATGGCGCTGCAGCGTCGAGGTCGACGCTTTGCCCATCTGTAGTACGAGACGCACTGCTTCTTCGTACATAGGATCTTGCTCTTCGTGTCCGCCGGCCTCGCCCTCGGCTCCGGCTTCTTCGTCGCCGGGAGGCGCGATGAGGAACGACTGATCGTACTCGGGCGGCGCCTGTTCTTTCCAGAAGTCGACCACGCGGTTGATCTCGGTTTCGGTCACGAACGCGCCGTGAAGGCGCGTGAGCCGGGACGATCCTGGCGGCAGGAACAGCATGTCGCCTTTGCCGAGCAGATGCTCGGAGCCCATCACGTCGAGAATCGTGCGCGAATCCACGCGCGTCGCCACGCGGAAGCTGATTCGCGCGGGGAAGTTCGCTTTGATCAGACCAGTGATCACGTCGACACTGGGCCGTTGTGTCGCCAGAACGAGGTGCATGCCGACAGCGCGCGCCATCTGCGCCAGGCGCGTGACGCTTTCCTCCACCGCGCGGCCTTCGAGCATCATCAGGTCCGCCAATTCGTCGATCAGGATCAAGATGTAGGGCAGCGGCCGCAGCTCTTCCTGCGTATCGTCTTCTTCGGCAAACAGGCTGCGCGGCTCGGCCTGCGCCTTGCGAACCTTCTTGTTGAACTGATCGATATTGCGCACGCCGTATTCTGCCAGCAACCGCAACCGGCGCTCCATCTCGAGCACCGCGTTGCGCAGCGCATTGGTGGCTTTCTTGGGATCGATGATCACAGGCGTCAGCAGGTGCGGGATACCTTCGTACATCCCCAGTTCGACGCGCTTGGGATCGACCATGATCAGACGAACTTCGTCCGGCCGGGCTTTGTAGAGAATCGACATGATCATGGAGTTGATCATGACGCTCTTGCCCGAGCCGGTTGATCCGGCGATCAGGAGGTGCGGCATGGTCTCGAGCGCGGCCACGCGGATGCGCCCATTGATGTCTTTACCGAGCGGAATGGTCAGGTGCGAATGCGATTGAGAGAACTCATCGGATTCGAGCATCTGGCGCAGCGCGATCAATTCGCGCTTCGAATTCGGCACTTCAATACCCACCGTGGGCTTTCCGGGAATGCGCTCGATGAGAATCGATTCCGCTTGCAAGCCGAGGCACAGATCCTCGGTGAGTGTAGTGATACGGCTGTATTTGATCCCCGCTTCCGGCTTGAATTCGAACGTGGTGACTACGGGGCCGGGATTGATCTGGACAACCGACCCAAGCACATTGAACTCTTGGAATTTCGCCTTGATGCGCGCGGCCGTTTCTTTCAGTTCCTGTTCATCGTAAGGATTACGCGCCGGCGGCTCGTTCAGCAGCTCCGTAGATGGCAATTGAAAAACAGTAGCGTCGGCTTTGCGCACCGGCGTCTGTACCGCCGGCTCGGGACGCGCTGCCGGACGTATCGCCTCCAGTTGCGGCTGCTCCATCTCCGCAATCGGGCAAATCGGAATTTCCTCCAGGGTGCTCGGTTCGCGCGCAGCACGCTCGGTGCGCGGCGCAGGTTTCGGCGACAGTTCCCACGGCAACTCCACGGCCGCTGGCTCGGCCTCTGCCGCCGCTTCCTTTTTTCGCGCGCGCCGCTGCGCCGTCTGTTCCGCCCGATCTTCCGCGTTCCGCCGCGCGCGCTGCCTGGCCTTCTCAACAGCCCGCTCGCGCATGCGATCGCGGAATACGCGGAATTTTTCCGCGCGCCGTTCGAGCCAGCGTTCCGGCCCGGCTAACCATTGCTCCAGCCTGGCAAGAGAGAAGGTCGAGACCAGATACACCGAAACCACCAGCAGCGTAAAAACCGCGACCAGAGCACCCGCCAGGTTCAGCGCAGTGAGCAAATAGTGTGCGAGGATCAACCCGACCGTGCCGCCGACCAAAATGCTTCCATTAAACATGTGGAATGGAAGAAAGGAGAGCCCCGCGCACAGGCTAAAAGCCAGCAGCAAAGAACCAAGACCCTTCACCGCGCCCGATGGCAGTTCCTCGGACCGGATCCATTTCCAAGCCAATACGAAAATCAGAAACGGAAACAAGAAGGCGGCAGCGCCGAAGATTTGAAAGAGGGCGTCGGAAAGGTAAGAACCGGGATAGCCGACGAGATTGACCGGATGCGAATCGGCAGCCGTATTCCACGATGGATCCTGCGCGTGGTAAGAAACCAAGCTCAGCAGAATCACCAGCCCCGCGGACAGATACAAAAATCCCAGAGCTTCGTTCAACCTTTTATACGGCGTTGGGGATAAGAGCTTCATCCGGCTGGCCGACGGATGATAGCCAGAGCAAGAACTATTATGCCAAAAATCACGCGATAGTACACGAAAGGACGAAGACCGCCGCGACGCAAATAATGCAGAAACCAGGGGATCACCGCGGATCCCGTGCCTGTACTGACGAAGACGCCCACCAGGAACGTCGGGTTTAACATACGGCTGAGGCCGTGATGCTTATGCATGTCATAAAAGGCTTTGGCTGCGGCTGCCGCGATCGCGGGTGTCGCCAGCAGGAACGAAAACCGCGCCGCGGCCTCGCGCGTAAGATCGCGAAACAGACCCGCGCTGATTGTGATGCCGCTACGCGACGTGCCGGGAACAAGCGCGAGCATCTGCGACAACCCCACCGCGATGGAATCGGGGAGATTCAGCGACCCGAGTTCGCGGACGTCGCGCCCGTTCGAATCCGCCATCCACATGACGATGCCAATCGCCACCAGCATTGTGCCCATGACGTAAGGACTGCGCCATGGACCCTCAGCCTGCTTGTTGAACGCGAGGCCGGCAATACCGACCGGGATACTGCCGAGGACCAGCAGCCATAACAGCATGTGGTTGTGATTGAGTTGCTCATCGTGCGCGATTCGCAGGCCAAACCCCTGGCCGATGATCTGAATCCAGTCAGGCAGAAAGTAAATCAGCAACGCCAGCAGCGTGCCGATGTGGAGGGAGATATCGAATTCCAGCGCTTCCGGCGTCCAACCCAGAAGCCATGATGAGAGGTACAGATGCGCAGTACTGCTGACCGGCAGAAATTCCGTCAAGCCCTGCACGACCGCGAGGACGACAACCCGAGCGAGCGGCATAAACGTTCAGCGTGAGGGATTAGCGGATGCGCTGTCAAGCGAAATGAGACACTACGGCCGAGAGAACGGAAAAGAATCACAAGTAGGCGTTGCGGGGGGCCGGGCCACAGACTTATCTGCGTGTGTGTCCGCCTGATGTACGGACTTTCGGTCCGGATCGGGCGCGGACCTTCGGCCGCCCTATGGATTGAGCCTCATCTTCGAGCCCATTGGAATCACTGAATGGCGTTACTTTTAACTCTCGATTCGAGAGGACGTGGTGTGGGAGATCCCAGGCATTCTCGCTATCGATAATCGCCTGGAAATTGCGGAATAACGCCGCTGCGTAGCGCGGCGCCCCGCAACACTAACCGCGGGCGGACTGCGTTTCTCCGGCCCGTACGGTCCCCGGCAAGAAGACCAGTTTTCCGTCCGCCTGGTCATAATCGATCCGCACGAACTGCCCGTCGCGGATGGTTCCCTCCAGCAGCAAGCGGCCAAGCTGCGTCTCGACATTCTTTTGGATCGCACGCTTCAGCGGTCGCGCGCCGTAGGCGGGATCGTAGCCAACTCGGACCAAGTGCCGCCGGGCATCGGGCGTCAACTCGATCCGGATATGGCGTTCTTCCAGCCGGGCGCGCAACCGCTCCAATTGAATATCGACAATCTGCATCAGATGATCTTCGCTCAAGGCGTGGAAAACAATGATTTCGTCGACTCGATTCAAGAATTCAGGCCGGAAGAAATGCCGTACCTCTTCCAATACGGTCTCCTTCATGCGTTCATATTCCGACCCGTCAAAGGCGCCGCGGTATCCGAGGATTCGCTGGCTCCCGATGTTGGAGGTCATAATGAGGATGGAGTTTTTGAAGTCTACGGTACGTCCTTGCCCATCGGTCAGGCGGCCGTCGTCGAGAATCTGGAGCATGACGTTGAAGACGTCCTGGTGGGCCTTTTCGATCTCGTCGAACAGAATGACGCAATAAGGCCGCCGCCGCACCGCCTCGGTGAGTTGCCCGCCTTCCTCAAAGCCGACATAGCCCGGAGGCGCGCCGATCAGGCGCGCGACGGTGTGGCGCTCTTGGTATTCGGACATGTCGATGCGGATCATGGCGCGTTCATCATCGAACAGCTCTGTTTTGCCTACGCCGGTCGTGCGGAGAAAGATGAAGCTGCCGACGGGGAGTTTCGGATCTTTCAACCCGGAGCGCGCCCGCACCACGGCCTCCGCCACGGCCGTCACCGCTTCATCCTGCCCTATCACGCGCTCGTGCAGGACCTCTTCAAGGCGCAGCAGCTTCTGGACTTCGCCTTCCATGAGCTTCGCCACCGGTATCGAAGTCCAGCGGCTGACCACTTCCGCGATGTCCTGTTCGTCTACCTCCTCTTTGATCAGCGGAGTTCCGGCCTGCTTCTTTGCGAATTGAGCCGATTCGGTCTTCAGCTGATTCTCCAATTGCACGAGCGTGCCGTATTTCAGCTCCGCGACTCTATTAAGGTCATACTGCCGTTCGGCCTGCTCGATCTGGACCTTGACCTGTTCTATCTTCTCGCGCAGCGAGCGCAGGCGCTGAACGGCCTGCTTCTCCGCCTGCCACTTGGCTTTCAACGCGTCGGATTCGGCCCGCAAGTCGGCGAGTTCTTTCTCAATCCTAGCGAGGCGCTCCCTCGACGCTTCGTCCTTTTCCTTTTTCAGCGCTTCGCGCTCGATCTCGAGCTGCATGGCGCGGCGCAGCATCTCATCGAGTTCGGCCGGCATGGAATCGATCTCGGTACGCAGTCTGGCGGCAGCCTCGTCGACCAGGTCGATGGCTTTGTCGGGGAGGAACCGGTCGGAGATGTAGCGGCTCGAGAGTACTGCCGCGGCCACTAGCGCCGAGTCCTTGATACGCACGCCATGGTGGACTTCGTAACGGTCCTTCAGGCCACGCAGGATAGAGATCGTGTCCTCGACGGAAGGCTGATCCACAAAGACCGGCTGGAACCGGCGTTCGAGCGCGGCATCCTTCTCGATATGCTTGCGGTACTCGTCGAGCGTGGTCGCGCCAATGCAATGCAGCTCGCCGCGGGCCAGCATGGGCTTGAGCAGATTTC
>CAZKQQ010000157.1:6714-15671 GCA_964554945.1 uncultured Solibacteraceae bacterium | reverse complement strand
AAACAGTACTGGGGATTTCCAATGTGTCCTTCGGTCTGCCGGCGGCAGCCCGCGAGGTAATCAACTCCGTCTTTCTGTACTACTGCACCAAGGCTGGTCTCGATCTGGCGATCGTCAACGCCCAGAAGCTGGAACGGTTCGCGTCGATTCCCGAAGAGCAGCGCCGTCTGGCGGAGGATTTGTTGTTCAACCGTCCGCCGGCTAATGGCGAGGATCTTGTCCTGCGTACCGCTCCCGAAGACTGGCGCGCGCAGAGCCCCGAGCAGCGTATCGCGATCAACCAGTTCCACATAGCGGCTATCTCTGATTATTTTCGAAAGGCCGGAACACGCGAGAAGCGCCACGCCGAAGACCTGCCGCTCGACGAGCGGCTGGCGCATTACATCATTGAAGGGACCAAGGACGGTCTGATTCCCGATCTGGACCGCAAGCTGGCGGAAGGCGCCGGGCCGCTGGCCATCATCAACGGTCCGCTGATGGCAGGGATGACCGAAGTCGGACGCCTGTTCAATAACAACGAACTGATCGTGGCGGAGGTGCTGCAGTCGGCTGAAGCCATGAAGGCGGCGGTCAGTCACCTCGAGCGGTTCATGGAGAAAGAGGAGACGGCCACCCGCGGCAAGGTAATCCTGGCCACGGTGAAGGGGGATGTCCACGATATCGGTAAGAATCTGGTCGAGATCATTCTGTCCAACAACGGCTACCGCGTGATCAATCTCGGCATCAAGGTGCCGCCGGAAGTTCTCATCGCCGCGTACCAGGAGCACAAGCCCGATGCCATCGGCCTTTCGGGCCTGCTCGTGAAGAGCACGCAGCAGATGGTCACGACCGCGAACGATTTCCAGGTCGCCGGCATTCGCATTCCGCTGCTGGTTGGCGGCGCGGCGCTCTCGGAAAAATTCACCCGCACGCGCATCGTGCCCGCATATGGGGAAGCGGTCTGTTACGCCAAAGACGCCATGGCGGGGCTGCGGCTGCTGAACCGCATCATGGATCCGGCCGAGCGCGAGACGGTTCTCGCCGCCAGCCGCACCGCTGAAGCTCCCGTGCAGCCGGCCATTGTGGAGGAAGCCGCCGCCCCACTGACCACGCACCGCAGCGCCAAGGTGCGTCTGGATATCCCGATTCCTTCCGCGCCGTATCTGCAGCGTAAAGTTCGAGCCGTGCCGCACCTGGCCGATGTGTGGAGCTACATCAACCCGTACATGCTATATGGACGCCACCTCGGATACAAAGGCAATTTCGAAAAGAACCTTGCTGAATATGAGCCAAAGGCGCTCGAGTTGTTTCAGAAGGTCGACGCGGTGCGGCACGAAGCGCTCGCCTTCATGAAGGTGAAAGCGGTCTGGCAATTTTTCGAAGCCGAGCGCGACGGCAACGACATTCACTTGTTCGCGCCGGCATCCCTTTCGCCGATTCACACGTTTCGGTTCGGGCGCCAGCGGCGCGAAAACGGCCTCTGCTTGAGCGACTATATTCTCGATGCCGAAGAGGGCCGGCGCGATCACCTGGCGCTGTTCGTCGTTACCGCGGGCGCCCATATCCGCGAAAGGGCCGAGCAATGGAAGCAGGCCGGCGAATTCTTTAAAGCGCATGCGATTCAGGCGCTGGCGCTGGAAACCGCCGAAGGCTGCGCGGAGTGGCTGCACCGCCGGATTCGCGAAGACTGGGGCTTTCCCGACCCGCCTTCGCTCACGATGCAGGAACGCTTCACTTCCCGCTACCGCGGCAAGCGCTACAGCTTCGGCTATCCGGCCTGTCCCAACCTGGACGATCAGCAGGGCTTGTTCCAGTTGCTCAGCCCGGAGGACATCGGCGTGGCTCTCACGGAAGGCATGATGATGGAGCCGGAAGCCAGCGTCAGTGCCTTGGTCTTTCATCATCCCGACTGCGCCTACTTCACTGCCGACGAAACAGAAACCGCAACCGTCAGTTAAGCGGCTTCCATCGTGGCGTTCGGGATGCCGCATGAGTGACGGTCCGCTTAGCGCCTGCCGCTATTGCGTTCGGGAAATGCCGGCTACTATATTTCGTAAACCAATGGACCTCCGGAGCCGCCCGTCCGCTTTGCATGCGTAAGAAAAGGCCGAAAAATTCAATTGCCAGTCGATGAGCCGGGGGAGAGGGAGATTTGAGAATGAAAACGCTGATGCTTGCCTTGTCTTTATCCGCTGCAGCGGCTTTCGGCCAACAATGTACTGGCCCGGCGCCGGCTAAACCCGCCACTTCGGCTGGCTGTTCTGATATGAGACGGGCTTGTGAGTGCGACAGCACAGGGAGTTGCACGTGGGCTTGGAGCTGTCTGAATTTGACGAAGCCGATTAATACAAAACCGGCTCCCGCCGTTTCGCTGAACCGCCAAGCCGCCGCGCCGGTCGACAACTCGGACCAGCCGCTTCAGGCGATCCAGAATCTAAAGCTGCGCAATCAGGCGAGCCAGCTATCCTTGCTGAAGCCTCCGGTTTCCGCTCCCCCATCTGAGGAGCCTGCGCCGCGGGTTCAAAAGCAGGAAGAACAAAACGCCGTAATCATTCAGCTCCTGCAGCGCATCGCGGTCGCAACGGAGACGATCGCGCGTGGGATGGACCAGCAGCATAAGTAGGGAGTCACGCGTCCTGGCGTGGTGATTCCGACTATCTCTTGACCGATGTTGACATCCGCTTGCTGCGCGCGCGGTTCCGTGTCGGACACAGAACCGCGACCGGCACGGAGCGGGTTCTACGTCACTGCACGCGTCCCCGCTCTGCCGTGCTTTTCCAACTGCAGCCGCAATTCGCTTACGTGAATCGGCTTCGAGAGGTATCCATCCATCCCCGCCGCCAGGCATCGTTCGCGGTCGCCACTCATGGCGTGGGCCGTCATCCCCACAATTGGAATATGGCGGCCTGTGTTTTGTTCCCTATGGCGAATGGCTCCCGTGGTTTCCAGACCATCCATCTCGGGCATCTGCACGTCCATGAAGATGAGGTCAAATTCCTGGGAGGCGAGTTGCTCCAATGCCACACGGCCGTTCCCAGCCACAGTTACCGAGTGCCCTAGTTTTTCCAGTACACGGACCGCCACCCGTTGATTAATCGGGTTGTCCTCTGTCAACAGGATTCGCAAACCCGGGGTGCCGGCTGCCGTAGAATCAGCCGGAACACTTGGCGTGACCTGGCTCGCGCTCCCGCGGAATGGTTCGACGTTCCAGGCCGGTAAGTGAGTTTCTTCCTTCACCGAGGTCTCTTCCGCGGCGGGCGCCGGCAAAAAAATGGCTGTGAAATGAAAGCAACTTCCTTTGCCGACCTCGCTTTCCACCCACATCTTTCCTTGCATCGCTTCCACCAGGTGCTGCGAAATCGATAGACCCAGACCGGTTCCCCCGTACTTGCGTGTGGTCGAGCTGTCAGCCTGAGAAAATGGCTGGAAAATCGACCCGAACTTGGTTTTTGGAATACCGATTCCGGTGTCTTGGACCGCGAAGTGCAGTCGCAGGGGATTTTGCGTTTCCGCTTCCACTGTCAGGCTCACCACGCCCTGCTCAGTAAATTTGATCGCGTTGCCGATGAGGTTCACGATAATCTGGCGCAACCGGTGAGGATCGCCGATAATCCAGCCGGGCACTGACGGCCTCACTTCGCAGCGCAATTCCAGGTTTTTCTCGCGAGCCCGCAGCGCTAGCGTCCGGATGGTTTCCTCCAGGTTGTCTTGCAGGCAGAACCGCACCGGCTCCAGGTCCAGTTTTCGTGCTTCGATTTTGGAGAAATCCAAAATGTCGTTAATCACTCGCAGCAGGGAATCCGCGGATATCTTGACGGTGCTGAGACACTCTCGCTGGTCTTCGGTCAGGGTTGTATCCAGCACCAGGTCGGTCATACCCATGATGCCGTTCATGGGTGTTCGAATTTCGTGGCTCATGTTGGCCAGAAACTCGCTTTTGGCCCGGCTGGCGGCCTCGGCTTTTTCTTTGGAATCCACCAGGGCGGCATTGGTTTTCACCAGTTCTGCCGTGCGCGCCGCAACCTCTTGCTCGAGGCGGTCACGATGCTTCAGTAGTTCCGCATCTCTCCGCTCGATTTCGACCAGCATCTCGTTGAATGCGTCGGTGAGCCGCCCCAGATCGTCTTCCGCCACTTTGATGGCGCGCGTGGCATAGTCCTTCCGTGTGGAAACTCTCCGGGCTGCCTCCGCGAGATACACGATCGGCTTGGAAATAATAAGCTGGAGACGCGCGGCTAGGAAAAATGCCAGCAGGAAGGCGCCCGACAGAATAGCCGCAATCGTGGCGATGGATCGCTTCAGACGCGAACTCACATCGCTCAGATCCGAGATCAAATAGATTTTGCCGATGAGCTGCCGCTCCAGGTGAATCGGTCTGACGATTTTCAGCTGGCCGTTTCCGAACCCGCTGTACGCCGTCGAAATCGGATCGCGCTGCTGTGCCCTGGTCTCGCGACGATAGGAGGCAAATACGGCGCCATCGGCGGAATAAACTACCGCGGCAACAATCGGCCGCTTCGCTCGAAGTCCCGAAAGAAGCTCCTCCACCGATCTCCTGTCCCCGAAACTCAGCGCCGCCGTGCTGTTTGACCCGAGCATTTCCGCCAGCACATCCAGATCGTTGCGTATCGAATTGCGGAAGGCGTAATGATCATAGGTCAGAACTGCCGTGCACGCCAGCAGCAGGGCCGCTCCGACGGTCGTCATAATGATCAACTGGAGTTTCAGCTTGATCGGCAGGCGGCGGTATGCGCCAATGCGAATCATTACCTTATTCCCGGATCGCCACTAGCTCTGCCAGGCTCAGGAGCTTGGAGCTGATCTGAACCGGCGCTTGTCTTGCCGCCGCAACGTTGATTTGAAAACGCACACGGCCGGCCTCCAATTTGAAATTGATGATGCCGCCGCTCGATCCAAAGCCCGGCGCCTCACCCACCGTCAAGACACCGCTTCCGTTCAGGTTTCCCAGCGCAGGGCGGTTTCGCTTCCATTCCAGTGAACCGATAAACAGAATCTGGCAGCTCTTTGCGCCGGAAAACTCCGGGATGGTCCGCACTACCAGTGTCCGGCCGCTCGCGGTTTTGCCGCGGACCACGTCCTGCAAAGCCCCTCCGAACGGGTCTTCGCCAAGAACACAGATGACGATCGGGCTGGCGGGACTCGCAAATACTTGTGCCGGCCACTCCACGAACTTGGCGAAATTGTAGAGGTATGCCGCTTTCACCTGGTACTCCTCGATCTCTTGCCCGGCCGCCGGGAACAACAGCGCGGCTGCCACGACAAACTCTGTCCTGAGCCGGATTGCGGAATACCCGCCCATTTAGAAACGCCACGTCACTTTCCCGAACACGCTGCGCTCGATCTGCGTGTGATTCAATCCGAGCTCATCGGGAAACTCAGCGTGCCGGGATTGCAGTAGGTTCCGCCCGGTTACACTTACTTCGAATGATTCCCCGATCCGCCGCGCCAGCCGGCTGTCCAGGCGCACATAACCCGGAATATTTCCGTCATGCAGGCGGCTTACATAAGTCAGAGTATGATCCCACTCCAGACTCGAGCTCAGATTGAGAAAGGAGCGGAATTGAAACTGGTGTTCCGGATTGTATTGAGCTAGCGCCCCTGTCCCCGCATTCGTGATTCCAGAATTTCCTTCCAGCTGCAAACGAAGCATCGAATATCCGGGACTGATGCGCCAACTGCGCGTAATATTCGAGTTCAGGAAGAATTCGATTCCATTAGACCGGCCATGGGCTGCGTTTTCGAGCCTCAGGGGCAATACCAGGTGCGGTGGCGCCGGAGTCAGGGTAAAGTAGCCCGCTTGCGGAATCGTCGCCGTGAGATTGCGGTAGAGCCCGGTAAATACGGCAAGATCCAAAGAAAGCTTCTTCCCGAGCTGCGCACGATAGCCCGCTTCAAAGTCATAGAGTCGCTCCGCGGCCAGATTCGGATTCCCTATGGCCTTTACGACACCGAAGGGTGATGTCGGGACGATTGCGATGTCGAACTGGACTCCGACGTCCTGCCGGTTGGGTTGCCGGATCGCTCGCGCCGCGGAAATCCAGACGGCTTGACGCGCGGTAGCAGTCCAGAGCAGTTGCGCGCTCGGTTCCCACTCGAACCCTGTGTAGTCGTTGTGTTCGAGCTTGGTGCCCGCGGTTAGCCATATCTGATCCGACAGCTTTACTTCGTCCTGCACGAATGCGCTGAAAAGCCGATCGGTTTTATGCGGGGGATCAATCGATACGGAATATCCGGGCTCAAAAGTTATGGTTGCATTGCGCGCTCCGGCGCCCCACACGAGATCGTGGCGCGCACCCAACCTCCCATGGTGTTGAAATGCAGCATCGATAATATTGTGCGAGTATCGGATTCCCTGCTCGCTACGGCGGAAATAATCGTCGTAAAACTGCCATGACAGCTCCGAGCCATCGGCGCGTGTGTGCGTCCATCGGCCGAGCACGTTTCCTGTGCTCATGCCCATGCGGTCGTTGATCGTCGCTTGCAGAGGCAGCGCATTGGAGAACACCAGCGACATCGTCTGGCCGCCAATCGTCCGTTGAAAGTCTCCTTGCGCCGTGAACCGGTCCCGCTCCGAAAGACTCCAATCGGTTCGGAAACCGCCGTGGGACAGATACCAGCCATCGAAGGCTGGCCCCTCGGCGGCCGCGTCGGAATTACCGCGACGGAAATGCTTGCCGAACACGCGATAGGACCCGCGGCGCCCGAGCGCGCCGCCGTAGCGAACGAAGCCTTCTTTTTCCAGCGAACCGGCGCCTCCCGTGACGACGCCGCCCTGCGTGAGCTGTGCGCTTTTGGTCAATATGTTAATCACGCCGTTCACCGCGTTGGCGCCCCATACCGTGCCGCCCGGGCCCCGGATTACCTCGATCCGGTCGATATCTTCCAGAGGAGTATCGACTGAGTCCCAGATGACGCCGGAGTACATCGGACTATATACCGAGCGGCCATCAATTAATACGAGGACCTTGTTTGCGTATCGATCGGTGAAGCCACGAATGCTCAGGGCCCATGAGTTCGCATCGATCTGTTCAACGTTGACGCCCGGCGCCAGGCGCAGGAGGTCGGGTATGTTGGTCGCTCCCGAACGGCGAATGTCTTCCGCGGTAATTACATATACGGCTGCCGCGGTCTTGGAGAGTGTCTGCTCCTTGCCTGCCACCGAGGTGACCCGCAGATTCATCAGTTCTTCCAGGCTGAAATCGCTGAGGTCGCGGGGCTTAGCGGGTTGCCCCACGCCCGGGTGGAGAGCCGCCAGCGTAAGCACCAACGCAATCCCGGCGCGCCGGAAGACATGAGTACTGGCCACTGCAGAGTTAGGGTCAGTCATCACCAGAAGCATCGGCGGTTGAGAGTGGAATGATTAGCCGCCGATGCCGCATAACTGGCGTTTCAAAATTGAAAAAACGACCAAAAAAATCAATCAAGGTTAAGCGTGAAAAACTGGTGCGGTGTGGTACTATGCCGATTGGACCTTGCCGTGGTACGAACTCGGTCTACTCCTGAAGTGCACCGCCGTAAATGAATCTACGCTCATTATTTAGCCTGTTTTCGTCCGACCTTGCCATCGATCTCGGAACGGCCAACACCTTGGTCTACGCCAAAGGCAAAGGGATCGTTGTCAATGAGCCATCCATTGTCGCCATTAATAAGAACAGCGGCGAAGTGGAAGCCGTCGGCAAGGAGGCCAAGGAAATGCTGGGCCGCACCCCCGGCAATATCGTGGCCATCAAGCCCATGAAAGACGGCGTCATCGCCGATTTCAAAGTCACCGAGCGCATGCTGAACTATTTCATTCAGAAGGCGCACGGGCGCAAGATGCTGGTGCATCCGCGCATCATCATCGGCGTTCCCAGCGAAATCACGCAGGTGGAAAAGCGCGCCGTCATGGATTCGGCGTACCGCGCCAAGGCCAGCGAAGTGCATCTGGTCGAACAGGCCATGGTGGCGGCGATCGGCGCCGGACTACCCATCACCGAGCCCTCCGGCAATATGGTGGTCGATATCGGTGGCGGCACCACCGATGTCGCCGTCATCTCGCTCTCCGGGATCGTTTACTCGCGATCCGTGCGAGTGGCCGGCAACGAGATGGACGATGCCGTGATGCAGTATTTGAAGCGGAAATACAACCTGCTGATCGGCGAGCGCACCGCGGAAACTATCAAAATTGAAATCGGCTCGGCTTATCCTTTGGACAAGCAGTTGACCATGGAGATTAAGGGCCGGAACCTGATTGAAGGGGTGCCGCGTACCATCACCATCGATGACTCCGAAATCCGGGAGGCTCTCTCGGAATGCGTGGCCATGATTGTCAATGCGATCCGGGTTGCCCTGGAACGAACGCCGCCTGAATTAAGCGCGGATATTAGCGATCGGGGTATTGTTCTTACCGGCGGTGGTGCGCTATTGAAGAATCTGGACAAGCGCATTCGCGAAGAAACGGGCTTGCCGGTTTCCATCGCGGATGATCCGCTGGCTTCGGTGGTTCTCGGAACAGGCCGGATGCTCAGTGATTTCCGTTTGTTGCGCAAGATTTCGATAGACTAGAAGGCAGGGGCGGCCCCGCCCTATGGAATCGTTTCTCAATCGCTACCGCAATATCACGGTCCTGCTGCTGGTGATATTTGCCCAGCTCGTGCTGCTGGCGGTCCAGGTCCGCAATGACCAGGATGTCCGCATGATCCGGGTCTGGACCGTTACCGCCGTTACCCCCCTCGCCCGCGTGATGGAGTGGTTTCGCGGCGGCAGTATCGGTTTCGTCCGCGATTATATCCTCCTCCATGACACCCACGAAGAGAATCGCCGGCTGCAAGCCGAAGTCGACCGCATGAAGGTTGAGAATACTTTTCTGAAAAACGAGTTGAACATGGCGGAACGCGCCAAGGCGCTGGCCGTTTTTCAAGAGCATACGCCCTCCAAGACGGTGGCGGCCAACATTATTGGGTCGGGGGCGGGGACCA
>CAZKQQ010000157.1:5603-6704 GCA_964554945.1 uncultured Solibacteraceae bacterium | reverse complement strand
CCCCCCCCCCCCCCCCCCCCCCCCAAGTCCAAGGTGGTCTTCACCGACCGGGGCTCTGCGTCCGGCGTGCAGCGCGGCATGGCCGTCGTGACACCGGACGGTATCGTGGGCACGGTTATCGAGTCTTACCCCACAGCTTCGGAGATCCTGCTGATCACCGATACGGACTTTGCCGCCGGCGTCATTTCGCAAAAAACACAGGTGCGCGGCACGCTAAAAGGGCAGGGGACGCCGTTGTGCCGCGTTGATTATGTTCCACTCGAAGAAAAGGTGGAGGTCGGCGACTGGTTTTACACATCCGGCGATGACCGGGTATTTCCACGCGGCTTTCCGGTAGGAATCGTAAAAGCCGTACATCCGAACCAGCCTTTTAAGGAAATTCTGGTGGAGCCGACCGGCATGCGTCGCGGCCTGGAAGACGTCCTGATCCTGCTCGAGGGTGTTCACCAAACCATCCCCACTGACCAGTTAGCGTATCAACCGGTTTATATCGCGCCGGCGCCTCCGGGCGGCGCACCGGCTCCCGCAGAGCCTGCGGCGCCCGGAGGGACCGAAGCCGACAAGCTGCGCGCCTATTATAAGGCTCTGGGGGAAGCGCAAAATCATAAGTTCGGCGAAGGATTACCCGGAAGTAAGCCTCCGGATTTCAATCTGGCCGTGAAGCCGGGCCAAACCGTAGCGCAGGGACCAGGGGCTACGCCTGTCAAGGCGGTTCCCACCCCGGCTGCGCCGGCTCCAAAGCCGGCATCTCCCAGCGTCGCCCCGGCCGCGCCCCCGAATTCTTCTCCGCTTCCTAACGCCCGGCCGCCGGCTTCCGCCGCCGACCCCACATCCACTCCCGCGCCGCCTCCGCCGGCGGCTCCGGTTTCCGAACGGCCCCATAACGAATGAGTTATTCAAGCAGCGAGCGCATCCTCCTCAACAGCCAGCGGGAAGGTCAGGTTTCGCGCTTCTCTCCGTGGGTCATGCTGCTTGTGCCGCTGGCGGCCATCCTGTTCCAGGTCTACGTTCCTCTGTTTTTTCAGTTCCTCGGCTACCTGGAAATGCCGTTGCTGGTGGTGGTCTACTTTGCGTTGGTGCGGCGCAGTCAGATCGGCGGAT
>CAZKQQ010000157.1:0-5593 GCA_964554945.1 uncultured Solibacteraceae bacterium | reverse complement strand
AGTCGGTACGATCATTGGTTTAGCCCAGGACTCGCTTTCGAAAGCGCCCTTGGGCATGTTCGGTATCGTAAAAACGCTGGTGGGCTATTTCGCGGCCTCCGTGGGGGTCAGGCTGGATGTCGAGAACGGCATGATGCGCTTGTTTTTGGCCTATTTCTTCTATGTTTTTCATCAATTCTTTTATTGGGTTATGGCCAGGGCTTTGTTAGCGCAGCAGGTATCTTTCGACTGGCAACGAACGTTAATTGTCGGGTTACTAAATGCTTTTGTCGCAGTGGCATTATTTCATTTTCTCGATAAGCTGCGCGAAACGAGTTAAATCCGCTAGAATAAGAAAAGTGTAGGTTGCGCCGACTGTGATCCTGCCGCCTGTCGATTCCGGTGCGGAAGTGAAAGTTTCCGAACAGCCGCGTCTGCATGACGATACACGATTCGCCGGCCCGAAAATCGCGATTTTCCAGTACGCCGGTGTGGCCATTTTCCTGTTCCTGATTTCCGGCTTTTGGAAACTGCAGATCCAGAATCCGGAGTTTTACGACGAGCGGGCGCAGGCGAACAGCATCAAGTCGGTGCCGATCTTGGCGCCGCGCGGCCGGATCTTGGACCGCGACGGACGTGTGATTGTCGATAATCACTCCTCGTTCAGCCTTATTCTGGCCCGGGAATCTCTCAAGGAAGACCATCTCCGGCCGATCGCACAAGGCCTCGACCTCGATTACAAGGATCTATCGGCGCGCGTGCGTCGCTTCAAGTCGCAGCCCAAATACGTGCCGATCGTCATCAAGGAAGAACTGAGTCCGGCCGATCTGGCATTCGTCGATTCGCATCATGAGTTTTTTCCGGAACTGGTTCTGATCCAGGCGCAGCGACGGCTTTATCCGCAGAACGGAATGCTGGCGCACGTCATCGGATATACCGGTGAAATCAGCGAGGACGAATTGGATGCCCCCGAGTTTGCCAAGTATGATCCCGGCGATGTCATTGGAAAATTCGGAATCGAGCGCGAGTACAACAGCACCCTGATGGGAGTCGATGGGCAGCGGCAGGTTGTGGTGGACAATCGCGGCCAGGTGCGGCAGGTGATTGGCAACAAGCCCGCGGTGGCTGGAAAAGATATTCAACTCAGCATCGATCTCGATCTCCAGACGGTAGCGGAGTTGGCGATGGATGGGCGCAACGGCGCGGTCGTGGCGCTGGATCCGCGCACCGGCGAAGTGCTCGCCATGGTCAGCCGGCCCACTTTCGACGCCAATAAATTCGCGGTACGGATCAAGGCCAAAGATTGGAAAGAAATCGCCGATAACCCGGAGCACCCGATGCTGAACCGCGCCATCCAGGCGCAGCAGGCGCCGGGCTCGACGTTCAAGCCGTTCGTGGCGCTGGCGGGCCTCGAAACCGGAACCATCGACGATCAGTTCAGCGTGCGCTGCAACGGTGGAATCAGTCTGTACGGCCATTACCAGCATTGCTGGGTGAAGACCGGTCACGGCACGATTTCTTTGCACAATGGAATCGTCCATTCCTGCGACGTCTACTTCTACACGGTCGGCGCCAAACTGGGCATCGACAACATCGCCCAGTATGCGACGCTCGCGGGAATGGGGCAGGGGACGGGAATCGATCTGCCGCACGAAGCAACCGGCATTGTGCCTTCGGAAAAATGGAAGCTGCGCAATTACAGGCAGAAATGGTACGCGGGCGAAACGCCGTCGGTGGCCATCGGGCAGGGCGCTCTCACCGTGACGCCGCTGCAACTGGCGCGAGCCATTGGCGGAGTTGCCATGAATGGCGTTTGGCATCATCCTCATCTGCTGAAGGCGCTCGATGCCACCGATAAGCCAGACACCTGGAGTCTCAACCCCGATAACGTCCGCAAAGTCGTGGATGGCATGTATGGTGTGGTGAACGAGGGCGGGGGAACCGGCGGGCGCGCCCGGCTTCCCGGCATCGACGTGTGCGGAAAGACGGGATCGGCGCAGCTCGCTTCCAACGATTATTTGAAAGGCACGGCAGCCGGGCGCAATCTGAAAGACAACGCCTGGTTTGAAGGATACGCCCCGTGCCACGCTCCGGAGATCGTGGTAGTGGCGCTGTTCGAGCACGGCGAGCACGGGCAGTTTGCCGCGCCGATTGTGCGCGATGTCATGAAAGCATATTTCGACAAGAAGGCGCGGCTCTCGGCCGAAGCCGATCAGAGCAAGGGCAACCTCACGGCTAAACTGGCAGCGGTCAGCGGTCTCGTTGCTCCGCAAGTCCCGGCGCCGGCGGCGCAGAAGGCTCCCGCGGCAAGCAACTTGATCTATCACGAACCGGCTGAGGAGCCCGAGCCGGTGGACGGCCGGGAATAAAATGTCGCGCTATCTCTCCCGACGCGATATCGATTGGCCGCTGCTCCTGATCACTCTTCTGATCTGCGCAGTCGGCGTGCTGCAGATATTCAGCGCCACGCGCGACACAATCTGGCAGGATGCCTGGTGGAAGCAGATCCTATACGTTTTTCTCGGCGTCTTTTTGATGTGGGTCATCATGGTGATCGACTATCATACGCTGCTCCACCACGTGACTTTGATGTACATCTTGTCGGTTCTGGCGCTGGCCGGAACCTACGCCATCGGTAAGACGGTCTTCGGTTCGCGCCGCTGGATTCCGCTGGCCGGCGGCTTTCATTTGCAGGTCTCGGAGTTCGTTAAGCTGGTGATAATATTATTGGTAGCCCGCTACTTGACCGAGTTGAAGAAGGACGAGCTGGAGATCAAGGAAATGCTGAAGCTGGCGGGCCTGGTGCTGATTCCCACTGTGCTGGTTCTGAAACAACCGGACCTGGGGACCTCACTCACCTATCTGGCGGTGCTCGTCGTCGGGGCGTTTCTGGCGGGATTGCGGTGGAAGTACATCGCCGTGATAGCCGTCATAACCGTGTTGGTTCTACCTGTTACATATAGTTTTTTAAAGCCGTACCAGAAGGCGCGGCTGGTGAGTTTCATGGATCCCGAGCGCGATCCGCAGGGCACTGGATATCAGTTGATCCAGTCCCAGATCGCGGTGGGGGCCGGTGGTATGTTCGGCAAGGGACCGCTCAAAGGAACGCAGACCCAGTTGCGGTTTCTGCCGGTGCCGCACACGGACTTTATCTTTTCGGCTTTCTCCGAAGAGCATGGGTTCGTTGGCGTCATCATGGTGTTGTCGTTGTTCTTTATCATGATCATGCGCATCGTCCAGAATGCGCAAACGGCGCCTGACCGCGCCGGCATGTACATCTGCATGGGGGTGGCGGCGCTGCTGCTGTTCCATATGCTGGTGAATGTCGGGATGGTGGTGGGACGGATGCCGGTGACCGGCATTCCGCTTCCTTTCATGAGCGCCGGTGGTTCAAGTCTCTGGTCGAATTTCCTGGCTTTGGGGCTGGTCAATAACGTACGCCTCAGAAGGTTTGTGAATTAAACGATTCTTGGGGAGCCTTAGAGACCCTCGGGACGGTGGCTTGATGCCATCCCTGGAAGAGGAGCGGTTCCCGGCCGGTGCGTGTAGAGGAAGTGAGCTCCACGCCGGCCAGCGTGAGTTTGTAGTTGAAGTTGCTCGATGCTCCTCAGCGGTGCATCGAAACCACGCAGGGCGCCCACTCTTTCACCCGTCCCGTTCTCTGTGTTCCCGCACGGAGGCTGTAGATGTCAAAGGAACTGGTGATCTCGGCGAGCCGCCGCGAAACGCGCGTTGCGATTCTTGACGATGATCAGGTAGTCGAAGTCTATCATCAGCGTGAGAACGAGTACTCGCTGGCCGGAAGCATCCACAAAGGCAGAGTGACGCGGGTACTGCCGGGCATGCAATCGGCATTCGTGGATATCGGCCTGGATCGGGACGCGTTTCTGTATGTGTCGGACTTCTTCGAGGACAACGAAGAGTACGACAAGATTGTGACCAGCGTGGAGGAGAAAGTCCTCAAGCTGGACCGCACACCGCCGCCTCCGGCAGCAGGCACCCCTATAGCTATGCCGGAAGCCGGGGCCGCTCCGGCCATGGAGACGGCGCCAGCGCCTTTGGAAGCCGCGCCGGCCGCGGCGCCGGCGCCGGCCGGTCAAGCGCCCGCTGAGAACCGCTGGGAAGACCGCGACCGCCGGGGACGGCGCGGACGCCGCCGCGGTCGCGGCCAAAAGGGCCGCGGCCTGCCCGACTCGAAATTCTATTCTCCCGGTTCCCGCCCGGCTGCCTCCGAACCGGAAGCGCCGCGCCAGGAAGCTCCTGAACCGCCGCCGCCCGCCGTCACTCCCGTCAGCGGCACGCCGCGCGAGGATTTCTTTGTTTTGCCGGGCGAGTCGCTGGCGAAGTACACCGCGCCGGGCGCGGAAGAAGAGACCTCCGACTTTGCCGCTGAGTCGGCGGCCGGAGAATCCGCGGATCCCGATGCAGTCGAAGCCGTAGCATTGGAACGGGAAGCGACCATCGCGGAGACGAGCCACTCGCCGGCCGAGCCGGCCGGCGACTCCGCCGCCGAGACCCGGGGCTTTGCCCTGCACACCGATCATGCAACCGCCGAGGCGCTGCAACTGGTTTCCGAGGAAACGGCCGAAGTCACCGAAACGGAATCCGAGGAACTCCCCGACCTCAATATTTCGGTTACTTACGAAACCGAACCGGAAGCAATCCAGGAGGCTGCTCCAGAGGGTTCGGCGGAAGTCGCGCACGAAGAGAATTCGGATACACCGGCCGAAGGCGGCCTGACCGCCACACAGCGCGAACATCCGCCGCGCTATCCTCACCGTGTGTCGCGCCGGATGCGGCGCCGCGGCCGGGGCGGCATGAGCGAAGGCGGGCGCGGTCCGCAGCAGGCCGAAGGGCGGTCCCAGGAATCTGCTCCCAGGGCGAACGTGGAAACCCGAACGGCTCCCGCTCCCATCGCCAAACCCGGCGTCCCCTCGATCAGCGATCTGCTGAAGGAAGGGCAGGAGATCATTGTTCAAATTGCCAAGGAGCCGCTCGGACAGAAGGGCGCGCGCATCACTTCGCATATCGCGCTGCCGGGCCGTTTCCTGGTCTACATGCCGACTGTCGATCACATTGGCGTGTCGCGCAAGATTCCCAGCGATGAAGAGCGCAGCCGCCTGAAGCGGGTATTGCAGAATAACCGAACGGGCATTCCCGGCGGGTTCATCGTGCGCACGGCAGGAGACGGACATACCGAAGAGGAACTGCGCGCCGACATGATGTTCCTCTATAATTTGTGGCTGGACCTGCGGCAGAAAGCGGAGCGCCGGCCGGCGCCGGCGCTGCTGCATCACGATCTCAACGTGGTGGAGCGCGTGCTGCGCGACCAGCTCACCTCGTCATTCAAGAGCATCTGGGTCGACAACGAGGAAGTCTACGAGAGCGTTCTGCAATTCGTTCAGCGCTTTCAACCGGCGCTGGTGAACCGCGTGAAGTTGTACACGCGCTCGAATCCGATCTTCGACGAATTCAACGTCACGTCGGAACTCGAGAAAGCGCTGCGCCCGAAAGTATGGCTGAAATCGGGCCGATACATCGAGATCAACCAGACCGACGCGCTGGTGGCCATTGACGTCAACACCGGCAAGTTCGTCGGCAAATCGAACCGGCT
>CAZKQQ010000156.1:0-15688 GCA_964554945.1 uncultured Solibacteraceae bacterium | reverse complement strand
TGCAGATTACCGCTGGTGGGCACGGTGAGCAGACCCTTGTCTCGCACGAAGGCGGTGGCCTGTTCCAGAGTCTTCCGCGCTTCGGCCATGTACGTATCCGGCGTCGCGTGCTGCTTCGCAATTTCGTCGAGCGCCTGCTTTACCGATTTGGGGGCCGCCAGCTTTCCCATCTCCTCGCGCGTCTTCTTCAGCTCCGCCTCGGCTTCCGCGAGTAGCTGTTCGGGCGTTTTCCCGGTGGCGAGCACATACTCGAATTTGCGCGCGTACTTATCCCTGCCCAAACGCCAGTCGCTGGTCTTCTTGGACAGATTATCTTTTAAGAACGTGTTGAATGCCTTCAGCGAGGCGATGGCCTTGGCGGCTGCGGCCTCAAACGCGGGCTTCTGCGCCTGAGGCACGGCGCCGCGCAAAGTTTTGTCGATCAAATCGATGTTGCCCGCGTTCTCCTCCTGTGCAACGCGGTTCCAGACGTCCGGCGCGTCTACCAGGTTGCCTTTGGCCTGCTCAAAAAAAGCCGGCATTTTCTCCAGCCGCTTGGTGATCTGCTCGAACCGCTTCTCCACGGGAGCGTAATTGAGAACGTATGGCGCGAACAGCGCAGCGCCGGCCCCTTCGACGTATACCGTCGGGTTGTGCTTATAGTTCTGAATCGTATCCAGCTCGAGCAAGCTGAGCGAGACGTTGCTCCGGATCATTTCGAGATCCGCGGATTGTTCCTTGTCGAGCGTCTTCGGATCGAGCGCCGCCGTGCGGCTCTGAATTCCTGCATAAAACGCCCGCTGCGCCGTCATGCCCGCCGGGCTCATGTCATCCAGGGTATCGTCAAGCGGCATCCCGTTATGCGTGTGATAGCCGGCCTGCGTGGCCGAGATCGGCGAGAGCGCCAGGCTGCCGTAGACGAAGTCCTCGGTGAGCTTGGCGAAATCGTTGGTGCTGGGCGATTCGTTCTTGTTCACAGTGCAGCTCCCGAGAAGGATACACAGCCCGGCAACGCCGGCCAGTACCGCGGCCGCTCGCTTACGCGCGCGGTTCTGTAAGCAAGTGCCGGCCCAGAACCGCGATTGGTACGGAGCGGCGGATTGTACGAAAGATCGTTTCATATCAGAATGTGATCCCCACCATGACTTCCGCCTGGTTCTGGTTGCTGGAAAATCCGGTGTTGGCCGTGAAACCGGGAAATGGATTGCCGTTAGTCGTGAGCGCAGTTCCGGTGACAAAGTGCTGCGATCCCCAGTGCGTATACCGGAATTCCGGCGAGACATGGACGTATGGCACTTTGATGTCCAGCCCAAAACCCACTACGGCTCCCGTGGTCACGTCGTGAGCCGGCTGGTTCAGATTCTGCGGCGGAAGGAACGGATTGGTACTGACAACCGTAACCACCTGTTTGAAACCCTGCAGCTTATCCCAAGCGATACCGGCATCGATGAACGGCCGCACCACTTTGGTGGGGAATCGGTACTTGGCCAGCAGCGGAAACTCCCAGGCGCCGGTGCTGCCGCCGGCCGTGATGGTGCTTCCTGCGGGTGGAAATGTGCCCACCGTCTGAAAATTGTAATGGCGGTACAGGGCATCCACTTCGACGCCCAAGCCAAACGGCAGGCGTAGCTCGCCGGTTCCACCGACCAGGTAGCGGTTGGTGTAGCTGTGGAAATTGATGTTCGAGGATTCCACGGTGTCGAGGAACTGGTTGGCCGGCGTTCCCACTTTGACGCCGAGCGTGAACGGCTGCGAAACAGCGGCTAGCGCGCTTGCGAGAGATAAGAGGAGTAGTTTTAACATTGCTTTACATCGGACGAGGCACGGCAGCGCCGTCCTACGCGTCTCTTCTTATTATGAGGGCGCGCGACGGGCGGCGGCCTATCGATATGAATAGCCGGCGGAGCGGCTGGCCGCCTTGTGCTTCGATCGGCCTGCTGGCCACGCTTTGCAGCGGACTCATCTCCCCGGAAGAAATCCGCTGCCACCCGGTCGCGTTTCTGTGTCCGGCACGGAACCGTGCGCACAAGCAAGTGGATGTCACCATCGGCCAGGAAACCTCAGAATCACCACACCAGGAACGCTGCCCTTGCGCGTTTCGCGTAATATTGGAGGTTATGCGAAACGCGCTTTTTGTTCTTCCTCTGCTGCTGCTGACCTCGACGTACGGCCAGCAAAAAGTCCCGTTTGAGAATGGGATTCCGGTAGCTCCCAAGGGGCTCGCCGGGCGGCCGCTGCCCCCTTTGCCGATGGAGTTCGACACCGGCGAGGGGCAGCGCATCCGGGTGGTCGCGGTTACGCGCGAACTGGAGTATCCGTGGAGCATCGCGTTTCTTCCTGACGGCACCATGCTGGTGACGGAGCACACCGGCAGATTACGCGCCATCCGCAAAGGCGTGCTCGATCCAAAGCCGGTTGCCGGCGGTCCGGCTGGTTACTTCGCGGGCGAATCGGGCCTGCCGGGTGCAATCCATGGCTACATGGATGTCGCACTGCATCCGAAATTTGCGGAAAATCATTTCATTTACCTGACGTATACCAAGCCGCTCGACGAAAAGCGCCGCGTGGCCGCCCTGGCACGCGCGGTTTGGGACGGGCACGCGCTCACTGGCACCCGCGACATATTTGTGGCGGACGGCCCCGGTCCGTCCCGCATCGCGTTCGGCCGGGACGCAACGTTGTACATGACCGTGAGCGGCGCGAGTGCGCAGGATGCGCAGAACCCGAATACCGATGGCGGAAAAGTGCTGCGGCTGCGGGACGATGGAAGCATTCCGGAAGATAATCCGTTCGCCGGCAAGGCCGGGCACAAGCCGGAAGTCTATACGCTCGGCCATCGCAACTCCCTTGGCCTCGCAATGCATCCCGAGACGGGGGACATCTGGCAGAACGAGAATGGGCCGAACGGCGGCGACGAAATCAATATCCTCCGCGCCGGCCGGAACTACGGATGGCCCATTGTGAGTTACGGGCGCAGCTATCAGGGACCATGGCAATCGGGCACGCCGCGGCATGATGGATTCGAGGCGCCGGTGGTGTACTGGATGCCGGCTATCGCCGTCTCGGGCATGGCATTTTATACGGCCGATAAATTCCCTAAGTGGAAGGGCGACGTATTTGTGGGTTCGCTGCGCACCGGCGAGATTCCCGGAACGGGCCACATCGAACGGATCCTTTTTAACGACAAGATGGAGGAACTGCGCCGCGAGTCGCTGCTGACGGAACTGCGGCAGCGGATCCGCGACGTGCGCCAGGGGCCGGACGGTCTGTTGTACGTGCTGACCGACGCGAAGCCGGGCGCAGTGCTTCGGATCGAACCGGCGGAGTAGGCGGGCTGGTCCATCCGCATGTTGAAGGACAAAGTCGCTATCGTTACTGGGGCCAGCCGGGGCATCGGACGCGCGATTGCCGAGGCGTTCGTGCGCGAGGGAGCGCAAGTCGTCATTTGCGGACGCAAGGCCGAAACGCTGGAACAGGTCGCGCGCGAAATCGGTCCAGGGGTACGGCCTGTCGTGTGCCACGTGGGGCGCGCCGATCAAGTTACGGCCATGGTTGATGCCGTCACGCGTGAGTTTGGACGGATCGATGTGCTCGTGAACAACGCCGCCACCAATGTGGCGCAGGCGCCTTGTCTCACGCTTGACGAGCGCATGTTCGACAAGATGGTCGAGATCAACTTGAAGAGCGCCTTCCGCCTGACCCAGTTGATCGCGCCGGGGATGTGCGAGCGCGGCGCCGGATCAATCATCAATATTTCTTCGGTCTCAGGGGTACGGCCGCAGTTCGAAGGACTGCTGTATAGCCTGACTAAAGCGGCGCTGATCATGATGACGCAATCCTATGCGTTGGAACTCGGGCCGAAAGGAGTTCGCGTCAATTGCATTGCCCCGGGGCTCATCCAGACGGTTTTGAGCGAATATTACTGGAAAGACGAGGACCGGCGGGAAAAACGCATCGACAGCCAGCCCATCCGGCACCTCGGCCAACCCATGGAAATTGCGGAAGTGGCGGTGCTGCTGGCCAGCGATCGGTCATCGTTCATGACCGGGCAGACGCTTGTCGTTGATGGGGGCCGGCTGCTTAGCGCGATGTAGACTCGCTCCCGTTTAGCCGGCTTTGAAGATCGACAGTTTTTCGGCCTCGGTGAGGGACGGTGCCGTCTTCAGTTTGTCGGCAATCAGCTGCTGCTTCGACTCAATCCATCGCGGGGCGGCTTCGCGTTCCTCATCCGAGCGGTTCATGGCGAAGGCGGCGGCCAGGCGTCCCTTGGAGAGCCACCAGATGCTGAAACTGGTGGTGGAGAGGTCGCCGCGCTCGACGATTTCATCGGCGCCCGCCGGATCGCCCCAGAACTCGTAGGAGAGGTCAAAAACGTCGGAGAAGAAATAGGGCACGTGCACGAAGGGTGCGCGGTCGCCCGACAGCAGGCGCGCACAGTGCTTGCCTTGCGCAACGGCGTTGTCCCAGTGCTCTACGCGGCGCCGCTTTTCGAATATCTGATCGCGGTAGTTGGCCACGTCGCCCGCGGCGTAAATGCCCGGCACGGCTGTTTCGAGATACTCATTGACCACCACGCCGTCGGTGACTTCCACGCGAGTCTGCGCCACCGGATCGGTGATGGGCTGCACGCCAATTCCAGCGACCACCAGATTGCACGGCACCGAACGCTTGCCGGCCAGCGCCACCGATTCGACGGCACGCTTTCCTTCCAAGGCTTGCACCTGCGCTTCCTTAATAAAGCGCACGCCTCGCGAGGAGTAGTAGTTCTCAAAAAAACGCGACATATTCGGGGTGAAAAATTGCTTCCAGATCCGGTCGTCGCGCAGGATCATGGTGGTTTCGATGCCCTTTTGGGCGAGCACGGAGGCGACTTCCATGGCGATGAAACTGCCTCCGATGACCGCGGCGCGTTTCGCCTTTTCCGCGCGCGTTCGGATCTCTTTGGCGTCATCAAGAGAGCGCAGGTAGTGGAGGCCGGGAAGGTCGTTTCCCGGTATTTCGATTTTCCGGATGCGCGACCCGGTCGCAATGACGAGATTGTCGAAGAACAACTCCCCGCCCGACCGTAGGTGCACAATTTTGCGGCCGGTGTCGACAGTAGCTGCCTGGCAATTGAGCTGAAGGTCAATCTCGTGGTCGCGATAGAAATTCTCCGGGTTAATGCGAATGCTCTCTTCGGAGTCCTTGCCGGCGAGAAAGCCCTTCGAAAGCGGAGGGCGCTCGTACGGAACCGAGGTGTCGGCGGAAACGATCGTCAACTCGCCGGGTTTCAAGCCTCGATCCACCAGTTCCTTCGCGCAATACCCGGCTACCATGCCACCGCCGAGAATCAGATGCTTCGCTGTTTTCATCTGCCCTCCCTTTTACACGTATACATCGCGTTTTCTTTCGAGACTACCCAACAGCTTGTCCATGGACGCGGAGAAGGACCGGATTCCTTCGTCCTGCAGTTCTTCGCCGGCCGCGCCGAGATCGACGCCGATCCTTTTGAGACGCTCCAGATCGGCAGCCGCCTGATCGAAGCCTTCAGAAATCGTGGGACCGCGGACGCGGCCATGCTCGCGGAAAGCATTCAACGTCGGCACCGGCACAGTGTTGATGGTATCGGGGCCGATCAGCTCTTCCATATATAAAACGTCGGAATACTCAGCATTCTTGGTGCCGGTGCTGCCCCAAAGCACCCGCTGCGGGCGCAGGCCGCGCTTGCGCAGCTCATTAAATCGTTCGCTGTGGAAGACCTGGCGGAAGCGCCGGTAGATGAGCCGCGCATTCGCGATGGCGATCTTGCCGCGCAGGGCCCGGGCTTCGGGTGTTCCGATGTTTTCGAGAGCCTGATCCACCTTGGTGTCGATGCGGCTCACGAAAATCGACGCGACCGAGGCGAGCCGCCGTAGATTGGAACATCGCGCCGCTCCGGCCAGGAAGGCTCCAGTCACCGCTTCGTAGTGCGCCATCGAAAACATCAGTGTGATATTGATATTGATTCCCTCGGCCAGCAGCGCTTCGATGGCGGGTATGCCTGCACTCGTGGCGGGAATCTTCACCATCAGATTGGGCCGATCTACCGCTCTCCACAACCTCCGCGCCTCGCTGATGCTTTCCGCGGTCCGATGAGCAACTTTCGGCGAGACCTCGATGCTGACGAAACCGTCGGATCCGCCGCTGCTGTCATAGATCGGACGCAGGACGTCGGCGGCGCTCTGAATGTCCTGGATCATGAGCTTCTCGTAGATTTCCGGGGTGGGGCGGCGCGGATCGGCTTCGAGCAGCCTTCTCAGCTCGGCGTCATAATCGGTACTTTCGTCGATCGCTTTTTCGAAAATGGTGGGATTGCTGGTCAGCCCGCTGATGCCGTCAAACTCCATCAAGCGCCGGAGTTCCCCGCTGGTGATCAGATTCCTCCGGATGTAGTCCATCCAAATTGCTTGGCCATACTCCTTCACCTGCTTGAGAGGATTCATGTCTGCTCCTCAACCGAGCGCACTGAAATGATCGTTAATGTGTCTAGTCCTGCAAGAAGGTTGCCAGGGTTCCTCGCCCAAGCGAGGTCACGGACGAATGGTGAGATGGATTAGCTTCGCAACGTGCGGAAGAATGCGCGCACGTCTTCGACGAACAGTTGCGGTTGCTCGAGACAGGCGAAGTGGCCGCCCTTCGCCATCTTTGAGTAGTGCACCAGGTTGAGGCTACGCTCGAGAACGCTCCGGGGCGGCTGCAAATATGGCATCTCCCGAGGGAATGCCGCGAAACCGGTGGGGACCGCAAGCTTGCGCGGGCGGGGCGGGGCAGCGTCGTCCGCGTTGCCCCGGTAATACCAGACGCCGGTGCCGGCGGTATCGGTTACCAGGTAAATCATGACGTTGGTCAGGACCTGGTCCTTGGTGAATGTACGATCGAGATCATCGGCGGAATCGCTCCAGCCTTTCATTTTTTCGACGATCCACGCGGCGGCGCCGAGAGGATTATCGGAAAGCGCGAAGGCGACGGTCTGCGGTTTGTGCTGCTGCTCGTTAAAGTAGTCGATCTCGGTGGCGCGCGCAGCATTCGAAGCGCGCTGCCAGGCGCGCTCTTCCTCGGTGGGTTCGGCATCGGCTGCCAGTGCGCCGCCCGCGGCGTTGAGATGAATTCCGGTGAGTGAATCGGGAAACTGTACGGCGAGTTGCAGAGTGACGGCCTGCCCCCAATCGCCGCCTTGGGCGCCAAACTTCGTGTAGCCCAGAACGCGCGTCATGAGCTGATGCCAGAGGCGGGCCGTGGTGGGCGGCCCAATAGGTCTGCCTTTCGGCTTGGAGGAAAAGCCGAAGCCGGGGAGTGATGGAACCACAACGTCGAAGGCATCCTCGGCGGAGCCGCCGTGCGCGGCCGGATCGGCGAGAGGGCCGATCGCTTCTTGAAACTCGAAGACCGAACCCGGCCAGCCGTGCGTGAGAATCAACGGGAGCGGATGAGGGCCGCGGCCGCGCACGTGATAAAAGTGAATCTCGTAATCATCCACCGGGGCGATAAACTGCGGATACCGGTTCAAGCCGGCTTCGGCTTTGCGCCAGTCATAGCGCGTGGTCCAATGGGAGGCCAGGGCCTTCATATAATCCCAGTTGACGCCGTAGCGCCAGTCGGCCGCGTCGAGCTTGTCGGGCCAGCGCGCCTCGCGCACGCGATTGAGGATGCGGCGGACCGTGGCGGGTGGAATGTCGACGCGAAACGGGCGCGCGGCGGGGCGCTGGTCTTGCGCGAGCAGCGGCAAACCGAGCGGCGCCGGAACCATCTTCAGGAGCGCGCGTCTCGAGGTTTCTTCCGGCGAGTCGGGATCCATCGTCCGGAGTATAGCACCGGCGCCTGGACTTACTGATGCGTCACCAGTTCCACAGGCGCCCCCGCGGCGCATCCGGTAATGCGCGCGGCCGAATCCTGATTCACCGAGACCTCCAGGTAGCCGGAGCTGCCCGCGATCACAAACAACTCGCCAGGCGCCCGTTCGGCGTAATTCCGTGCCACCAGAATTACCCGATGCGAACCGAGCACGAGGGACAACCCGCCGTTCGTGAGATTGGGAAACTCGTTCGTGTGAAAGTTCGTGATGAGGTTGCCGAAGCGGTCCACCTTGAGAATGCGGCCGGCCCAGGTGCGCTCGGCGATGCGCACCGGCTTACCGAAGTCGAGTTGGATATGGTCTCTGATCGGCTTCCCGATCTTGGCGGCGCTCGCCCCGGCAGCCAGGTGCGCCGCGATCGGAGCGAAAATGTCGCGGCCATGGAACGTCTGGCTGACCGGCTTGCGAAAATAGCGGCTATTCGCGATCGCGCGGACCCTATGCTTTTCGCGCGCGTAAATCATCGACAGCACGCCGTTATCCGGGGCAACGAAAAACTGCCCGGCCGCCTCAACCACGAGCGCACGGCGCGCACTGCCCACTCCTGGATCGACCACTACGACATGGACCGTATTCTCAGGAAAATAGCCGTACGCCTGCGCCACCAGATAGGCTCCTTCGGCAATCGCAAACGGCGCGATGTCGTGACTGAGATCGACGATTTGAGCTTGCGGGCAGATGCCCAAAATCACTCCCTTCATGGTTCCCACGAAGTGATCGGCAAGCCCGAAATCAGTCGTCAGCGTAATGATTGGCCGGCGCATCGTAAGAAAGAGGTTAGCATTTCGCCCCCTTCACAGGCCGCTGCTAGAATGAGTCTAAGTGCCCCGCGCGTACTTCGACTACAACGCTACGACTCCCATCGCCCCCGAGGTGCGCGAGACCGTGGTGTCTTGTCTCGATGAGACGTACGGAAATGCATCCAGCATTCATCACTTCGGTCAGGCCGCCAAGCAGCGGTTGGAAGCGGCGCGGCGGCAATTGGCGGCCTTGATTGGCGCCAGGCCCGCGGAAATCGTTTTCACCGGCGGCGGCACCGAGGCCGATAATATGGCCATTTTGGGCGTAGTGCGCGCCGCATCCGGTCTGCACAAACACGTGATCACCACCGCTATTGAGCATCCGGCGGTGCTCGCGCCGTGCGGACAACTGGAGCGGGAAGGCGTCGCTATCACGCGGCTGCCGGTCGGCGCCACGGGCGTAGTGGAGGCCGATGATGTTTTTCGCGCCTTGCGGCCTGAGACCGTGCTGGTCTCGATCATGCACGCCAATAACGAAATCGGAACCATTCAGCCGATCGCCGGCATTGCCGCGAGGGTAAATGTGCCGCTGCACGTGGACGGCGTGCAGGCCTTGGGTAAGATTCCAGTAGACCTCGGCGCTTTGGGCATCGACCTGTACAGCGTGAGCGCTCACAAACTCTATGCGCCGAAGGGCGTCGGCGCTCTCTATGTGCGCAAGGGAACGAGGCTCGCGCCGCTCTCCTTTGGCGGCCATCATGAGCGGGACCGCCGCCCCGGCACGGAAAACGTTCCCGGCATCGCCGGATTTGGCGCCGCCGCGGAATGGGCCTCGCGGCATCTTTCGGAGGAAACAACTAAGATCGCCGCGCTGCGCGATCGCCTCGAAAACGCTATCCTTGATCGCATTCCCGGCACCGGCGTGAACGGCGCGCGCGCTCCGCGCACTCCGAACACCACCAACATCTACTTTGACGGAATCGACGGCGAAGCTCTCGTCATCGCGCTCGACTTGCGCGGTTTCGCCGTCTCCACCGGCTCCGCGTGTTCGAGCGGCGCGGTCACGCCGTCGCACGTGCTGACCGCGATCGGACTTTCCGCGGAGCGGGCGCGCGCCAGCATTCGTTTTTCCCTGGGCCGCTTCACCACCGCTGACCAGGTGGACTCCCTGATCGAGGCAATCGAGTCTTCCGTGGCGCACCTGCGCCGGATTTCCGTGCATGCCTGACGCCCCCATTGCCGTCGCAATGAGCGGCGGCGTCGACAGCTCCACCGTGGCCGCGCTCCTGGTGCGCGAAGGCCGGCAAGTGGTTGGGCTCACCATGCAGCTCTGGAACCAGCGGCGCCTGCCGGAACTCTCTAACGAAGCTGCCACGGGCCGCTGCTGCTCACTCGATGACGTCTACGATGCCCGCCGCGTCGCCGAGCAAATCGGCATCCCTTACTACGTGGTCAACTTCGAAGAGCAGTTCGAAAAGCACGTGGTGCAGCCCTTCGTCCAGGAATATCTGGCTGGCCGCACTCCGGTCCCCTGCACGCTCTGCAACAACTACATCAAGTTCGATCGCTTTCTGGAACTGGCCGATGCCGTGGGCGCGCGCCAGATCGCAACCGGCCATTACGCCCGCGTGCGTTATGACCAGGTATCCGGCCGCTATCAATTGCTGCGCCCCGCCGACGAGACCAAGGACCAGACCTATTTCCTGTTCGGCCTCACCCAGGCGCAGCTCGCCCGCACGTTGTTTCCTCTCGGCGCAATGACTAAGGCCGAAGTTCGCGACCTGGCGCGCTCCATGGATCTGTCCGTCGCCGCCAAGAGCGACAGCCAGGAGATCTGCTTTGTGCCCAATGGCGATTACGCGGCGTTTTTGAGCGCTTGGCTGAAGGAGAATGGCGGCCCGCCGCCGCCCGAGCGGGGGCCCATCGTTACGAGCACCGGCCGCACGCTGGGCGAGCACGAAGGCGTCCATCATTTCACGATCGGCCAGCGCCGTGGCCTCGGCGTCGCGACTGGCGAGCCGCTCTACGTGATCGCCACCCACCCCGCTACGCGGCAAGTGGTGGTCGGCGCCAGCGACGAGTTGCTGCGCTCGAGCTTCCACGCCAAGGATGTCAACTGGATTTCGATCGCCGGCGTCACCGGTCCCACGCGCGTGCAAGTGAAAATCCGGAACAAGCACACCGCCGCGCCGGCTACCCTGCGGCCGACGAGCGATCCCGCCCGCGTCGAGGTGATTTTTGAGGAATCGCAGCGTGCCGTGACACCCGGTCAAGGCGCGGTCTTCTACGACGGCGATCTCGTCCTGGGTGGCGGCTGGATCGAATGATCGCATGCGCCGCCGCTCGGGGGTCCGCAACGCAATTGAATTCGCGCTCGCGCTGTTGGTGCTGAAATCTCTGGAATGGTCGCCGCGGCCGCTCGCGGAAATCCTGGCGCGCGGCTACACGCGCCTGCTGGATCTCGCGCTTCCGCGCTTGCGGCGCGTGGCCCGGCGCAACCTGTCCATGGCGCTGCCGGAGCTGAGCGAAACGCGGCGGCGCGAAATTGCCGATGGAGTCTTCCACTCGATCGCCCGCTTGCTGGTCACCTTCGCCAAGTTCCCCTCGCTCCGCCGGGAGAACCTTGACCGCTGGATCCGTCTCGAAGGTTACGAGCACGTCAAAGCCGCGCTCGATGCCGGCCGCGGCGTGCTCTTTGCGACCGCGCACCTCGGCAACTGGGAGTTGAGTGCTTACGCGCACGCGCTGTTCTCCGCGCCGATGAATGTCGTCGCCCGGCCACTGGATAATTTTCTGATCGATAACTTGGTCGAACGCCGCCGCGCTCTCTCCGGCAACCGCATCGTCCTCAAAAAGGATTTCGCGCGCGTCATTCTGAAGGCGCTCGCGGCCAATGAAGCCGTCGGCATCCTGATCGATCAAAACGCCGCCCTCGATGCCGGCGTGTTCGTCGACTTCTTTGGAATCCCCGCCTCGGCCGGCGTCGGGTTCGCCAAACTGGCGGCCCACAGCGGTGCCGCCGTCATTCCGGGCTTCGCGCTATGGTCCGCTGCCGAACGGCTGTACGTGCTCCGGTTCTATCCACCGGTTCCGATGACCGGTGACGCTGTGCGCGACACGGCCGCGCTGCAGACCCGGCTCGAGGCCGTCATCCGCGAATATCCCGACCAGTGGCTCTGGATCCATCGCCGCTGGAAGACGCGTCCTCCAGGCTCTCCGTCGCTCTACGAAACCGCGTCGGTGTAAATAAGGTGACGAAGATTGCCTGGTGCGCTTGCGCGCCGTCCGCCTGCCTGGAAGAATAAGGGCTGTCAGATGCGCATTCGCGTGTTGGGAATCGTGCTGGCCGGGGGCAAGGGAACCCGGCTGTATCCGCTTACCAAGGAGCGGGCGAAACCCGCCGTTCCCTTCGGCGGCAAGTATCGCATTATCGATTTCGTCCTCAGCAACTTCATTAACTCCGGGATTTACTCGGTGTACGTCCTGACACAATTCCGCAGCCAGTCGCTCCTTCAGCACATCAATGAGGGATGGCAGTTCGCCGGGCTGCTCAAAAATCACTTCGTCATCCCGGTTCCCGCGCAAATGCGCGCCGGCGAGACCTGGTATCAGGGAACCGCTGATGCCATTTATCAGAACATCAACCTGGTGGAACAAGCCGATCCGCGGGTAGTGGCGATCTTTGGCGGCGATCACATTTACCGCATGAATATCACCAGCATGATCGAGGCGCACATTCACACCAACGCGGAAGTGACGGTGGCCGCAATTCCGGTGCCGCGCGATCAGTCGAGCGAATTCGGTGTCATCGAGGCAGCCGCGGACGGCCGCATTCTCGCCTTTCACGAAAAGAATCCCGCGGCACCCACCATCCCCGGAAACCCGGATCTGGTCTACGCCTCGATGGGCAATTACATTTTTTCCACCAGGACCTTGCTGCGGCTGCTTCACGACGACGCAGCCAATCCCGGAACGCGCCACGATTTCGGGCACGACATTCTGCCCAAGCTGGCCGGAAAAATGGAAATCTACGCTTACGATTTTCAGACCAATCGCATTCCCGGAGAAGCCGCCGATGGCGCCCCGTACTGGCGCGATGTCGGAACTGTCGATGCTTACTACGAGGCCAACATGGACCTGCGGTCCGTGAGCCCCGCGCTGAATATGTACAACCGCCAATGGCCGGTGCGCACCACCAGCTATCCAGATCCGCCCGCCAAGTTTACGTTCGATGACGAGGACCGGCGCGGGCAGGCCATCGATTCCATCGTCTCCGGCGGCAGCATCCTTTCGGGCGGCTTCGTGCGAAATTCGGTGTTGGGCCGCGGCGTGCGCGTGCATGCCGGCGCCGTGGTCGAGGACTCCATCATTTTCGATAGCTGCGATATAGGCCGCCGCGCCCAAATCCGCCGCGCCATTCTGGACAAGAATGTGCGCGTGCCGCAGGACGCCACGATCGGCTGTGATCTCGAGCGCGACCGCCGCTACCATCACGTCACCGAAAGCGGCATCGTGGTGGTGGAAGGCTTCTCGTCGCCGGTCGACGTCACCGAATTGACGGTGTAAGTGGAAAGCTCCTAGTGGAACAGCAGGTTCTTGCGTGGATTACGCAGTATGGCTACGCCGCGATCTTCGTTCTCCTCGTCTTTGGCATTGTCGGCTTGCCGGTGCCGGACGAAACCCTGCTGACGTTCACCGGATATCTGATCTATCGCGGCAATTTCTCGCTGCCGCTGGCATTCGCCTCGGCAGCGTTGGGCAGCGCTTGTGGCATGACCATCAGCTACAGCCTCGGCCGCGTTTTCGGCTTGAAAGTCCTGCACCGCTACGGGAAGTATCTGCATCTCACGCCCGAGCGCCTCGCGCGGGCTCATGCGTGGTTCGATCGCGTAGGCCATTGGGCGCTGACTCTCGGCTACTTCATCCCCGGTGTGCGCCACCTGACCGCGTACGCGGCCGGCATGAGCGAAGTGGCTCCGCACCAATTCGCGGTCTTCGCCTACACCGGTACCGTCTTATGGGTAACCAGTTTCCTGAGTCTGGGCTACTTCCTCGGCGAGCGATGGGAATCGGTGGAACAGAACATCCATCATTACCTGGTAATCGCCACGATTGTATTGGGAATCTTGGTGGCCGCCTACCTGATCTGGCGTAAGCTGCGAAAATCCCAAAAACCCGGGGACAGATAGGATGAGCGGGCTGGCCCCCTCCTATTTGTCGCCGGGTTTGTACGCCCGCACATACTAGACCTGTCTATTAAGCCGGACGAGGCCGCGCGTGCGTGATGATGAGCGCGGTCGCGATCACTACCGCGCAGCCCAGCACGTTGTACCAAAGGAACGAGATTCCGGTGAAGAAGAACGCCCAGAAGATCGCGGCTTCGCCGGCCAGCATACCGCAAAATGCGGCCGTGCCGCCGACGCGCCGGAAGAAGAACGCCAGCGCGAAAACGCCCAGTAGCGAGCCGTAGAACAATGAACCCACCACATTCACCGCTACGATCAGCGAACCCAATTTCCTGCCCCAGCCCGCGAAAATCACCGCGTAGGCGCCCCAGAAAATCGTCGCCCAGCGCGACGCCATCAGATAATGATGGTCGCTGCCCTGGCGGTGGAAATAGCGGCGATACAGATCTACCATCGTCACCGTCGCCAGCGAGTTGATTTCGCCGGCGCTCGCCGACATGGTGGCCGCAAAAATTACGGCGATGATCAAGCCCACCAGGCCCACCGGCAGGTACTTAGTCACGAACGATAGGAAAATATAATTTGTATCGCTGAACTTCTGTTCTCCCGTTTCGCGCTCGACCAGCCGGATTGCCTGCTCCCGCGCGCCATCGATCGCGTGCTGCGCCGCGCGGTACGCTTCCACCTGCCGCTGCTCCGCCGCGGGATTATGCGCGTGGTGAGCTTCGACGAGATCCAAAGCCGCCTGGCGCCGTTGATCAAATGCACGGGCATAGCTCTCCGCCACCGGACGGTATGCCCCCACACTTTCGATGCGATTCAATTCCGCTTGTTCGAACAAAACCGGCGGCGCCACGAACAAATGGAAGATGAACACCATTGCCCCGATGAGGAGAATAAAAAATTGCATCGGAATCTTGGCGACCGCGTTGAAAATCAGGCTGAGCCGGCTTTGCGCAATCGATTTGCCGGTAAGGTAGCGCTGTACTTGCGACTGATCGCATCCAAAGTAAGAAAGGAACAGGAACGTACCCCCAATCAGCCCGCTCCAGAGCGTGAACTGGTCGTTCCAGCGAAATTCGGTGGTGACCGCGTTCAATCGCCCGGCCGCGCCCGCCAGATACAGAGCGTCCGGAAACGAAATGGAACCCGGCAGCAGATGAATGAGGGTCACAAGCGCGATTACCAGGCCGATGAAGATGATGATCATCTGCTGCACGTCGGACCACGTTACGGCTTTGACGCCGCCCAAGGTCGTGTAAGTGATCACCGTGACGCCCATCAGAAAGATGGTGACCCGCTCGGGCCAACCCAGAATTACCGAGAGCACGATGGCCGGGGCGTAGAGCGTCAAACCGGCCGAGAGGCCGCGCTGGCACAAGAAAATGATGCTCGCCAGCGCACGGGTCTTCGTATCGAAGCGCTGCTCCAGGTATTCGTACGCGGTGAATACTTTCGCGCGGTGAAACACCGGCACTACTGTGGCGCACAGAATCACCATGGCGATCGGCAGTCCGAAATAAAACTGGACGAATCGCATCCCGTCGACATAAGCCTGGCCGGTCGTGGAGATAAACGTGACAGCGCTGGCCTGCGTGGCCATGATGGAAAGCGCCATCGCGTACCATGGCATGGTCTTTCCAGCCAGCAGGAAGCGGTCGACGGTATCGCTGCCGCGGCTGCGATAAAGTCCATAGCCGACAATGCCGGCCAGGGTTGCGAACAGGACTATCCAGTCCAGGGTTGTCATTCGAAGGCCCGCGTGAAGCCGTAGCACGCGGCAATGATCAGCGCGAGATAAATGAGCACGGCCCCGTAGATTCGCCGCCACGTTCCGAGAAACGGCGGCGGTTCATCGCGCACCTCGCGAAGTTCCGGCAGGACCGGAGTGTAGCACGCGCCCGCAATTGTCT
>CAZKQQ010000155.1:0-16027 GCA_964554945.1 uncultured Solibacteraceae bacterium | reverse complement strand
CCAGTTATTCAACCCGATCCTCGACTTCATCATCGAGATCGAACAGAAGTTCCCGGAGCGTTACATTGCCGTTCTGATCCCGGAGCTGGTCGAGCGCCACTGGTACAACTACATCCTGCACAACCAGCGCGCCGCCGTTCTGAAAGCCCTGCTCCTGCTGCGTGGCAACCAGCGCATCAGCGTCGTGAACGTCCGTTGGTATCTGAGTAGTGAATGAGGGTTACCCGCCAAGCCATCGTCACCCCTCGCTATAGCTGCTTTTCAGGCAGCCAGGGTTTAGTAAGTCTCACCATCCGCTAACACCTCGATCTTGCCGAGGTCGTTAACTAAGTGGTGCCTCGCTACCTTTCAAATCCGGGCGATCCCCTGATTCTCCCGGCCAACGCTTTCTAAGGTGAGCCAACATTCTTGATAACACAAGGGTATGTTTATCGACATACGACTAAAAACTGGGACTTGACACGATTCCTGATTCATATGACCTTACCTATGGTCACGGGAAGTTTGTTTCGGAGGCAACATGACGCGGAAGACCTGGCTAACAATGTTCGCGCTTGCAGCGATCGTCTGCGGGCAGCACACCCGTTGGACCACCCGTAATAGTCCCATCAACAATATACATCGCAATGAGGACCCATGAAGCGCGCAGAGCTTACACGCATGCTCGTATTGGATACAATTGCAGATGACTATGAGAATTTTGAAAAGATAACAGACGAAGTCAAGCGTATGGCGGACCGGGCTGGTCTTTACACGAATGTGGCGGAAATCCAGCGAGCCGTAATTGATTTAATTGAAATGGGTCTAGCGAAGGCATACCGGCTATCGCCAAATGGTCCGACCGAAGAATTCCATGGCATTCCGCCGCTTAACGAGATTGACGATTACTATTTCTGGACCACGGACGAGGGAAAGAGGATTCAAGAATCGGAACTTGAGGGCTGGCCTTTTGACAAAAACGGTGCTGTTCGTGAAGGCTGGCTTCCTCCACGAAGCTGACCCGCTGTCGCTCCGATCGAGACGTGGAATGGAGATCCGTCGTACCCGACGAACTCGCTCGCGACTCTGAGGAAGGGTACCCTAATCCCAATAATAATGATGGCGGTTGCTGGACGAACAAGCCGGCAGGCCCTCATCCGAACACAGGCAATGCGCTTTTCCAGACAGATCATTTTTAACCCGTGTCTATTTCCGGTTGTCGGGCGAATGTTGCCCTCCTGTACAACAGGACAGGTGATGTAACGAAGAACTTTATTAGGCAAAATTGCTCAAATGTCCTTGAGAACTGGGTCGTACTGAACAGCGAGTGTTGAATCTTACAGTACGTTATCGGCGGCGATGGCGGTACGCACATCTGTTTTTCTAGTAGATTCCGGGACTTACAATTTTCTCCGTACATCCTTGGTACTTTCAGTACTACCCTTTGGCTGATTACCGGAGAATAATCTTCGATAGACACGGTGGAGCCGAATCGTTTATCCGGCGGCGCCACCCCATTTTGATCGGAGGATTCGCATGACCAAAGCGGCTGCAAATGCAGTGTGCCTGGACGCACCCAAGAACCCGCGCATTGCCACTGGCGATTTTTTGAAGACCTTCCTCCAAACCCTGGCCAACTACCATTGCCGGTTGGTCCACCGCTCGATTTCCCTGCCGGTCGGGGGCAAATACCGCTGCTGGCACTGCCACCGGGAATTCGAAACCGGGTGGTAGCGCGCTTACTCGTCAACTGTTCGGCCGCGTTTGCCGCGCAGACCCACGGGAGCCGCAACGGGATCATTAGCGATTCGCGTTTTGCGCCAGGCCCTTTGCGTTGGCTGAGGTAAGGAACGCGGCTCTAACTGGCCCGGTGGTCCGCCGGCGCTACGCCATGATACCGGCGTTCCAGGCTTTCAAAACGCCGCTGCCGGAAGATGCCTTTGCTGTGTAGCACGTAGCGGGCTAGCAGCCAAAGGATCGACAGGCCGTAGCGCGAACTGGCGACGAAACTGGCGGACGAAGCTTGCGCGAAATAGCGCGTCGGCACCGGCACTTCCCTGATGCGCAGGTTCAGGCTCACGATCTGCGCCAGGATCTCCTGGTCGAAAATGAACTTGTCGGAGTTCATCTGCAGATTCACCGACTCCAGCACATCCCGCCGGAAGGCCCGATATCCCGTGTGATACTCGGAGAGCTTTAAACCAAACGCCCAATTCTCCAGCTCCGTGAGAAACCGGTTGGCGTAGTATTTCCACCATGGCATGCCCTGCTGCATCGGGTGGACGCCCATCAGACGCGAGCCCAGCACCACATCGGCCTGGCCTTCACGAATTGGGCGGACGATTTCCGGCAGCAATCGCGGGTCGTATTGATAATCGGGATGCACCATCACGATGATATCGGCCCCGGCGCGCAGCGCCTCGCGATAACAAGTCTTCTGATTGGCGCCGTATCCATAATTGCGGTTGTGGACGAACAATTCGAGCCCTAGCTCGCGCGCGATCCGCGCCGTTTCGTCTTTGCTGCCGTCGTCCACAAGGATCACCAGGTCGACCATGTCGCGCGGCAGATCGGCGTAAGTCATGTGCAGAGTCTTGGCCGCGTTGTAAGCCGGCATCACCACCACGACTTTGGATTTCGCGTCGCTCACGATTCACGCTCCGGTCGCGCCCGCACCACGAACTGATAAGCGAACAGCGTCTTCCGCAGGCATGCCAGCCGGAAAGACAGCCATTCCAGGAACCGCACTACTGCAGACCCGTCCCAGCGCGGCAAAGCCAGACCCACCGGGACTCCCGATACCTGCAGGGCTTCGATCTGGAAACCCGCTTGCCTCAGCAGATCCGCCCAGCCATCCCACATATAGAACTGCAGATGCGTGCGGTCGAACAGCCCCTTGTCATGCCTCGGGAATCGGCCCATCAGCACATTCCAGCGAAAGTAGGCATGTCCGCTGTTGGGCAGCGACGCGATCAGCGCTCCGCCGGGCGCCAGCAGACGGCGGCATTCCCGTAGCATTCCCAGCGGGTCGCGCAAATGCTCCAGCACGTCGGCGCACAGAATGTAATCGAAGGCTCCATCCAATGGCGGCAAGCCGGCATCCAGATCGCCGCCTACAAACTGAAAGGAATCATTGTGCGGCGTGCCCGGTAGATCGACGCCCGTAACCGCAAAGCCGCGCCCGGCCAGAATCTCCGCGAGATATCCTTCGGCGCAGCCCACATCCAACACCCGCCGTCCGCCGCCCTCCCGTGAAAACTGGTTCAGCAGCAAAACGTGGCTGCTATAGGGCCGCGCTTTGAATTGATAGCGCGAAGGCGCTATCGGGCTCGCCACGTTCATCGGGACTATTATACCGGCTGGCGCGCGTATCACCACCGTCGCGAAATAACCCCAGTCGGTAATTTACTTGAGATTTAGAAAATAAAGCTGAGGCCCCCGCGGAAGCTGCGGGGCATTTGCACCAGGACAATCGGTTGGCCGTTCGCCGAAGTGAGGGGCAGGTATCCTTGAGCGAGCAAATTCCGGAGATCGGCCGTCGCTTCCACGCGCCATGGCAAAGACGAAAAACCAGGGAGCGGTTGCCGCACATACAGGTTAAACCCCGGCAGCGGCCGCAGCGACTGTGTCGAATAAAGCCACCCTGGCAGTACTGCTCGAGGATCGGCCGTCCATTGATAGCTGCCAATCAACTGAGTTCCGGATCCTGGAATCGTCGCGGCCAGGCGGACCGTGGCTGCCTGCTGACGCCCGGAACGCATCATAGACCGCAACTCCTCCGGACTGTTAGTGGTCAAGGTGCCTCTCTCAGCCGTAAGCGAGCCCATCGTGCCGTACATGATAGTTGCGCTGAGATTTTCACCGAAGTTCTGCGTGAGCGCGGCAGTGTATCCCGTGCTGCTATAGTCGCCCGCGTCGAAGATCGACGTGTTGCCGAACAGGTCCGGAAGTACATCGCCCGCAAACGTCCCGTCCGGCGATACCATATTGAGCGCGGCGTTGCTAACAGACTCGCGATACGCCGTGAACTCCGCCGTTCGCGAACCCATCTTCCGGGTATAGCTCAATTCGTAGTCGTCTCCGCGTTGCAATTTCGGTCTGCCGCCCATCAGCGACATCCGCGGAAATAACCCTAAAGTGTTCAGATCGCGCTGCAGATCGGATTGTTGAACCGTGCCGCCTCCCAAGTCAGGCCGCGCATTACCCGACGTGTAAGCCAGCGACACCTCGCCCTGATCTCCAAGAGAATAGACTAGCCGCGCGTAGGGACTGAAAGAGTTCAGGTGCTCGACAAAGGAAATGGAGTCCAGCGTAAAACCGTATTGCAGCGAAAGATTGTCCGAAATCCGGGCGTGATCGTCAAAGCTCGCCGAGACCGAGCGCAACATGGGCATCCCGGCCTGCGCAGCGTTGCCAGGCATCAGGATCTGCCGCATCGTCACGGAAATTTCCGGACTCAGCCCCGAGCCATCGCGGCTGTAGCTGGTGCGAAACGCCGCTACGGGAATACCGCTTTGTGAACCATAGCCAAGGTTACCGCTCACCTCGAGCAGATTGTTTCCGAATAAAGAAGTGGCCAGCGCAAACGCCGTTCCCAGGTCAGCCTCGCTGCCTACGCCGGTAGCCAGCGGACCGTCGCCAGCCGAGAGCTGCACCACGCCGCGGGTGTCCGAAAAAGCCGAGCCATGCGAAGCCTGCTGTGGAGTCTTGGCCAGCGCGTCCCCCGCAAAGCGGAGAACAGGCCGCGTTGGCGAAGCCGTACGCAGCATCCACTTCCAGTCGTCCGTGATTAATGAACCGTTCTCGACCGGCGGATACGCCAGCTGAATCGAGCTGAACAGCGTGTTCAGATTAACGGCCATCACGCTGCGCATTCCAGGTTGCACCAGGATATTGCGCTTCATCGCGGGGACAAAACTGGCCAGAGTGATGCGCAGAGAATAAACGTCGGGAAAGAGACCGAGAAACTTGAATTCTCCCCGGTCATCGGTAAGCGCTCTTTCGTAGACCCGGTCCTGCCGGTTGTACAGAACTACGCTCGCGCCCATCTGCGGCGTGCCTGTGGAATTCGTCACCTGACCCGTAATCGCGCCCGAGAGCTTGACAGCTTCCACGGCGCGCAACGCACCCGGAATCGCGAGCAGAGAAAACAACGTCCCAACCAGCAATCCCGTCGATCTGTACGAACTCAACCTAAACATCAACGCTAATCACTAAAAGCAGGCTATCTCCTGCCAACCCCTAATTTACCGTAAATTGGGCCGTGGGCGTAAGCACCTGATTCCGCTTCTGGTCCGTTATCTTTAGATGCAGGGTATACTGCCCAGGTGCCAGGTCCTTCAACGGCATCAGCTTTTCTATGGTGACCTGACTCGCCGACGATCCCTTAATTTGGCCCACATCTTCGGTAAAATCCCAAATCTTGTCGGCAGACCCATTCTTGGTCAGCTCATACTCAACTTGGCCGGCCGGCTTCCGGGTCTTTTCATCGGCTTCAAAGTTATAGGCCTTAAAGTAGATACCCATCTTTTCTTCGCGTTTGAACGTGGTTCCCAGGCGCGGCCGCACCTTGGAGTCGCCGATCACGAACTGGCCGGCTCCGATGCTGGTAGTCGGCACCTTTTCGAGCACATCGGCCAGAACCACGGTGCTGGTGGCGATTTTGTCCTCGTCGAGCCGGGGAACATTCAACGCCACTTCATAATTGTTAAGATTGCCGCCGACCACATCTTTGGCGACCACGTTGAGCCGGTAGGTGCCGGGCATCAACGGAATGGTTTTCTGATACAGCTGCCGGCCCTTGCTAAAGGCTTGCAGCATTTCCGGTGGAGTGTCCGCCGTCACGGTATCTTCGAAAGTGTTCACTACGCGGCGGGTCATCGTCGTGACGTGTCCGAGAATGTTGACCACCGCCTTTTGCACGCCGTCCTTGGACTGGAACTGAAGGTCCTTATTCTCGAACTGGATTGTGACGTTGGTCAGCACCGATGATTCGGTCACCGGGAAGTAATCCGCCTGCAGCTTCATCGGCAGAATGTTGTAGGTGACCCGCGAATTGACTACCGCTTCCAGATCCTTGAACTTCACCGCCGGGGGCTTCTGCAATTTAGTGAACGTGTCCAACCGGTCAAACTGATTCATGCGCGCGGTCGGTCCTCCGAGCCCCCGTGGCAGCAGGGTGCCGTCCGTATTGTTGAAGCGGTCCGCCTTGTTCGCCATGCCCATCTGTTCCAGAAGGCTCAGGCCGGCGCCAGGAACACGAGACAGCGCGTCTTTCTCGGACGGATCCATCGTCATGTGATATTCGCCCGTCATCGTCGGATCGACGAACTCGACCAATACGTCGTTGCCAATCCCTTCGATGTAGCGATAACGCCAGTCTTCGAATGGGTAGGTGGTGGTTTCACCGCCGCCCTCCTCTGGAGGCCGCTCATAGGTGCCGCCCGAGGGATGCTCGTCGCGTTCATCCGGCGGTCCGAACGTGATGTAGATGCGGCCGCGGTCGGCCTTCCATCCCGGAATTCCCGAAGCGAAATGCTCATTGGCGTACGCGATGCGCCGGTAGTGCTCTTCCTTGAATTCGTTCTCCACTGTGTCCGGCGTTGGATCGCGGCGCAGCCAGAATTGTTCGATGAACTGCTCGCGCTCTTCGTCGGTCTGCAAGCGCTTGAACGCGGCGCGCTCCTCATCGGTGATGATGTAGACCACATCCTCGCTCAGCCATTTTCGGTATGGCGTCTCCAGCTCTTTGCGGAGTTTCTCTTCTTTTTTCCGCCTTTCTTTTTCGGTGAGGGGCTTGGCAACCGTTTCGCGGGCAGCAGGGGCAGCTGGCTTTTGATCCGCCGCCGGCAGCATAGCCCCGCCCACTAGAATCACCAGGGAACTACCGAATATCCAAAGGCGCGCTGCGGTCATATACGTTCACCACTTCCAGGGACCTATTGTATCGACGTACTCTATTCTAAATCTCTGAATTTGCAGCGTCAATCCCGTGAACTGGGGGCACAGGTGTGCACCCCAACAATGGCCGCTCCCGTTAGCAGCATCAGCACCGGGTCAATCGGATGGCGATATCGGGGGAGCGCCAGAGTCAAGTAGTAAGCCCACGGCAAAATCAGCGGAAATCCTGCCACTGGAATAAGATACACGCTGCGCCTTCGCCACAGCCGGATCAGACCTGCCAGGGTGCCCAGTGCGGCGGCCAGGTTAAAAATTAACACGTACCGAAACCAGGCCGACCGGCTTCGCAGCAAATCCCGCACCGGCGATGTCGTTCCCGCCGACCAAAACGACACGAACCGCCCCGCGATGAGATCGGCCTCGCGACCGGGATGAGCGAGCATGTACCGGATCGCGGCGCGCTCCTTCTCCTTCATATACGCGATCTCGCCGATTTCGATATAGTGGTTTCGCTCGGCCGTATCGTGAATCGGATGCTGTTCGCCCAGCCAGATCACCTTCGCCTGCGGATTATTGCCCACCCACAACTGCAGCCCGAGAATCGAGCGCAGCGGCACGAACGTACGGAAGACCGCGTAATTGCGAATGGTCCACGGTACGCAGCACAGCAGTGCGATGCCGAGAGCAAGCGCCACACGCTTTCCAGCCGGCCCGATCCACCAGAACAGGAATGGGAGTAGCGAAATCAGCACTGCATTCGTCATCAATGCGAAGCCCCAAAGAAGACCATAGCCCACCCAAGCGGACCCATTGCGCGAGCCGGCGACGCGCAGAGTTGCCCACAAAAGCGTTGCCCCCAACAAGGCCGACAGGGAAGTCTCCCAGAGGCTCTCGTACGTAAGCAGGATCGCGTTCGGAAATATCGCCCACAGCCAGCTTGCAAGCGCCGCCAGCCGGAGGCCGCCGATCCGCTTCGCCGCGAAGTACAGCGGCACACAGACCGCCGTTGAGAACAAAATATTCAGCAGCACCGCGGCGACGTACGATGCGAACGTGTATGGCCCGAACACCTTCATTACACCGCCGAGCAGCAGCGGGTAAACCGGCGTAGTCCACGCGGTCGGTCCTGTTTCGACGCGGAATGGCGAGCTGAATCCGCCCCCCGTAGCGATCGAGTGCGCGATATTCCCCGATTCGAACAGGAACGGAATGATGCGCAGAGCTTGCTGCGAGAACTGATGCTGATAGTTCCATGCAAAGCCCAGACGCAACCCCAACGCGACAATGACGATCACGGGAAGCGACGCGAGCGGAGCGAAGAAGGCCGAACGGCGAGCCAAGCACCCCAATTTAGCAAAACCGCCAGAGCCTGGCGGTTCTTCAACCGGAAATCAATGACTTATACCTGAAAACGACCATACCCTGGCGGTTTGGCTTAGTCGGCCTTGCGGCGCACGAATCATCCAAGTGCGCTCTTACACGCTGGCGGGACTGCCGCTCTTGGCCAACGCCAGGAGGCGGTCGTCGAACTCGAAGCTCGAGGTCCGCGGTTTGTGATTCCGCGTGTACCAGCGATAGGTCTCCTTCAGACCGGCTTCAAACGGTGTCATCTTCACCTTCAGCATGCGGGTCACTTTGCCCATGTTTTCGGTGATCGGAGGCATGTCGAAGTATTCGCCGAAATAATACGGCTCTTCCATCGCGTTGCCGCCGGCTTGCGCAATCACATCGCGAGGGACTCGAACCAGCGTCGGGTCCGCGCCCGCGACCTTCGCAAGCCGCTCGACCAGCTCAGCCTGCGTACAGGGCTTCGGATCTCCGATGTTGAACGCCTCGCCTACCGAGCGGGGTTCGTCCAGCACTCGCACCATAGCCTGAACCAGGTCGCTGACGAAAACAAACTGCATGAGCCGGTGGCCATCGCCGGGAATTACAACCGGGCGACCGGCCCGCAGCCGATCCCAAAAAAACTGCTCGCGGTAAAACGGATTGGACGGGCCATAAATAAACGGTGGCCGAAACGTCACCGCCGGCAGTCCACTCTGCGTGTGCATCCGGAAGAGCAGCCGCTCCGATCCCGCTTTGTGGCGGACGTAGGGATTGGCGTGATAATCCGGCGCCAGCGGGTCGCTCTCCTTGTGGTTCAACCCGTCGCCATAGGCCGCTACGCTCGACATGAAAATGTAACGGCTCAGCCAGTCGCCGCTGCACGCGCGAACCGTGGCCTCCACCTGCGCGGCCGAGGTGCCGCGTTCCCAATCGTACACGTTGTCGTAAACGGCTTCGAACCGGCGGCCCGAGACTGCGCGCCCGAACGACTCGGCATCGTTGCGGTCGGCCATCAGATTTTCGACACGCCGCCCCAAGTCATGTTTCGACTTGCGATGCAGGACGGCGACGTCGTGGCCGCCTTTCAGTAATTCTTCCACCAGGGGCCGCCCAATGAACGAGGTCCCCCCGATGACCAATACTTTCATACCTCTCCTAGAGACTAGACGCACCATCGCGGCGAAAAGCCGCAATTGGGCATCTTTCAAAAGATACTGCTATTAGTCGTAATATTCCAGCCCCAAATGCGTGATAAGGCTTTCCCCTCGCATCCAGCGCAACGTATTCTTCAGCTTCATCAACTGGATGAAAATGTCGTGCTCGGGGTAAAGCTCGGGCGCATGCATGGGTGCTTTGAAATAGAATGACAGCCATTCCTGGATGCCTCGCATTCCGGCGCGCTGCGCCAAGTCCATGAACAGAACGATATCGAGGACCAGCGGCGCGGCCAATATGGAATCGCGGCACAGGAAGTTAATTTTGATCTGCATCGGGTAGCCGAGCCACCCGAAAATATCGATGTTGTCCCACCCCTCTTTGGCGTCCCCGCGCGGTGGATAGTACTCAATCCGGACTTTGTGATAGAAGTCCCGGTACAAATCGGGATAAAGCTGTCCTTGCAGGATGTACTCCAGCGCCGAAGACTTGCTCACTTCCTTCGACCGGAACGAGCCGGGATCATCCAGCACTTCGCCGTCCCGGTTCCCCAGAATGTTAGTGGAAAACCAGCCGTTCAAGCCCAGAAGGCGCGACTTTAAACCGGGAGCGATCAGCGTCTTCAGGAACGTTTGGCCGCTTTTGTAATCCTTGCCTGCCACAGGAAGACTTCTCTCGCGCGCCAGTTCGAGCAACGCGGGCATGTCGGTAGTCATGTGCGGCGCCCCGTTCGCGTACGACACCCCGGATTTCAGCGCGGCATAGGCATAGATCTGGCTGGGCGAAATCTCGGGATCGCTCTTTTGCAGCCCACATTCGAAATCCTTCAGTGTGGCGTGCACCGCCGCAGGCTTGCGAAAGACCTCCGTCGAGCCGCACCAGATCATAGTCGTGCGCGAAACGCCGGTGGACTCCTTGAACCTTCGGATGTCCTCGATCACCATTTCGGCATGGTCCATCTTGGACCCTCTTGCCTTGATGTTCGGACCGTTCAGGCGCTTCACAAATTCCTGGTCAAAGACCGCCGGCATTGGCTTGATGGCCGACAGCGGCTCTTTGAGCTGGTTGAGAAGGGACATATCGAGTACGCCGGCTTTCACCGCCGCTTCGTAGGGATTGTCTTCAAAGATGTCCCAACCGCCCACCACGATATCTTCCATACGAGCCAATGGCACGAAATCGCGGATCGCCGGACTCCGGCCCTCGGTCCGTTTTCCGAGACGAATCGTGCCCAACTGGGTGAGCGACCCGATGGGCTTGCCCAAGCCGCGCTTGATGGCTTCCAGCCCCGCGATAAAGGTTGTGGTAACCGCTCCCATGCCAGGGATCAGGACCCCCAATTTGCCTTCGGCGGGCGCAATCCGGACGTTCTCGTTTTGCGGCAAGATTAACGTATCTCCATGTGAATGATAATGATATAATACCAGCTTCAATGCGAGACCGCGCGTCCAGCACTCTCACCACAATTGTGGTCGATGACGAGCAGTTGGCTTGCGACGAAATCTCCTACCTGCTCAAAGACTTCCCGGAAGTGGACGTGGTCGCCACCGGGTCGAACGGCCTCGAGGCAATCGACCTGATTCAGAAGCTGGAGCCTGACCTCGCTTTTCTGGACGTCAACATGCCCGGCCTGGACGGCATGGGAGTCGTGCGTCGCCTGCGCGAAAAGGGCATCGATCCTCCCGGCTTTATTTTCGTGACGGCTTACGACCAGTACGCTGTCGAGGCGTTCCGTCTGGAAGCGCTCGATTATCTGCTCAAGCCGATCGAGAAATCGCGGTTGGCCGAGACCATCGAGAGGGCGCGGCGGACTATCCAGGATCGCCGGACGCCTGAACCGCCGGCGCCGAATAGCGTGCCTGCTAAGGCCACGCCGAGCCCACGGAGCAAGTTGCTGGTTCGCGCCAATAACCGGAATTTCATCGTCGACGCAAACGATGTAATCTACGCGACCATCGATAGCGGCCTCATCACGCTGGTCACCACCAACCTGGAAGGCCAGTCGAACTACCGCACGATCGAGGATCTGCAAACCAATCTTGACCGTGAAATCTTCTGGCGGGTCCACCGCTCGTTTCTGGTCAATATCAACCGGATCAAGGAAGTTGTGCCGTGGTTCAAGTCGAGCTATCAGCTCCGCATGGACGACAAGAAGCACACCGAAATTCCCGTAAGCCGGGTGCAGACACGCCGCCTGCGCGAACTCTTTAAGCTGTAACAACGGCGATCGATTTGTGCTGCCGGCCAAGGCCTCGGGCCGGCGCGGAGCTCGGGGAACATTCGTTGACCAATATAGCCTGCGCGCTACTCCGGAGCGGGGCTCGAATTCGGAAACTTCACAACTACGGAGATTCGTCGATTGCGCGGACTTTCCGGGTCCTTGGGATCGAGCAGGCGCTGCGCGGCGAATCCCCGCGTCTCCACCACCTGCTCCGCGTGAACGCCGTACGTGTGCAGAATGCGGCGGGCGGCATTGGCGCGATCGGCCGCCAATTCCCAATTGGTGTAGCGGCCGGAAAGCGTGGAATTGCGGAACGGGCGCGCGTCGGTGTGGCCTTCGATCACGAGCTGGTTGGGCATTTTGCCCAACTCCTCCGCAAGCACCTCCAACAGATGTTCGCCCGAAGACGTGGGGGATGTATTTCCAGTGGCAAAGAACAGTCCCTGTTCGGTTTCCAGCAGGTCGATGCGGAGGCCCTCGCCGGTCACGCTGAACAGGACGTTATTGCGGATGGCGCGGAACTCGGGCATCTTGCTTAAAGCCGATTCAATCTGGTCCTGAATGCCGCGAACGTTCTTGCGATCCACGGTAAGCCCCTCGCCGGAAGTGCCGGCCCCGGCGCCGAGCGTGCGCGTGTAGCCTCTTGGGTCGCGGAAGTAGCCGGAGACGGACTCCTTGACGCGGGTGCCGCTGTTCATCATCCAGAGGACGATAAACAGAGCCATCAGGGCGGTGACGAAATCGGCGTAGGCGACCTTCCAGGCACCCCCGTGGTGTCCTTCCGGGGAACCACGCCGCGCCGGAAGCGGCGGAGGCAGCGCCGGTTCAGGCGGTGGTGGGTTGGGGAGCATTGGCCTCCGAACCTGGCGGCGACGCCACCGGCGGGATCTTCGCGTCGCGGCGGATCGTGATTTCCATTTCCTCGAAGGCCGGCCGGGAATCCAATGGAATCGAGCGGCGTCCGTATTCGACGGAAAGAATCGGGGAAGATCCGCGGGCGAAGGCAATTGTGGCGTTGCGGAACATCTCGAGCCGGTGCGTCTTGCTGGTGCTCACGCTCTCCAGACGCGCAGCGATCGGACCGACGACGCCGTAGCACAGCAGGATGCCGAGAAACGTTCCCACCAGCGCCGCCGCTACTTTCTGTCCTACGGTTTCCGGCGATCCACCGATGGCTTGCATAGTGATCACCACGCCGAGGACGGCCGCCACAATGCCTAAGCCGGGCAGCGCGTCGGCCACCGAGCTGATGGCGGCAACCGGCTCGTGCTGGCCGCGCCGCTGGATCTCGATATCGAGATCCATGAGATGGTCGAGTTCCTGCGGCGTGGTCACGCCGATGACCAGCATGCGCATGGAGTCGCAGAAAAAACGCAGCGTGTCGCGATCCTTGAGCAGTTCGGGATAGTGCGAAAAAATGCGGCTCTTGGCAGGATCCTCCACGTCGGACTCGAATGCCATTACGCCGGCCCGTTGCGTGAAGCTGAATACTTCGTACAGCATACGCAGGCTGCGGAGGTACGATTGGCGGCTGCAGGGCTTTGATACAAAAGCGGACACCGCGCCGCTCAGCATTTTGCGGATCAGGGAAGGCGGATTGCCCACCAGCACGATCCCCAGGGCCGCACCACCGACGATCAGCAGTTCAGCCGGCTGCAGCAGCACCCATGGGTTGCCGTTCTCGGCCAGATAACCGCCGAAAACGGCGCCGAACACCACGAGAATACCGAGCAGGGCGATCATAGGACCGGAGAGGCGCTAGAGCAAGCCTCTATTTCCCGTATCGTCCGGCCGCAGGAGAATGTGAACCGTGGCTTAGCCGGATACCTTAAACTGGCCGCGTCAGCACACCGGACGCCTGATAAAACTCTTGGTAACCTCGCCCCGGAACCAGCGATGGATCCGGACCGTGGCGATGTGAATGTCTTCGTCGTGCTGTCCCAAACACACCGGGCACTCTCCGGCGCTGACGCGCGTGGAGCGGTTGCGGGTGACGGCATCACTGTAAGAGTGGAACGCGCTGAGAGCGCTGTTGGCGGGCAATCGGTGGTTCATCTCAATTCTTCTCTCCAGTCCGGCGGCTGCTTCCTCTTGCGGCTGCGTCAGACTGGAGGTGAAGTTAACCCGCGTCGTACATCGAAAACAAGATTCACTTCGGATAACGCGCGCGTTACCGGCTGCCTTCGACTTTCTTGAGCGCCGTAACGGGCGAAGGCAGCCGCGAGCCAACCGGCCCGGTGAACTCTTCCTTCGATCCGTCTTCATAATACTGCACGAATTTCCAAACCAGATCCGAGCCCTCTTTCGGATTGATGCCGAGCATCCCGAATTCGACGAACTCGTACGGTTCGATCTTGCCGTTCCACACCGCGCCCGTGATCTTCCCCTTATCGTCCTTCTTGAAATCGATTTTCCAGCCGGGCTTGAATTCGAAGTCATAGATGGTGACCTGGCTGGGAAACTCGCCCTCGACGCGAATGGTGGGGACCTGTTTTTCGTTGGGCACTCGCATGGTGTACTTCTCGCGCGCGCCAAACGTGGATTCGGGCGGATAGATGCGGATGTGGCTGAACGCCACGTGACCGCAAATCAGCAGCGCGGCGGCGCCAAGCAAAATATGGAATGTCCTTCTGGCACGATTCAGCATGGTGTTCCTCCCAGCCAGGCTCTCGGGCCTTTATATATACCAGATCGATTGGAGCAAAACCAGGGCGTTATAATTTTAGAAGCACCAGGAGGGACGTGTGATGATCCGTGGGCACAAACTGGCGGGGCTCGGCATTATGGGGGCACTGCTTCTGTTCGGGCAGGATTGGACTACGGCCACTACCCTGCCGAAAGTCGATCTCTCGGGGCTCACGCCTGCCCAAACCACCCGGGCATTGAAACTGCTTCGGGAGCAGGATTGCTCCTGCCGCTGCGGAATGAAGGTGGCGGAGTGCCGGATGAAAGATCCGGGTTGCGCCTATAGCAGAGGCATGGCCGCGGAGACAGTGGCGGCACTCCGCAAGGGCAAAACCGATCAGCAGGTGCTCGCCGCGGTAGCCGCGTCGGAGATTGCGAAAGGCCCGGCGGATCACTCGAAGCTGTTGGAGGATGCCGTCAACATCCCCGTCACCGCCGCGCCGGTTCGCGGACCCGCCAATGCGCCGGTCACCTTGGTGGAATTCTCGGACTTTCAGTGCCCGTTCTGCATTGCAGCCACGCCGCAACTGGAATCGGTACTGAAGGCGTATCCCTCCCAGGTGAAGCTGATCTTCAAAGAGTTTCCCCTGGATACTCACGCGCAGGCTCCTCTGGCGGCCGCGGCGGCGCTCGCCGCCCACAAGCAGGGGAAATTCTGGCAAATGTATGACGGCCTGTTTGCGCAGAAGGGCCGCCTGTCGCGAAACGGCGTGCTGGCCCTGGCTGCCGGAGCCGGCCTGGATATGAAACAGTTTCAGGCGGACCTGGACTCGGCGCCCATCAAGCAGGCCGTGGAACGCGACATGAACGACGGTGAGCGCATCGGCGTTGATTCTACCCCCACGCTCTTCATGAACGGTCAGCGCTACAACGGCCCGATCACGCTGGCTGCTTTGAGGCCCGTGCTCGATCAGGAACTGAAACATCCCGCCAAGCCGGCCAAGACGGCGACTGCCGCCCGGTAATCGAGTCACTCAGAACGACGACTCTGGCTCGGCCCGAAACCGTACTCTCTCGCTCAATTGCATGCACTGCGGTTTCTTGCACCCACTGGTTTCACCGGGATATAATTCCCCAAGCTCGCTATTGCATGCAAAGGCATTTGCCTATTGCGTGGGGGGTTTATGAAACGGATTTCGACAGCGTTGTTCCTCGGGATAATTCTCTGCTTCGCGTTCAGTTCCGCGCTTTTTGCGCAATCGGTTTCCCAGATCTCCGGGACAGTAAAGGACGCCAGCGGACTGGGGGTGCCCGACGCGCAGGTCACTGTCATACAGACTGGCACCGGAGTCACACGGAGCGCGCTGAGCGGGGCAAGCGGCGCGTACTCGCTGCCGAGCCTTCCCATCGGACCGTACCGGATGGAAGTGAAGAAGGAAGGCTTCTCGACATTCGTGCAAACCGGAATCGTGCTGCAGGTCGATACCGCTCCCACGATTGACCCCGTGTTGACAGTGGGCGCGGTTACCCAAGCCGTCCAGGTGGAAGCGGCGGCAGCGATGGTGGAAAGCCACAGCAGCGGTGTCGGCCAGGTCGTCAACCAGCAGCAGGTGGTCGAGCTGCCGTTGAACGGACGGCAAGTGACTCAGCTGATCACGCTGGCGGGCGGCGCCAACACCGTGGCGTCGGGCTTCGGCCAGGCGCCCACCACCGGCAACCTGATGTCGAGCAAGAACTACCCGAACGAGGCGCTGGTGAGCGTTGCCGGCGGAATGCTCAATGGAACCACGTACCTGATGGACGGCGGAACGCACAACG
>CAZKQQ010000154.1:0-16210 GCA_964554945.1 uncultured Solibacteraceae bacterium | reverse complement strand
CTCCCCATCCGGGATGGCGAGAAGTTCGGACCCCACGACACTGCGGCTCCCTGCCAGTTTCTCGAAGAACGCGGCTTTCTGCACCATTCGGCCGCCGCCTGGCACTGGACTTCGGATTCTTATCCGGCGGATGCCACCGGGTTGCGCGCAGTCACCAGCGACAACTTCGTCGTGGTCGATATTACCGCCGATCCCGCCGTCATTGCCGAAGTCTCGTTTTCGTCTGCCCTCACCACCCTGCATGAGAAGGCAATCTATTTGCATGAAGCCCGCCAGTATCACGTCGAGCGTTTCGATTACGAGGAGCGCAAGGCGTACGTCCGGCGCGTGGACTCCGACTATTACACCGACGCCATCGACTACACTCAGGTCAAGATTCTGGAAGAAGCGGAAAGCGAAGCGCTCCGCGGCGCGCGGCGCCTGCATGGCGACGTGCGGGTAAATCGCCAGATCGTGGGCTTCAAGAAGATCAAGTTCTACACCATGGAGAACGTGGGAGCCGGGAAGCTCTCCATGCCCGAACAGGAAATGCACACGACCGCCTTCTGGCTGCACTTCCCGGCGGAGTTTCTGGCGCGCTTCGGCGAATTCACGCCCGCCGAAAAGCAAAGCGGCATCACCGGTTTGGCCAATGCCCTCCGCACTGTGGCGGCGCTGCTATTGATGTGCGACCCGCGCGACCTGGGCGTGGCGCTCAGCGAAGAACCCACCGCCACCTTCGAGCCGAATCTCTATCTGTATGACACCTATCCCGGCGGCATTGGTCAAAGCGCGCCGCTTTACCGCATGGCGGAGCAGTTGCTGCGTCAGACCGCGGAACTGTTAGACGCGTGCGGTTGCGACGCCGGATGCCCCTCCTGTGTCGGTCCCACCGGCGAAATCGGTGAGCGCGGCAAAGAAGTGGCGGCTCGGATTCTGGAGGAGCTAAACGGACGCGCGCCCGCGCCTATATAACCAGGTATTATGACCATGACATGAAGAGCCATATTGGCGCGGGCGAGTTCAAAGCGAAGTGCCTCCACCTTTTGGATGAAGTTCAACGTAGCCGGAAAGAAATCGTCATTACTAAGCGGGGTCGCCCCGTGGCGCGCTTGCTTCCGGCGGAAGAAGATGTTCCTACTCTGTTTGGCCGGATGAAAGATTCCGCGGAGCTTCGCGATGACCTGATCGCGCCCACCGGAGAGAAGTGGGACGCGGATGAATAGGGCGCTCCCGAGTCCGCCCATACTGCTGGATACCCATTATTGGATATGGCTGCAGTTGGGATTGGCGGAAGAGTTTACCGGGAGGACACGCCAGGCCGTGGAATTGGCGGTCCACTACGGCCGCTCACACCACGTGGCGGTCGTCTGAAGGATTAGTGGAAATCGTGGGATTCCGCCACCGCGCCGGCGGGCAAGCCCTCGATGTGCCCGGCCTTCACCGAAATCACGCCGTCGAGGTTTTGCAGGATACCCTCAATGAGCAGGAAAGGTTCGCTCAGCACCTCTAACTTGTAGCGATCGAACATCGGTGGCGTGATGATCGCGTTCATGATGCCGGTTTCATCTTCCATGCTGAGAAAGACGAATCCTTTCGCCGTCCCGGGTCGCTGGCGGACAATCACCGACCCGGCAATCCGCACCAGCCGGCCGTCTGAAACCGCGCCCAGGTTGATGGCAGGCGTGACGCCGCGCGCATTCATTTCGGCGCGGCGGTAGGCCATGGGATGGCGGCCGATGGTCATTCCCGTGCCGCGATAATCGGCCCACAAGCGCTCTTCGGTATTCATGCGCGCGAGCGGCGAGGGCGCGTCTTTTTCCTCGAGTGAAGCCAATAGCGGACCGACCGGCAAGACCGCCCGCTGCGCCTGCCAGAGAGCGTCGCGGCGGTGCAGCTTGTCGAGTGAATTGAGCGCCCCGATCTCGGCCAGCCGGTTGACTTCATCTTTCCTCAACGCGGGAACGCGCACCGCCAGGTCATCCACGCTGCTGAAGGGTCGCGCGGCGCGGGCCGCCAACAGAGCGCGGCCGGCCTCTTCACGCAGGCCTTTGGCGTAGCGCAATCCGAGACGCAAGTAGGGCCGACCCCCAGGTTCAGGGCAACCCGCGCGGACCTGCGGGTCCGCCCCGCTAAACTCCACCGTGCACTTCCATTCCGAGCACGTCACATCCACCGGCAGCACGCGCAGCCCATGCCGTTGCGCGTCTTTGATCAAAATCGCCGGCGGATAAAACCCCATCGGCTGGTTGTTCAACATGGCGCACGTGAATGCTGCCAGGTAATTGCATTTCAAATAGGCACTGGCATACGCCAGCAGCGCGAAACTCGCCGCGTGCGATTCCGGAAATCCGTACAGCGCAAACGAAGTGATGGAGCGGACAATATCCTCCTGCGCCTTTCCCGTAATGCCGTTGCGCTCCATGCCGGCGCGCAGCTTCACTTCGATATCGGCCATGCGTTTTTCCGAGCGCTTGAATCCCATGGCGCGCCGCAGTTCTTCGGCCTGGCCGCCGGTGAATCCGGCCGCGATCATGGCCATCCGCAGTAGTTGCTCCTGAAACAAAGGCACTCCCAGAGTGCGCCGCAAAACCTCCTCCAGCGACGGGTGTAAGCAGTCCGCCGCCTCCCGCCCCTGGCGCCGGTTTAGATACGGATGCACCATCTTGCCCACGATCGGCCCCGGCCGGATGATCGCCACCTGCACCACGATGTCGTAAAACGTCTTCGGCATCATGCGCGGAAGCGACGACATCTGCGCGCGGCTCTCCACCTGAAACATGCCGATCGTATCCGCCTTCTGCAGCGCCGTGAAAACAGCAGGATCTTTGGGCGGCAGGTGAGCCAGATCCACCGTTTCGCCGTGAACTTTGGGAATCAAATCGAGGCACTCTTCGATCACCGCCATCATCCCCAGGCCAAGCAGGTCTACTTTGATGATCCCCATATCGGCGCAATCTTCTTTGTCCCACTGCACCACCACGCGCCCGGGCATGGTGGCGGGCTCCAGCGGAACCACCGAATCGAGTTGCCCCTGGCAAATCACCATGCCGCCGGAATGCTGGCCGAGATGCCGCGGCAGGTCCTGCGCCATCCGGTACAGCTCGAAAAATTTGCGCACGCGCGGATGATGAAGGTCGAACCCGGCCTCGCGGAACTGGCGTTCGGTGGTGTCCTTGGGATCTTTCCATTCCCACGCGCGCACCAGGCTCGAGAGTTTTTCGAGCGTGGTGATTTCGAAACCCAGCGCCTTGCCTACCTCCCGCGCCGCGGAACGGCCGCGGTACGTGATCACGTTGGCGGTCATGGCGGCTCCGAGTTTCCCGAAGCGCTCGTAAACGTACTGGATGGCGCGCTCGCGCTGATCGCCGCTGGGAAGATCGATATCTATATCGGGCCACTCGCCGCGCTCTTCGGATAGGAAGCGTTCGAACAGCAGGTCCATCCCCACCGGATCGACAGCTGTAATCTCAAGCGCGTAGCACACCGCGCTATTGGCGGCCGAGCCGCGCCCTTGCACCAGAATGCCGCTTTCTTTGCAGAAGCGCACGATGTCCCAGACGATCAGGAAATAGCCGGGCAGCTCCAGCTTTTCGATCAGCGCCAGTTCCCGCTCGATCTGCTGCCGCGCGCGGTCGCTATATGGCTGATACCGTCGGCGGGCGCCTTCGTCGGCGCGCTTGCGCAGAAACGACATCATGGTCTCGCCTTCAGGCACCGGATACTTTGGAAATTCGTACCCGAGATCGGCCAGCGTAAATTCCAGCCGCGAAGAGATCTCCAGCGTATTCGCGATCGCCTCGGGCAGATCGGCGAACAACCGCGCCATTTCCAATGGCGTCTTCACGTGCCGTTCGGAGTTGCGCTCGAGAAGGCGTCCGGCCGTGTCCAGAGTCACTTTCTGGCGAATGCACGTGAACACATCGAGCAGTTCGCGCTGCGGCGGCATGGCGTACGCCACGGCATTGGTCGCAACCAGCGGTATGCCGAGCCGCCGGGCGCGCGCGACGATCTCCTGGTTGCGCGCCTCTTGTTCGCGATGATAGTGCCGTTGCAGTTCGGCGTACACGTTGTGCTTGCCGAAAATGTCGATCAGGCGCTCATCGGGATGGCGCGTGATCGAGATCAGTCCTTCGGAATACTCCGCCAGTTCTTCCAGGGTGGCCGCGCCTTCGCCCTTTTTGGAGCGCAGTTTCATGCGGGTGATGAGCCGGCACAGGTTGCGATAGCCTTCGCGCTTCTCCACCAGCAGCGGATACGTCACGCCGTGCGCGCAGGTGATTTCCGAGCCGATGTGCGCGCGGATTGCCGCCTTCTTCGCCGCCATGTGGAACCGCGGCGCGCCGTAGATCCCGTTCCGGTCCACCAGCGCCATGGCCGGCATGCCGTAATGGGCGCAGACGCCGGCCAGTTCCTCGGGTACCGAAGCCCCTTCGAGAAAGCTGAAGCCGGAGCGCGCATGCAGCTCGACATACCCGTCAGTCATAGCTGCCCTCCACAAACCAGCCCGGCGGCGCGCAATATATGCGGTACAGCGCGCCGTCGCTCAGCGCGATATCCCACTCGTCCCGTTCCCACGGATCCGTGGTCCACCAGTCCCCGGACGTGCGCCATGGCCCCGCGAGTTCGAGAACCCGTCCGCGAACGCCATCGGCGTTCACGAAGTTTGGCCGTCCCGAAGCGACAGCCACCCGCGCCGCCCGGGGCGGCCGGAATATGCGCAATGAAAAACGGGGACAGACGCCGTTTTTCGTTTTATGTAAGCGGTATCCTTTCGCGCTGAACGAGCCACGAAAAAATGCGTCTGTCCCCATTTTGTGGGCCCCCGGCCGGTGTGTATCCAACAACTCCGGCGACCCGACTTTCTCCTCCCCTACCAACGCTTTGATCCGCGCCAATGTCAGTTCCAGCTTGACCGGCTCGGGCGCCACGGGAAGATATAGTCCGCGCTGCGCCGCGCGAGGTTTCACCGGATTCGCTTCCAGATGCACATGCACCACCGGCGCCGCGGGTGGATGCGCCGCCAGGTCCAGTTGCATCAGCTTCAGAAATGCCCGGTGGTCGAGCGAGGGCACGGGCAATCGCAGCGTGCGCTCGTGGACGCCCCGGGGTTCCAGTTTCAGCCGCAGCCGCAGTTCGTCCGTAGCCAGCCCCCGCGTCATCAGCCGCATCGTCAATCCGCCCAGAAACCGCGAGAGCACGAATGCCAGCGGCTCCAGCAGTTCCACCGGGTAGTCCAGCTCGAGTTCCTCTTCAAAATGCGCCGGATCTTCCAGCGGCGCCAGCTTCCGCTCCCTCTCGCCGCGCGCCAGTTCCCGCAAGCGCAGGCCTTCCGGCCCCAGCCGCTCGGCAATGCCCAATGGCGGCAGTGCGGCCAGATCATGAAACCGCCGGATGCCCCATCGCTCCAGCGTCTCCAGCAATTCGGGAGAAGGTTCCAGCAGCTTCAGCGGCAGCGCCGCCAGGAATTTTCCTTCATCGCCCTGGGGAAGAATGCTGACTCCCGCGAATCCGCGCGCCGCGCAAATCGCGGCGTCCGCATTGGCGGCCAGTGCCAGATGCGCGGTCACTCCCGTTTCGCCGGCACCGCGCAGTACCGCCGCGGCGATGTCCTGCACCGGCCCGAAGAGCCGCTCCAGGCCGGCAGCGTCGAACGTCACTGTGTCCGGCGCGGTCTGCTCCACTACCGGAGAAAACTCGAACGCCAATGCGCGCAAATTTCCGCTGCCGTGAAGAGACGCGAACATAGCTACTCCACGGCAATGGACTGGAAGGAAGCCGTCACTTCGCGGACCGGCTTGCGCCGCGCTACGCGCACGCGCATCCCGCGCAGCAGCGGCGTGCCTCCCTCCCACATCACGCCTTCCCGGGAGCATTCCAGCATCAGCGAGGCGCAGGTCTTCGCGTTCGATTGCCGCGCCACCGTCAACAACACGGTGGGCGTGTTTTCCACCGCCCGCCGCAGCCGGAACCAGGACGTCAGCGATATGCGGCGCGCCGTCTGCGGCGGCGTGTCGCCCAGATCCATCGCCACCAGGCCGAATCCCCCGCCCTGAATCAGCAGATCCGCCGATTTCAATGCGTGTTCCGCATTATGTCCGCAGCGGATCCACAACAATCGTTCCAGTCGCACGCCGCCATCCGCGGCGGAAACCGGATCGAAGGAATCTTCCGCGTCCACCAGCGCGCACACTTCCTGGCGCTCGGTAGCTGCAGCCAAAATCGAAACCAGCAGGCTCGTACGCCCGGAAGAAGCCGGGCCGAAAACTTCCGTCAGCGAACCGCGCGGCAGCCCGCCGGTAGCGGCATCGATTTCAGGAATCCCGGTGCGCACCAGTTCCGGCGCCGCGCGGGGCTGCCACTGCAGCACCGATTCGAACTGTTTTTGAAGAAGAGCGGCGCCCATACTTCGCCTTTTATTCGCCTACACGCGATTTTTGCAGAAATGCCGCCCACCTGTCAACTCTGTGCGCAAAGGCACAGCACAGGGCGGATTTGCCCGCAGTTCTTACACCCGCGCTTGAAGCTCTCCGCAATCCAAACCGGTAACTGGTATTCTTTCCGCCCCCGATTTACAGAGGTTAATTCGGGAGCATGACTTGCCTGACAGACCAGGTCACGCGTGACTTCCCGGACTTCGGATTTATGATCGACACCCTCTCTTCCTATGGGCTCTATGCCCTTCTTTACGGCGCGATTCTCGGAATCCCCTTCACTCTGTACCTGCGCAGTCTGAAGACCAGGGACGCGAAGGCCCGCGCGGCCGCCGAAAAGGGGAAGGTGTATTCCGAAGGACCAAAAGCGCAACATCCGCATATTGCCACCGAACATTGCATCGGCTGCCACATTTGTACGACGGTCTGTCCGGAAGGCGATGTCCTTGCCATGCTCGGCGGCAAGGCGGTCATCGTGAACGGCTACAAATGTATTGGCCACAGTCTCTGCGCCGAAGCATGCCCGGTCGGCGCCATTACCATGGTGAGGGCCACGCCCAGCATGAGCGCCGACATGCCCTACATGACCGACGAATATGAGACCAGCATTCCGAACCTGTTTATCATCGGCGAACTCGGCGGTCTGGCATTGATCAAGAACGCCGTCAACCAGGGCCGCGAAACCATCGACACGATCCGGGACCGCCTGAAAGCCATGGGGACGGTTCCGGCAAACCCGAATGTGTACGATGTGTTGATTGTCGGAGCCGGGCCTGCGGGAATCAGCGCCTCTCTGCGCGCGATCGAAAACAAGCTCAATTATCTGACTCTGGAACAGGACGAGATCGGCGGCACTGTGGCCAAGTATCCGCGGCAAAAGCTGGTCATGACCAGCCCGGTTGACTTTCCCATGTACGGCAAGTTCAAAAAGACCGAGCTTTCGAAAGAGAACCTCCTGGCGTTCTGGAACCAGGTTCTGGAGCGCGTGGATTTCAAAGTTCGAACGGGCGAGAAAGTGGACGGCATTCAGAAAGGTCCCGACGGCATTTTTGAAGTTGTCACCGGCAAGGGCCGCTATTGCTCGCGCGCGGTCGTCCTGGCGCTCGGCCGGACCGGCACTCCCCGAAAACTCGGCGTGAAAGGCGAGGAGCTGCCGAAAGTCATGTATCGTCTGATCGAAGCCGACCACTACACCAACAAAAAAATCCTGGTTGTCGGCGGCGGCGATAGCGCCATTGAGGCCGCCATGGGCCTCGCCCATCAGCACGGCAATACGGTCACGCTTTCCTACCGGAAAGAAGCCTTCAGCCGCATCAAGGAGCGCAACGCCGCGCGCATTGCGGAATGCATGCGCACAGGAAAAGTGAACGTCGTGTTTAACTCGATTCCCGTCGAGTTTAAAGCCGGTTCCGTGAGTCTCGAAGTCAACGGCGCCGTCCAGGAACTCCCCAATGATTTCGTCTGGGTCTTTGCCGGCGGCATCCCGCCTAATGATTTCCTCAAGAAGATCGGTCTCCAGTTCGGTGTGCGCGACCTGACTGCCGAAGCCGGCAACGAGGCCCGGCACGCGGCCCAGGCGGCGCGCCAGCTTGTGCAGGTGTAAGTTGCCGCCGGGCGCGGCTTAGATCCGGTGGAACGCTTTCAGAATTTCGCGCGTGGAATAGTGCATTGCGATGGGGCGGCCGTGGGGGCAGCTCATGGGACAATCGGTTTGCGCCAGCGCGCGCAGCAACCACTCCATCTTCGCGGCATCCAGGCGCGTGTTGATCTTGATCGCGGCCTGGCACGCGATGGACGCGCAGATGTTGCGGCGCAGATCGTCTAGCGACGCGCCGCGCAGCTCGGTTTCGGCGGTCTCGAGAATTTCAAAGATGATCTTCTCCAACTCCGCCGCGCCGACCGCGGCCGGCGCCGCTTTTACCGCGATGGTTCGGTTGCCGAAGGGCTCCGTCTCGAAGCCGGAGGCATGCAGCTCATCGGCAATCCGCGCGTAGTCGATCTGCTGCTCCGGCGTCAGCTGCAGGATCAGCGGCATCAGCAGGCGCTGGACCTCGACCCGCCCCGCGGCGCGCTGCTTCATCACCTGTTCGAACAGAATGCGCTCGTGGGCCACGTGCTGATCAATGATCCAGAGCCCGTCGCGGCCGGCGGCAATAATGAAGCTCTCGTGAATCTGCCCCAGGGGCCGCAGGTCCGAAAGCACCGAGAGCGATATCTCCGGCGGCGGAACGGCTTCCGGAGGGAACTCGCCATGAGCGTCGGGGCGCCGCAGAAGTTTGCCCGAGGGCGCTGGCCCGGGAGTCACTTCGAGCGGCGGTGCGCTGAAATCGAGGCGCGGCGCGGGCCCGGCCGCGGGCCGGAGCGTAAACTCCGGCAGCACCCCCTCCACCGGCGCAGGCAGCTCCGAAGCGGCGGCGGGTGGTCCCTCGTTCTCCAACATCTGGCTGAATTCGGAATAGGGCAGATCGGCGGCGGGCTGTGGCGCCGTCGACACCCGCGCCGACGGTGAGAATGTGGGCGCCGGCCGGCTCTCCATCAAGCGCTCGCGCAAGGTGTCGCGAACAAAATCATGCACGAAGGAACCGTGGCGGAACCGTACTTCCGTTTTGGACGGATGGACATTCACGTCCACTTCTTCGGGAGCGCATTCCAGGAACAGCAGCGCAAAGGGAAATGCCGCTGGCGGCATCAGGTTGTGATATGCCGATGATAGCGCGTGCAGCAGCGTCCGGTCGCGGATCAGACGGCCGTTCACAAAAATGTAAATCGAATTGCGGTTCGCCTTCTGTACTTGCGGCCGCGAGAAAAAGCCTTTGAGGCGGAATTTTCTCGACGGCGGCTCATCGGGTTCGCTGCGGTATTCCGCGATGGCTTGCGAAGGCGGGACGTTCGGAGCGGGTAAGAACAAATCCTTGTCCCGCACGCCGATTTCGACCAATTCATCGAGCACCTGGCTTCCGAAGATCTGATACACGCGCTCTTCGAGCGTGCCGACCGGCGTGGCGTGCAGCAGTTCGCCGCCGCCGCTGGTGAGCCGGAACGTTTTATCGGGATGCGCCAGGCTGTAGTGCGTCACCAGCGACGCGATGTGCGCCAGTTCGGTCTGCTCGGTGCGAAGGAATTTTCGCCGGGCGGGGACATTGTAAAACAGATCGCGAACCGTGATCGCGGTGCCGCCGCCGAGGGCGGCTTCTTCGCACCGCAGCATTTTGCCCCCGGCGATCTCGATGCGCGTCCCCGTGGTTTCTTCGCTGGATCGCGTCTCGAGCAGCAGCCGCGACACCGAAGCGATCGATGGCAAAGCTTCGCCGCGGAAGCCGAGCGTCGCAATCGAGAGCAGGTCCTTGACGTCGCGTAGCTTGCTGGTCGCATGGCGCTCAAACGCCAGCAGGGCGTCGTCGCGTAGCATCCCGCAGCCATCGTCGACGATGCGGATGAGGCGCTTGCCGCCCGATTCCACTTCCACTCGCAGGTCGGTCGAGCCCGCATCCAGCGAATTCTCGAGCAGCTCCTTGACCACCGAAGCCGGGCGCTCGACCACTTCCCCGGCCGCAATCTTGTTCGCCACCTGGTCGGGAAGAATGCGAATGCGGCCCATGGTTTCAGTTCACTATAGCGCGGCGCGCGAGCGCGCCACACCCGTGCTACTCTGGAACTTCCACGTGTGCCAGCGCGTGTCAGCGAAGCTCTTGTTCTGCGTACTTATCCGCTGAAAGAAGCCGACCTCGTCGTCAGCTTTCTCACTCGGGATCAGGGTAGGTTGCGGGGCGTGGCCAAGCGGGCGCGCCGGCCGAAAAGCCCGTTCGGGGCCGGCCTCGAACGGTTGTCGCACGTGCGGATGGCGTACTTCCAGCGGGAAACCCGCGAGCTGGTCAACCTGGATTCCTGCGAGTTGATCCGTTCCCAATTCGATCTGGTGTCGGATTACTGGATCAGCGTGGCGCTGGACTATTTCGCGGAGGTGAGCGAGCAGATGCTGCCCGCCGCCGAGCCGAACGAGAGGTTTTTTCGACTTTTGCTGGCTGTGCTGGAGTACCTTCGGCCGGGCGGCAAGCCGGAGAATGCGGGCCGGGTGTGGCGTGCCGTCACCTATTTTTCGCTGTGGGCGGTGCGGCTTTCCGGATGGCTGCCGGAGTTGCATGTGTGTTTAGGCTGCGGCAGCGTGCTCGATGATGCGGGCGCGGACGGCGTGGCGGAGCGGGCTTTTTTTGGCCGCGGACGCGCCGGTTTGCTGTGTGGCGATTGCCGCCGTCTGCCGGGCGTGGGGAGTACTTGGGAACTAACCGCGGATTCTCGCAAGATGGCCGCCGAGATGCTGAAAAAACCGGTTGCGGAACTTTCGACTAATGCATGGAGCCAAACCACTGCCGCTGATCTGCGCCGGTTCTTGGTGCAGCAAATTGAAGAGCACGTGGAACGGCGGCTGATCACCGCGTCCCTGTTTGAAGCCGTGGCGTGATTTCCGAATGCAATCTTTTCAAGACATCATCCTCAAGCTGAAACACTACTGGGCCGAGCGCGGCTGCATCATTCAGGAACCGTACGATATCGAAGTCGGCGCCGGCACCATGTGCCCCGAGACGTTTCTGCGCGTTTTGGGACCGAAGCCCTATCGCGTCGCCTACGTCCAGCCCAGCCGCCGCCCGGCCGATGGCCGCTATGGCGATAATCCTAACCGGCTCTACAAGCACTCGCAGCTTCAGGTGATTTTGAAGCCCTCGCCCGGCGATGTCATCGAGCAGTATCTCGGCAGCCTCGAAGCCATCGGCATCGATCTCCGCCAGCACGACATCAAGTTTGAAGAAGACAACTGGGAAGCTCCTACACTCGGCGCCTGGGGCGTCGGCTGGCAGGTCATGCTCGATGGCCAGGAGATCACGCAATTCACCTATTTTCAGCAATGCGGCGGTATCGATCTCGACCTCGTCCCGGCGGAGTTAACCTACGGCCTGGAGCGCCTGACCGCGTTCCTGCAAGTGCGCGACAGTGTGTACGACATCGAATGGGCCCCAGGTGTTTCTTACGGCGACGTCCGTTATATGGATGAGTTGCAGTATTCGGTCTATAACTTCGAGATGGCCGATATCCCGACGCTCTGGAAACTGTTCGAGCTGCATGAAGCCGAAGCGGCGCGGTTGCTTGGTCTCTATAACCCGAAATCGACCGAGAAGAAACGATTCCCGCTGCTCCCCGCCTACGATCAGGTTCTGAAATGCTCGAATCTGTTCAACACTCTCGATTCCCGCGGCGCGATCAGCGTCACCGAGCGGGTGGGCGTAATTCAGCGCGTTCGGAAGCTGGCAGTCGGCGTCGCGCAGGCATGGGTGGACCAGCAGCAGGCCGCTTCGGCCGCACAGGGAGCGCAATGACACTCCCGTTTCTGCTCGAAATCGGTACCGAAGAGACTCCGGATTGGATGATTCCCGGCGCGCTCGAAAGTCTCCACCTTCTGTTTGAGAAGGCTGGAGTCCCGCACGAAACCGTCAAACTCGACGCCACGCCGCGGCGCCTGGTGCTTCGCGCCGAAGGACTTCCCGACCGTCAGCCCGACACCGAGGAGCGCGTGGCGGGGCCTGCGAAATCCGCACCCCCACAGGCGGTGGCCGGGTTTGCGCGCAAGCAGGGAGTTCGTCCCGAAGATCTCTCGTCCGAATCCACGCCCAAAGGCGAATATTATTACTTCGTCAAAAAAATAAACGGTCGAAGCACGAAGGAGATCCTGGCCGAATCGCTGCCGGGGATTATTCTCAAGATCTATTTCCCTAAATCGATGTACTGGACCGGCAAAGGCGGGCCGCAGTTCATCCGGCCTATCCGGTGGCTGGTGGCATTGCTCGGTGATGAGGTGGTGCCCTTCGAGCTGGCCGGCGTTCGCTCCGGAGCGCTCACGGCTGGACACCGGCGCCTGGGTTCCCCCGAAATCGCCGTCACCATTGCCGATTACGAACAGCGTCTGCGCGATCATTACGTCATTCTTTCGGCTGAAGAACGGCGCAACCGCATCCGCGGGCAGTTCGATGGCGTGCGCGTGAAGCCGGATCCGGCGCTGCTCGAAACGCTCGTCTATCTGACCGAGTATCCCACCACCATTACCGGAGGATTCGATCCGCAGTTTCTCGAATTACCGGAAGAGGTGCTGGTCACCGTGATGCGCCACCATCAGAAATACTTCTCAGTGGAAGATGCATCCGGGAAGCTGGCGCCTCATTTTGTGGCCGTCATGAATATCGGCTCCGATCCGCAGGGATACGTTCGTCGCGGGAATGAGCGCGTGCTGCGGGCGCGCTTCAATGATGCCCGTTTCTTCTGGGAGACCGATCAGAAAAGGAAACTGGCCGACCGCAAGCCCGATCTGGCCCACGTGACGTTCCAGGCCAAGCTGGGCTCATACCTGGAAAAGGCCGAGCGCATGATGACGCTCGTCCGCGATCTCGGCGGCGACGCGCACGCGGTTCGCGCCGCGGAACTGGCGAAGTGCGATCTCACCACGGAGCTGGTCAAAGAGTTCACCGAATTGCAGGGCGTCGTAGGCGGCCTGTATGCCCGGGCGCAAGGCGAGCCGGAACCGGTCTGGCAGGCTATCTACGATCACTACAAGCCCGAGAGCATGGAGGACGCGATCCCCCGTAACCACGCGGGCCGCATCGCTGCGCTCGCCGACAAGCTGGACACACTGACCGGCTGCTTCCGCGTGGGATTGATTCCCACCGGCTCGCGCGACCCCTTTGCGCTGCGCCGCGCGGCCCAGGGCATCGTCCGGATTATTGTCGAAGGCAAACTCGATATCTCTTTGGAGAAGTATCTGACGGACGGGCCTCTGCGGGAGTTTCTCGCGGATCGCGTTCGTTATTACTTTAAAGACATCCGCGGCTTTAAGTATGACGAGATCAATGCCTGCATGGCCGCGGGTTGGACCAGCCTGGTGGATTTGGAAGCGCGCCTGGTGCGCGTTCAAAACCTGCGCTCCTCCCCCGATTTCGAGCCGCTCGCCGCCAGTTTCAAGCGCATCAAGAACATTCTCGAGCAGGCGAAATTTACCGGTGGCGGCGCCATTGAAGCCGGCCTGCTGGAGCCGGGTCCGGAGCAGGACCTCTACAACGAGTACAAGGGTATCGCCGGCCAGCCCATCGAGAGCGTAATTTCGCGGCTGCGCCCGAAGGTGGACCTGTTCTTCGATAAGGTGCTGGTGAACGCACAGGACGCGCGCGTCCGGCAGAATCGTCTGACGTTGCTCGCCACTCTGCTCAAAGAATTCTCCACGATAGCTGATTTTTCCGAAATTGTACCCAGGAGCGAACAATGAAGAAGCACGTTTACTCATTCGGCAACGGAACCGCCGACGGCGACGGAAAGATGAAAGACACGCTCGGCGGCAAAGGCGCCGGGCTGGCTGAAATGTCGCGGGCCAATCTGCCGGTGCCGCCCGGCTTCACCATTTCCACCGAAGTCTGCAATATCTACTTCGAGAACAAAAACGCGGTTCCCAACGAAATCAATCAGCAGATGGTCGAAGCCCTCCGCACCCTCGAACAGCGCATGGGACAAAAACTGGGCGATCTGCAGAATCCGCTGCTGGTGAGCGTGCGTTCCGGCGCGAAGTTTTCCATGCCGGGCATGATGGATACCATTCTCAACCTGGGCTTGAACGATCAGACGGTGAAGGCCCTCGAAGCCAAGGCCAACAATGCTCGCTTCGCGTACGATTGCTACCGCCGCTTCATTCAGATGTACGGCAACGTGGTCCTCGAAATCCCCAAGGACGAGTTCGAGCACATCTTCGACGGTCAAAAGAAAAAAGCCAAGGCCAAGCTCGACACCGGCCTCACCGCCAAAGACCTGCAGCAGGTGATCGATGGCTATAAGAAACTGGTGCAGAAGAAAACCGGGAAACCGTTCCCGCAGGATCCGATGGCGCAGCTTGCCGGCGCGCGTGACGCCGTGTTCCGCTCCTGGTTCAACGATCGCGCCATCCACTACCGCAAGATGAATCAGATTCCGGACAACCTGGGCACCGCGGTGAATGTGCAGGCCATGGTGTTCGGCAACCTCGGCGAGACCTCCGCCACGGGCGTCGGTTTCACGCGCAATCCTTCCACCGGCGAGAACGCTTTCTATGGCGAGTTCCTGGAGAACGCGCAGGGAGAGGACGTCGTTTCGGGCGTCCGGACGCCGCATCCCATTTCCGAGCTCCAAGCCTGGAATCCCGCGGTCTACCAGCAGCTTCACGAAATCACCACCAAACTCGAAAAGCATTACCGCGATATCCAGGATTTCGAGTACACCATCCAGGATGGCAAGCTGTACATGCTGCAGACCCGCAATGGCAAGCGCACGGGTCCGGCGGCGGTGCGCATCGCGGTGGACATGGTGCAGGAAGGCCTCATCTCGAAGGAAGAAGCCGTGCTGCGCGTGGAGCCGCAACAACTCGATCAGCTGTTGCATCCGGTGCTCGATCCCGCTTCCAAGAAGTCGTTGGCCAAACTCGCGACCGGCTTGCCGGCATCCCCGGGCGCCGCGGTCGGTACCATCGTATTCACCGCGGATGACGCGGTGGAGAAGGCCAAGAAGAGTCCCGTGGTTCTGGTCCGCAAGGAAACGGTTCCTGACGATATTCATGGCATGGAGGTCGCCAAAGGCATTCTCACATCGCGCGGCGGCATGACCAGCCACGCCGCGGTGGTCTGCCGCGGCATGGGAACTCCCTGCGTGGCGGGCGCGGAAGCCGTCACTGTCGATGAGCGCAAAAAGCAGGTCAGCGTCACCGTGAAGGGCAAGCCGGTCACGCTGAAGGAAGGCGATTGGCTCTCCCTCGACGGGTCGACGGGCGAAGTGTTCGCCGGCCAGGCCAACACGCTCGACGCCGATCCTACCTCCGGCGTCCTCGCGACCTTCATGGACTGGGCGGACGAGTTCCGCGGCGATTTCGGCGTGCGCGCCAATGCCGACATCGGCCGTGACGCCAAGGCCGCCCGTAAATTCGGCGCCGAAGGCATCGGCCTCTGCCGCACCGAGCACATGTTTTTCGCGGAAGACCGCATTCCGCACATGCAGGCCATGATCCTCGCGCGCGACGAGAAGACCCGCCGCAAAGCGCTGGCTAAGCTGCTGCCCTTCCAGAAGAAGGATTTCGCCGATCTGTTCGTTGCCATGGACGGGTATCCGGTCGTCATCCGCACGCTCGAACCGCCGCTGCACGAGTTCCTCCCCAAGCGCGAAGACTTGATGGTGGATATCGCGGTGCTGCCGCACGCGGACGCCAAAAAGAAGAAAGAGATCGCGGCTAAATACGCGCGGCTCGGAGCCGAGGTGAAGAACCTCAAAACCAAGCTGCCGGAACTCTTGCATCGCGTCGAAGAGCTGCACGAATTCAACCCGATGCTGGGCCATCGTGGCTGCCGGCTCGGCGTCACCTATCCCGAGATCACCGAGATGCAGGCGCGGGCGATCTTCGAGGCCCCGGCCAACGTCCGGCGAGAAGGCGTCGCGGTCGAACCCGAGGTGATGATTCCGCTCGTCGGGCACGTGAAGGAGCTCGCGCTCCAGGCTGACGTCGTCCGGCGAGTGGCGGCCGAGGTGATGCGCGAGAAGGACGTCCGCTTCCGCTACCTGGTTGGCACCATGATCGAGGTGCCGCGCGGCGCGCTCACGGCGGACCAGATCGCGGGCGCCGCCGAGTTCTTCTCATTCGGCACCAACGACCTCACCCAGACGACGCTCGGGGTGTCGCGGGACGACGCCGGCCGGTTCCTCGTTCCCTACGTCAGCGAGCTCGAGATCTACGCCCGCGATCCCTTCCA
>CAZKQQ010000153.1:0-16458 GCA_964554945.1 uncultured Solibacteraceae bacterium | reverse complement strand
AAAATTTCGCAATCCCTCCCAGAACCAGCGGCTTACAACCAAAACCACACTCCTCGCAACCGTTCCGCGACCCCGCGCGCGGGATAATGAGGTGTGAGAGAAGATCGAGGCCACACCCAAAAAGAAAAACAGGTAAGGGTGACCCTCAATCAGGACCGATTCGCTCCCCTTGGTACCAAGCGGACACTACACCTTAACCTCTTTCGTTGGAACAAACCCTTCTGGAATTCCGCAACGATCGTTGCGGAAACACACCGTATGATGGGCGCGCGCGCTACTGAATCGTGGTCGGCTCGTCCCACGGATACACCGCCGGCCATTTCGGGGGCGGAGACTGCGCGCGGATCAGATCGTAGATGCTCTGTGCCACCCGGCACAGCGGACAGTTTGCCTTCGTGCACTCGTCTTCATGATCGAGCAGGAATGTCAGGTAAGCCCGTGTTTGCTCGTACTGGTCCGCCGCTCGTTCTGGCATGCCGGGAAGCTCCCTTCGTCTTCAACTCTCCTCGATGCTACGAGCGATGGTGAGCACGAACAAGCTGCCGAAAGTTAGCCTTCGGCCCTCCAGGTTAACGTTCCGTGCGTTTTGTCACGATCGGTTGCCGGGCGCTGCCTGGGTCTCGGGAAGCGGACAAAACGCGCCTTCGGAAAATCCCTCCGACGCAATCGCAAACGTGCGGTTAAAGCGCGCGCGATAATTTTCCCACGCGATGGCGGTTGTGAGTTCCACTAGTTGCTCTTCCCGGAATGCGCCGCGCAAAGCGGCAAACAACTCGTCGCTCACTGAGGCAGGCGTGCGCGTGATCGCGGTGGCCAGCCGCAAAACCAGCCGCTCCGTGGCATCGAACGCAGGACTGTGCTCAAAGTCTGCCAGATCCTGCAGTTGTGTCTCCGTGATCCCCGCCTTTCTGCCCACGGCAGAATGCAGGTCGATTCAAAACGGACACCCGACGAGAGCCGCCACTTTCAACTGCGCGAGTTCTTTGAGAAGTGGCGGAACGGTTCGGGCCGATGCGACAACCGTGTCCATCCAAGTCGAGGCCAGCAGCGTCGGGGTGTGATACGCGGTAAGGGTCTTGGCTTTCGGAACCCGTCCGATCTTTTTTTTCAGCGCCCGGTAGATCTGCTTCGCAATCCAGTTGGCATCGGACTCACTGACGCCGCGCACGCGATCCATAGTTTCAGGATAGAACAAGAGCGCCGCTCCTCACGGTGGCGCTTCCGTGAAGGCATGTTATCGCATCTGATTGTGCACCACCTGGCCGCCCACGACCGTCAATACCGAGCGCAGCTTTTTGATTCCTTCGTCGGAGACTTTCTTCGCATCGAAGAAATCGTCGCTCAGCACCGCCAGGTCGCCCAGTTTGCCTGCCTCGATGGTCCCCAACTGATCCTCTTCATGCGTGTACCATCCGTTCTCGGCCGTGTACAGGCGCAGGGCCTCCATGCGGGTAATCTGCTGGCCGGGATTGATTAGCTCTCCGGCGGAATTCTTGCCCGTCACCATGTAATAGATGATCAGCCAGGGATCGAAGACGGAGACCGCGGCGGCGTCGGAGCCGGCCCCGGCGTGCACGCCGCTATCCAGAATAGTTCGGTACGGCGGTCCGCCGTTTTGTGGAGTGCCGCCCAGATACAGCCATCCGTGCAGCGCCACGCCGGCGCCCATCGCTTTCAGGCGGTCGAGCGTCGGCCGGTCGATCTTGGGCACATGCGCAATGGACCAGCGTAGATTCGCGATTGGCGTCACGGCATTCACTTTCTCGAAAGTGCCGGTCGTGAACTGGTCTTCATTGAGCGACAAGGTGTGCTGCTGGAACGCCCAGCCCTGCTTCGCCAGCAACTGAAGGGCAGCTTCGTAATTGGTTGGGGTGGCGCCGCCCTGGAAACGCCAGACCGTCGCGAATTCGCCGACGCCCGATATCTTCATCATGTCGTCGCCAAAATCGGGGAATGCGTTCAGCAGCCTCTTCTTCAACAGCGGAACATCGGGGCGCGTGTCTTGCGAGAGAAAGAAGATGCGGAGCCGGTGCGTCAGTTTGTTTTCGCGGTGCAGCGCGCGGAAGGTATCGTACATCGTCCACGGGTTCAGACTCTCCACCGTATCCGCTGCTGCCGCGTCCTCCAGATCCGGCGAGCCGGGCAAAGCGAACGCGCCCATATCCGAGCTGGTGGTGAGGCCGAGGCTGTTCAGATAAGTCATCGCGTCCAACGTGCCCTGTTTCATTTCGTCGAAAGTCTGGATTGTGCGCAGCGCATTGAGCGCCATAAGGAACGCGGGGCCGGCAATCACGCCCGTGGGACTGACCGCAATTCCCTTACCCTCGAAAAAGGTTTTGCCCAGGCTGTTGGTGACCGTGCCGCCTCCACCGTTCATGAGGTAAGGATTGCGCGGCAGCACTGCATCCAGCTCCGCCAGCGTCGGCACCCGCTTTTCCGCAAACTGTTTGATGTTCCAGTCGCCCAGGGTGGTGATCCACGCGCCAGCAGAGACCGTTTGCGCCCGCGCCTTCAGCATGGACTGTACTTCGGGAATCGAGGCCGCCGTTTCGATCCGGATGTCATGGCCCGGACGCATCCCCAGCAGCACGATGTGATTGTGATTATCGATGAGGCCGGGCACCGCCGTGCGCCCACCCAGGTTGATCGTCTTCGTGCACGGGTTGAGCTTCATTCCGGCGGCTTTGCCGATGTAGGCAAACCGGCCGTCCTGGATCGTCACCTCCGGGACCACGGTGTTGCCGCGGTCCATTGTCGCGATTCTGCCGTTAATGAGCCGCAGGTCGCGGGCGCCGGCGCAGGGATCCGGGCCGGCGGCAGCCGCGGCCCGCAGCAGCACCAGCGCCGTCAGGAAACTGATTAGGAATGGTCTCCGCATGGATTCACTATGTATATCATTCCGTTGTTATCCAAAGGGAACAGCAGATTATTCCATCGCAACGGGATCGCTGAGGATATAATTCAAGTCGGCTTACCCACCTCCCCCGCGCGAAGCCGCATGACACTAGACTCAACCCTAAAGCACAAGACCCTTTTCTCAGAGTACGGCCAACCAGGTGGAGAACCGTATGGCCCCATCCTCTCGGCAATATCCGAGGGTGTATTGGTGCATGATTCCGCCGCCCGGATCATCTATTGCAATCCGAGCGCGGAACGGATTCTCGGCGTTCCGGCGGAACAGATGATGGGGAGAACCCTCCATGACCCGCCGTGGCGCGTCATCACCGAGGACGCATCCCCGATTCTGCCCGGCGCGCATCCTGTCGCGGTAACGCTGCGAACCGGCCGCCCGTCCCGGAACGAAATTCTCGGGTGGACGCGGCCGGATTCGACCCTCGTCTGGCTCTCGATCAATTCGGATCCCCTGCCGCAGCCGACAGCGGAGAACTCGGGCGCGGCGGTAACCACGCTCCGGGACGTCACCGAACAGCGTCGAATGGAAATGGCTCTTCAGGAGAGCGAGGAACACCTGCGGCTGGCGACCGAAGCCAGCCACCTGGGCACTTGGGAGGTTTACCCGCAATCCGGGAAGCGAGTCTGGTCCCCTGCCATCAAGAGGCTTTTCGGCTTCGCGCCGGATGCGGAAATCTCCAATCAGGAATTCCTCAACGCGGTGCATCCAGAAGACCGGGCCCGCGTGGCCGCCGAAATACAGGCTCTACTTTCCCCCGATCACGGCGCGAAATCGTTTTCCGAGTTCCGCACTCTTCACGCGCCCGGCGGCCAGGAGCGTTGGGTCGCTTCCTGGGGCCGCATGTTCTTCGACGAGCGCGGCCTGCCCGTTCGAATGATCGGCATTACGCAGGACATTACGCAGCGCAAGAAAGCCGAGCAGGAACATCAGAAGTTGCACGCCCAGTTGCAGCAGGCGCAGAAGATGGAATCCATCGGACGTCTGGCCGGAGGTCTGGCGCACGACTTCAATAACCTGCTCACCATCATCAACGGCTATTCCAGCCTGGCGGTCAAAGAACTTGGGGCGGAACATCCCATGGCCGAGCCAATCGACGAGATTCGCAAGGCAGGCGAATCCGCGGCGGCCCTGATCCGTCAACTCCTGGCGTTCAGCCGCAAGCAATTGCTCCGCCAGGAAGCCCTCGATTTGAACGCCATGATCAACCAGATGGCGGCGATCCTGCCGGCGCTGCTCGGTGACAAGATCGAGATCCGCACAGCGCTCGCGCCTTCCTTGAGGGCCGTCTCCGTCGATCGGGGCCAGCTCGAGCAAGTCATCCAAAATCTGGCGTTCCATGCGCGCGACACCATGCCCCGGGGCGGCGTTCTGACGATCGAAACCGGCGCGGCGTCTTACGGGCCGTCTTGCCCGCGGTGTCTTTCGGTGATTCGTCCGGGCGAATACGTTTGCATCACAGTGCGCGATACCGGCATGGGTATGGACGAGCCCACGCGGCAGAATCTGTTCGAGCCCTTCTGCAATACGATGCCTGCGGGACAGAGTTCGGGCCTCGCTTTAGCCACGGTGCACGGGGTCATCCTGCAGAGCGGCGGACATATCGATGTGGAAAGCGAGCCCGGCGCAGGCACGTCATTTCACATCTGTTTGCCCGCAACCGCCGGCATTCCAATTTCGCCGGAACGCGCCGGGACGAATGCGCCTGGAATACGCCCGCGCGGCACAGAAACCATCCTTCTTGTGGAAGATCAGCCCGAGGTGCGCCGTTTTGCGTCCGGCCTGCTTCAGCAGAATGGGTATGAAGTTGTGGAAGCGGCGTCAGCCGAAGAGGCTTTATCGCAACTCGCCGGGCACTCCATTGATTTGCTGCTCACCGATGTGAGGCTGCCCCGCATGAATGGTTGCGAGCTGGCGGAGGCGGTGCGATCGCGCCATCCCGGCGCACGCGTGCTGTTCATGTCCGGCTATTCCGAGGAAATATTAAAAGGTCATGGGACCAACATCCGTGGCGCCGCCGTCATTCAAAAACCGTTCCGTCCGGCGGCACTGGCCGACAAGGTGCGGGAATTGCTGGCCGCCGCCCCGAATTAGAGCGGACTTATCTCGCAGCACCGAGTGGGGCAGCCGGAAGGGGCCGCGACCGTCCAGATCATCAGGAAGAATACGACGGCGGCCCTACCGGCTTCAGCCTGCGCTACGTCGAGCCCAACTGACCGGAGTGGATTGGGAACAGCTATTGCAAGCACTGTTAGTGCAATCGCAACCATGATCGGCTTCCAGCAATGCCTACCTATCGGCAGCCGGGCAACGATTGTGAATATGGCGAAGCCGACCACCGGACAAACCAGGAGAACGAAGGGAGCCATGCAGAAGCGTCCAAATTCCTCGACGTGACTCCGATCTGCGGGCCATCCTTGGAGATGATTCCAGATACCCCAGATTGACAGAATCATGTTCTGAAAAAAACCTTGATAGGTTAATGGCGAAAGCGCTCCGGCCAAACGGATGCTGGAGTAAACGAATCCGTGGGTGAGCACCGCAGAAACAATGGCCCCCGAACTGACAGCGAGCGTCTTTCGCATAGTCCCTCTCATCTCCATATCGGCTGAATATCAGGGAATTTGACCGATCGTCTGTTCATTTCGTCGAGTCATCAACCCCGTCCGGGTGGTATCGGTAGGGCCATAGGCGCGAAGGCCGTCGGCCGGATCTCCGATGGGCGTATTTATAGCCCGAACATCTTGAAATATTTTTCGGGAAGCCGGGTCCGGCGAAATTCCCGGTCGACGAGAAAATGTTTCGTGTGCCCCGATGCCAGCTTGTGCCCGTCGGCGGCCGCGCACATCTCGTACCCGAACGTGACGATGCGCGGATTTGCGTCCTCAATCCAAGTCCGGATCACTACTTCATCGTCGAAGCGCGCCGCTGCGGCGTACCGGCAAGACGCTTCGGCCACCGCCATGAGTATCCCGTCCTCGCGCTCCATGTCGCGGTAATTGAAGCCGCAGGCCTTGCAGAGTTCCACACGCCCCACTTCCATCCATACAAAGTAATTGGCGTAGTACACGACTCCCATCTGATCCGTTTCGGCATAGCGCACGCGGATGCGCGCTTCGGCGGTGGGTTTCATGAACCCGCATTGTAACCTGCGCCGCGCTCACGCGAGGCTTAAGGCCGCCACCACGATTCCATCGAATGGCGAAAACGCGAATAAAAGTACGACATTACCAGCAGCAGCACGCCGAGGATTCCAAAGGCGGCCATACGGTAGAATTGCCCCAAGAGCCAGACATCATACAGGTAAAGCTTCAGCACGACGAAACCGATGAGCGCAACTCCAAGCACGCGCGTTGGCGCATTCCGCTGGAACACTCCCACCGCCACCAAAATTACCGCGTAGGTTGCCACCATTACTGAAATTGAGGCGCTGATCACGCTACCGACGTTCTCGGGCGCGGCGGTCCTCTCCGCCCAGCCCACCACCTCGAGGCCGAGTCCCCACAGCAGAACCGCATGCCCGCCAATGTAGGCAGGGAGGGCAAAGCGGGCTTCCTTACGCGTCCACCACGCCCCTGCCCAGAAACTGAGAGCCGAAATCAGGAACACCAGGAAGCGCGCGTTGGCGAGCTCCCGGTAGGACGCGGGGCTGGAGTACATCGCGCTATCGACAAACGCCAGCCTCAATAAAACCAGAACAAAAACCGCGCCAGCCAGGTAGAGGGCATACCACTGCGTCAGGCGCACGCCGATCCACGCGATGGCCGCCGCTTCCAAGGCCCATGCCAGCGTTACCCGGTAGCCCACAAATTGAATGGGCGCAGCCAGCACCAGGAGCACCCATGCGATCCCAGCCGCCAGCAGAGCGGCGCGGGAATCATAATTCCAGAGCAACCGCGCCGCGAGCGCGACCACGGACGCCGCGCCAACGGCGAAGAGACCTTCGTAGGCGCTGTAGCTGGTTTGAAGAAGCTCATACACCGCGGCAAAATAAACGGCCGCATTGAGCGCCACTACCGCGAGATCCTGAAACCGCAGAGCTTGATGCCGGTACGCGACGCGCCAGAGAGGCCAAGCGAGGAAGACAGCGAAACCGGCGGTAAGCAGCAGGAACAGCGGGAACACCGAAACCGGGTCCGGATTGAGACTGCGCCATTGGGCATACGCCAGCCAGAGAGCCGCGAACGAAGCGGGAACCGCCGCGGACCAGCTTCGCCTGTCCGCCACTCCCAGGCCGGCGACGGCGATGATTAAAACCAGGACCAGCACACCAGATGCCGGATTCCACACTTGTACCAGCGCCGGCCCGGCGAGCACCTGCGCCGCAACAAAGACCGGCTGCAGCGGCGCCGCCGCGAACTGAGCGTAATACAGGCAGAGGAACAGGGTATACAGCCAGCGGCTGCCGGAAGGAGGAAACTGCATCTGCGTCGCATAAAGCACCAGCGTTCCGCCCAGTGCCAGCGCTTCCAGCCACCGCCACCGGCGGGTGCGCGCCGCGACGGCGGAACCGGCATTCAGAAGCACGGTGTACGACAGGACGAACCAGGGGTGCCGCTCGACTTCGAGCAGGAGAGGCGTGGCATAGCCGACGGACAGGCCGAGTACGGCAATCGCCAGCCCGTCGTACCGGAACGCCAGCGCGCCGGCGGCGCCGGTGACCAGGACCATCAGCGCAAAAGCCGCGGCCTGCGCGACCAGGTGATAGAGCGCGAATGCCGCCCAAAACGAAAGGTACAGGAAAGCGATCCCGGCGGCCGTCAAGGCCTGCGCAAAGGTGCGCTGCGCGCCGCGCCACAACCGCTCACCGGCCAATAACGACGCTCCGCCGCAGATCAGTCCCAGGATGACGCGGCCCCACTCCGTGATCCAGTGATTCTCGAACGCATACTCGAAAAAGAAGGCGAGCGCCAGCACCACCGTGATTACACCGATGCGGCTGAACCAAGTGAGTCCAAACGCGGTTTCGAGGCGGCGCGAATCGGGTTCGGGCTGCATTGCCGGCGCCCGGACCGTCGGCGGCAGCGGCGGGTTCCTGGTCGGAGGCGGCGGATTCGTAACCGCAGGTGAAGCGGGAACAGACTCCGGCCGGGGCGGTTCGGCCTCAGTGGCCGGCGTCGCGATCCGGAGAGCGGCCTCGATCCGGGCGAGGCGCTGTTCGAGTTCCGTCTGCCGCCGCACCATCCGGGCCAGTGCGTTGCTGATCGCGTCCAGATGATTGCGATCGTCGGGAGTCACCGCTCACAGTTTACCGTTAACTGCCGCCGCGCCGCCCATTCAAAAATGATCCGGGCGCAACGCAACGGAGGGCTCCGCGGAAGCGTCTGTTAGACTGAAGATTACTAACAATTCATGCACTTACGGGTACTGTTTTTTGGGATGCTGAAGGACCTGGTCGGCCGGCGGGCGGAGGAAATCGATCTGCCGGACGGGGCTGATCTGGCCTCGGTTTTCGAACGCTATGCATGCCAACATCCGCGTCTCCGTGAGTTGGCGCCGAGCATTGTCGCTGCGCGCAACCAGGAATTCGCCGGCCCGGCGACCTTGCTGTCGGACGGCGACGAAATCGCCTTCCTGCCTCCGGTGAGCGGCGGCTCGGATTTAGAGCCTGTGGAAATCGAATCCGCCGGCAATTATTTCGCGCTCACACGGTTTCCCATCGATACCCGCGAAGTGATCGCGCGCATTCTGACCGGCGGCGACGGCGCCGTGGTGACGTTTGAAGGGGTGGTCCGCAACAATACCAAAGGCCGGCCGACTTTGTACCTCGATTACGAATGCTACGAATCGATGGCGCTCAAGATGATGGCCAAAATCGGATGCGACATTGCAGGGTCGCACGAGGTCACGCGCGTGGCCATGGTGCACCGGCTCGGCCGCATGTTGATCGGAGAGACCAGTGTTGCGGTCATCGTGACGGCCCCTCACCGCAGGGCGGCGTTTGAAGCCTCGCTGGACGGAATCAACCGGCTCAAGAAACTGGTGCCCATCTGGAAGAAGGAGCACTTCGTCGACGGCGAGGTGTGGGTGGAAGGAGAATGGGACCGCAATGCTCCGGCGGTGGGCTAGCCTTCTGATCGCGGCAGCGCCGGTGTTCGCCCAGGAGCAGCCGGTCATCCGCGTCAATGTCAATCTGGTCCACATCGTGGCCACGGTGAAGACCCAGTCGGGCGAGCTCGTCAGCACATTGCGCAAGGAAGATTTTCAGGTAACAGATAACGGATCGCCGCAAGAGGTCTCTGTCTTTGAAAGGCAGTCGGACCAGCCGCTTTCGGTCGCGTTGATGGTGGATACCAGCGGGTCCACCGCGAAGGAGCTGAAGTACGAAATCGATTCCGCCTCGCGTTTCCTCAAGGCGCTGCTCTCCGAAGGCAACCCGAAGGACATGGTGGCGCTGTACAGCTTCAACTGGCAGGTTGTGCGGAACAATTATTTCACGCGCAATCACGCATCGCTGGCGAGCTCAATGAAAAACTTTCATGGCGAAGCCGGGACTTCGTTGTACGACGCCATCTTCCTGGCCGCGCGAGACCTGGAAGACCGCGAAGGGCGCAAGGTCATGATCATTGTGACCGATGGCGGCGATACCACCAGTTCCAAGACGCTCAAACAGGCGCTGGAGTCAACCCAGCTTGCCGATGCCGTGATCTATCCGGTGGTGGTCATGCCGATTACCAACGATGCCGGCCGCAACATCGGCGGTGAAAACGCGCTTACCTTTATGGCCGACAACACCGGAGGCCGCACGTTCCTGCCCACCGTCGGCGCCGAGCTCGACCGCGTGTTTACCGAGATCATCGATGAGCTGCGCACCCAATACCTGCTCGGTTTTTATCCAAAAAATGTTCCGCTGACCAAAGATCGTTTTCACCGGCTGGAAATCAAGGTGAACCGCAGAGATTTGCGGGTCTCCGCGCGCAACGGCTATTATGGGGAGGCGGAAGGCGCAAACGGGGCGCCGAACGCCCGCATTTCGGTAACTCCGGAAAGCAGAAAGAAGCGGCAGGAGAAGTGAGTACGTCACAACACGGCAGCGGCAAGGCCCGGGCGCCCGAGCACACGTTCGAAGAAGCCAAATACCTCAAGCAGCTCATCGAAAAGGCCACTCCGATTCGGGTAAAAATGGAGGACGGTGAAGAGGTGGTGGGAATCGTGGAGTACTACGATCAATCTTTCATTCGCCTCACCCGCGAAGGCCAGCCCAATCTGTTCATCTTCAAGCACGATATCAAGTATCTCCAGGAAGAGAGCTGAGCGGCCGCCTCTGCGATGCAATACCTGGAAACCGCGGTAGAAATTGCCCGGGAAGCGGGTTCGCTGTTAGCCCATTACTTCGAGCGCCGCGTCGAGTTCGAATTAAAAGGCGAATTCGATCTCATCACCGAAGCCGACCGGCGCTCCGAGAAACTAATAGTCGAAAAGCTGCGGATGTACTTTCCGACTCACGGAATCGTCGCCGAAGAGGGCGGCGGTTGCGAAGGATCTTCCGACTACCGTTGGTATGTGGACCCGCTCGACGGGACGACGAATTTCGCGCACAGTTTTCCCATGTTCAACGTGACGCTCGGATTGGCGCGCGGTGAAGAAGTCATCGCCGGGGTAATCTACGATCCGATCAGGCAGGAGATGTTCACTGCCGAGCGCGGGGCCGGGGCCTACCTGAACCACCGGCGGATTCACGTATCGCAAACGCGGCGCCTGCCGGACAGCCTGGCGTCCACCGGTTTTCCTAGCCGCAAGCGGCATCACAATATCAATATTCATTTCTACTATCAGCTGGCCATGGCCTCGCACGGTGTGCGCCGCACCGGTTCGGCCGCGCTCGATCTGGCCTGGGTGGCGGCCGGGCGGCTGGATCTATTCTGGGAGTTCGGATTGAAGCCGTGGGACCAGGCCGCCGGCACCCTGCTGGTGACCGAGGCCGGCGGCAAAACGTCCGACATGCATGGGCAGCCGCTCCACATCACCGCCTCCGATCACTTGCTGGCCGACAACGGCGCGCTCCACGAAGAGGTGCTGCGGATGTTCCAGCAGATTTTCGCCGGACGAACGCCCGTGCCGCTCCCAGAACTGACCTGACCACAATCGCCCTGCATTTCGATGCTGCCGATCGTCGGAGCGGCGTCACTTCCAGCGGGGAAACGGATCGGTCCGCGCCTCCCGGCATGCTGTAAGCAATTCGGGCAACCGCCGGCGGCGCTCGAAGAGCCGCTCGAGCAGCCGCTCCAGGGCCTCCTCTTCCCCATCCGTCCATTCGGCCGGAAGACCCTTCCAAGCGCGATCGATCACCTCTTCCGGGAAGTTCACCACCTGGTCCAACCATGGCTGGAAGTCGTCGAGCGACTGAACGGATTCATAGACCACACGGCGCGCATATAAGCCCTGCAGCGCGGATTCGGGGAAATCCCAGTGCGGCCCGTTGAATGTATAGCCGTGGTCAATCATCTGGGCCACAAATCCCGGCCGGGAGGAGCGGTTCCCGATTGCCCCGCCCTGCCGAACCAGGGCGCGATAGAAGATACATTGGCGGCCGTCGGCGTTCGCCGTCCACTTGTCAAACACCAGGATGGCCCGGAAGTCCTCCTGATTGGCTACCTGCGCCAGCAGAGCGTCGGGAAGGAAGTCATAAACCACGATGCGGGCTGGGTCGCCGGGATAACGCGAGCCAAAATGCCGGCCCGGCTGAACATCGATTTGCCGCGTTCCGATCCGCATGTGGATTTCCGGGTTCGCAGCCAGGAAATCGGATGTGAGCCGGATCAGCGCGGTCTCTGGAACCGCGATTCTGAGGTAATTCAGGAAGACCGCGGAGAGCAATTCGTTAACCAGCACACGATGATGCTGGGGATTGTTACGGAACTTGACCACGTACCAGTTGCCATCGTCGGCTTCCAGAAGATGCGCCTGGGCGCCTCCTCGCATTCTTCGGACATGCCGCACGGCATTCAGAGGCATCAGAAAATTATCGGAAGCGGAAATCCTGGCTGTGCGCCCCGCGGGCCTCGAGTACACTAGAGTTTTAACACACGGAGGAACCACTCACGCATGCCCGAACTCGAACCGCCAGGCACCCCGGAAACCGCAGCCGCATCCGGTCCGGCGCGCAGCCAGGATGAAGTTGCCTTGGAGTTGATGAAATTCATCGCCGTCAATACCGGTTATGGACGAGCCTCGCAGTCGGCAGCCGGTTTTTCGGGAAAGCCCGGCACTCGTTCCGCGGAAGAACACGCCGAGGCGCTCCTGGAACTTTTTGATCGTTGCCGACGGGCAGTGAAGAAAGGCGTGTAAAGGGCGCGACCGGGGATTGGCCGCGCCCGGACTAGCTACTGCTAGCGGCGCCTTATGGCTTTTTTGGCGGCCTTCTTAGCGCCACCCTTTTTTGCCGCTTTTTTGGCAGATTTCCTGGCCGGAGCTTTCTTGGCCGATTTTTTGGCGGCCTTCCTGGCTGGAGCCTTTTTTGCCGCCTTTTTCGCGGACTTCTTTGCGGCTTTTTTGGCAGGGGCCTTCTTTGCCGCTTTCTTGGCCGGGGCCTTCTGGGCTGCCTTTTTGGCCTTCGGAGCCGAGGCCTTCTTTACCGGTTTTTTCGGCGGAGCCGACGGCTCCATCCCCACCGGATGAGTCTCGGGAGTAATCGTAGGCTGGCCTCCGGGCGTCGGGGTCAACTCCCTTTCCTCCTCGTCTTCGTCCTCCTCCTCTTCGAATTCGTCGAGTTTGGAGTCCAATTCCGAGTGTTCTTCGTCGTCGTAGTCGTGGAAGTCTTCCATCTCATCCTCGGTAGGCGGTGCGAGTTTCAGCCTATCAAACATTCAGTAAGCCTCCTGTAGTCAGGGCACTAATCACCCATAGCATACTCCTTTTTGAGAGTCAGGCAATAGTGAAAAGCAGGTATCGGTGAAAATTCGTTTTTGCGCGCTATCGAGCCGCGGTGCGAACCAGACTATCGGAGCTGTGGGTGGCTGGGCGGGCGGTGTGGTGCGCGGCCGCCGCACTCTTCGCCAACGGACGCCGCGTAGCGGTGCGTTTGTGCGCGGCAGTCGAGGGAGTTGCCAGGCGCCGTACCGGCGCTTCCACCCGAAGCGACGCAGGAATCATCAGCCAGTCGCCTTCCGCCGCTTCGCCCTTCGGAAGACCGTTGGCGGTCACGATACTGGACGAAGTCACACCAAACCGCTTGCCGATGGAGGCTACGGTTTCTCCCGTGGTGACCCGGTGAATCCGCCAGGCGATCCGGTGTTCGGTCGGAATCAACTGCAGCGTGGCCATCAACTGGTTGCCTTTTCCCTTGGGGACATGCAGCGAATAGCCATCGGGAACAACGCCCTTCAACATTGCCGGATTCAACGATAGGAGTTCGGAAGCAGGCGTGTCCGTCATATCGGAGATCAGCGCCAGGCTGGTCGGCGCCGAAATCTCGACTGTGTCGTACTCAAGCGGCGGATCCAGCGTAAGCCCCTCCAACCCATATTCCGCTGCATTCTTCTCCATGATCGTCATGGCCAGAATGATGGGAACATAATTGGTGGTTTCGGCCGGCAGGGCTCCGCGGCTTCGCAGTTCCCAGAAATCCGCATAGCCGGTCCGCTCTACCGCTTTTTCCACAGTTCCCGGGCCGCAATTGTAGGCCGCAATCGCGAGATACCAATCGCCAAATTCGTTGTACAGGTCATGGAGGTGGTGAGCGGCGGCGCGGGTGGCCTTCTCGGGATCCATCCGGTCGTCCGTATATTTCGTCTGGAGCAGGCCGTATTCCCGGCCGCGCCACGCCAAAAACTGCCACATCCCGCCTGCCCGCATTCGCGAAACCGCGCGCGGTATGAATCCGGATTCCGCCTGGGCCAGGTGAATCAGTTCCTGGGGAACGCCTTCTTCGGCTAAAACCCGCTGGATCATGGGCCGGTACCGGCCGGAACGCTGGGTCGCGGCGACTAAGGTTTTATGGCCCCGGTTGGAAAAATAATTGATATAGCTTAGAACCGGATCGGTCACTACCAGGGGCAGCTGCGACACGGTAGCCGCTACCTGCTCCCGCACTTTGTCTTTCAGCCGGGGATCCACGGGAAACGTCATCTGCAGGATATCTTCCAGCGGAGCCTTCTCGAATCGCACCTCTGCAATGTCGACCGACGCTCCCATACCAGCCAAATCGTACCGGTGGATCGAATCGATCATGGCATCGAGATGTTTTTCGTAATCCACACGATTTAGCGGATCCTGTTGGGAGGCTTCGAGCATCAAATCTACAGCAGAATCGAATTCGCGGCGCGCCTGGGTAATGTCATCGGATTGGTAGTAGTTCTTGCCGCGTTGGTAAGCCTGTTCCGCGCGCTGCTCGAGAGCGTCGGCGCGAGAACGCCGGGGAATCGCATTGGTTGTGAGGAAAGGGACGTCCTGCAAATAGACGTTGGGCGGAATCGCGGGCGGTTCAGCAATCTCGAGGGCAACCAAGCCGGACGCTTTGGGAGGCGGTGGAAGAAACGAGTTCTGAAACTTGGAAGTCTGGTTGTAACCACAGCCGGCGACAACGACGGTGGCGGAGCACGCCAAAACGGAGAATAGCGTTTTCATTCGATCGTTCATTTAGCCTCGAACTACTGAAAACAAAGCTACTTCCACGGGCCGTGCCCGCTTAGAACCTTTAACAGACTACTACAGCTTTATTAACCGGCGCAACAGCTCAATCTGGGGGTTAACCCGGGGTATGGTCCCAGATCCGGCTGTTCCGACACCTACTACCTAACCTACTACCTATCGGCTATTCCTCTTCTTCCTCCACACCAGTCTTAGCCGCCTTGGCTGCCGCAACGATCTTATCCGATTGTAATTGCGGGACAAAGTCGTAGTGATCAAACTCCATGGTAAACGATGCCCGACCCTGGGTCATGGCGGTCAAATCGTTCTGATAATTCAACATTTCGGACATCGGGACGCGCGCACGGATGAATTGGGTATTCCCCCTAGTCTCCATGCCGGACATTCGGCCCCGGCGGCCGTTGAGGTCTCCCATGAGGTCACCCGCATACTCCACCGGAGCTTGAATCTCCACATTCATAATGGGCTCCAGCAGGGCCGGCTTCGCCTGCTGCATCGCCGCTTTAAAGGCTTTTCGGGCGGCCAGCTTGAACGCCAATTCCGAGGAATCCACATCGTGATAGGAGCCGTCATAAACCGTGACCTTGAAATCGACCATGGGGTATCCGGCGAGAAACCCGTTTTCTGCCGCTTCCACAATGCCCTTTTCCACAGCCGGAATGAAGTTCTTCGGAATGGCGCCGCCGAATATTTCATTGGCGAACTGGAACTTGGCGCCGCGCGGCAGGGGCTCCATGCGGATCCAGCAGTCGCCGAACTGACCATGGCCGCCGGTTTGTTTCTTGTGACGGCCCTGGACATCGGCGGTTCCGCGGATGGTTTCACGGTACGGGATCTTCGGGGCTTTTAAGGTGACATCGACCCCGTAACGTTTTTTCAGCCGGCTGACGACCACTTCCACATGCTGCTGACCCGAGCCGGCTAAGAGAAATTCCCGAGTCTGGGGATCACGGTAAAAACGCAGCGACTGGTCTTCCTCAAGAATGCGATGAACGGCATTGCCCATGCGGTCTTCATCATTCCGGGACTTGGCTTCGATGGCGAAAGCAATGGACGGTTCCGGCAATTTGACCGGAGGATATGCGATGTTCAGACCCTTGTCGGCCAAAGTGTCGCCCGTCAGGGTGTCCTTGAGCTTGGCGACCGCTCCCAAATCTCCCGCATGCAGCTCGGTAACCGGCTGAAGTGTCTTGCCTTGAGGGCTACCCAGATGCGAGAGCCGCTCGGCGGCGCTACGAGTGACGTTCTGCAGGTTGGCATCGTTCTTCACAACGCCGGTCAGCACTTTAAAGAAGGTGATGCGGCCGGCGAACGGGTCGGCTGTGGTCTTAAAGACAAAGATGGAAGATTGGCCATTTTCGGCGATCTTGCGCTTAGTCTCCTTGCCATCGACGGTCGCCGTGACACCTTCGCGCTCATTGGGGGCCGGTAAGTTGTCGGCGATGAAGTTCAGAATTGCATCCGTACCGATGTTGTGCAGGGCGGAAGCACAAAAGACGGGGAAGATGCGCATTTCACTCACCGCTTGCTTGACACCATCGATAATGTGCTCGACGGGCAGCGTGCCCTGTTCAAAGAACTCTTCCATGAGGGCATCGTTGCCTTCCGCCACCATTTCCACCAGCGCCTCATGGGCTTTCTGGGCGGTGTCGGCGAGATCGGCCGGGATTTCGGTTTCTTTACCCTTGCCGTCGCCATCGACGGTGTAGGTGTAGGCCTTCATACGGATGAGATCGACGACACCTTTGAAATCACGCTCAGACCCGATCGGGATCTGGACCGGGATGGCAGCGCGGCCGAAAGTCTCCTGGACACTGTCGAGGGCACGCTGAAAATCAGACCGCTCACGATCCAGCTTATTAATGATGACGGCTCGCGGAAGCTGAAACTCTGCCGCGAATGCCCAGACCTTTTCGGTCTGGACTTCGACGCCGGCGACGCCATCGACCACGACAAGG
>CAZKQQ010000152.1:0-16465 GCA_964554945.1 uncultured Solibacteraceae bacterium | reverse complement strand
CCCGCAATATCATTGCTGTGCACTTTAAAAAGAAGTTGGCCTTTCTGAACGGTGTCGCCGAGGCGGGCGTTGATTTCGACTACGCGCCCGGTGGCGAGGGAGGGCACCGGGACCTGGCGAGACACATCCGGATTGACCACGCCCGTGACATTCAGTTCCGGCGCGGCCATGTGCTCGACGGCGGTGGCCAGCGGAAACTGCTCGGGATGGTCCACCTTGAAGTGGTTGGCGTCGAAATCGGGTACGACTTGTGCCGGAACGGGGCCGGTGCTGGTGTCGGTCCCTTTCGCTTTTACGTCACTGCCGCAGCCCGCGGCGACAAGGGCTACACCGAGACAAACCGTTGCTTCGAATACAAGCAAGCGATTCATTGCACTACCTCCCGGCCCGCCGCCATGTTCATTTGGGCGGCGGCGGTCAAATAGGAACCAATCAGATTCAGGTACGCGAGGCGGGTGTCGCGATAGGCTTTCTCCGCGTCCAGGAAATCCAGCAGCGAGGCGCCGCCGTTCTGGAAGGACACCGTCATCCGGTTCCGGTTGTCCTGGGCAAGCGGCAGATATTTGTCTCTGTACGGCTTCAACAGATTGAGCGCCTGGATGAGGGTCCAGTATGCGGAATCGACGTCGCTGAAGACCAGTGCCTGAGTGGCATCCCGCAGACGCTCATTGCGGCTGATCTCAATTTGCGTGCGCGCCTTCTCGCCCTGATTCCGATCGAAGATCTTCAATGGAATGCTGACGCTCCCGCCGACGGTCTGATTCGCGAACGGATTGCTGAACGACGGGTTGTGGGAGTACCACACGCTGAAGGTAGGGTCCGTCGAGCCGTTGGCGATCGCGAGTTGATGCTGGATCTTCGCCAGCTCCACATTTTGCAGCGCCTCTTTCAAATCGGGCCGGGCTTCGAGGGCGATGTTTCGAAACTCCTCCAGCGGCCTGATCTGCTCGCTAAATTCGTACGGCGCAGCAACGTCGAGTTGATCGATGGGCGTGCGGTCGTTGAGCAGGGTCAAGAGCTGAATTTTGCTGGTCCGCAGGTTCACCGTCGCGGTTTCGAAATCGGCTTCGAACTGCACGCGCTGCAGCTCGAGGCGGTTCAGGTCGACCAGAGCCAGATCGCCGGCGTTGTAGCGGTTCCGGTTGACGCTCAGCTCACGATCCCAATAATCGAGATTGTCTTTCGCGTTTTGCAGCACTGCCTTTGCCTGTAAGACCTGCACAAACGCGCTGCGGAGATTGAACAGCAAAGTTCGCTCCTGATCCGAATAAGTCGATTCGGCGACGGCGGTGGACTGCCGCGCGCTGTCGCGCCGGAGCTCCCGCTTATGCTGCCGCTCATGCAAGTAACTGACCCCGGGCGTTTCCACCACGCCATTCAGGGGGCGCCACACTCCCTGATTCGGTACGATTTGAAACCCGTCCGCCGCCATGGTGAGATCGGGATTGGGGCGGAGGTAAGCGGTGATCTCAGCGGAACGGGACTCGTCGATGCCGAGCCGCGCCGCCTTCAAAGCAGGATTGGCAGCTTCAAATTTGTCCTTGATCTGCTGCCAGGTATAAGCAGTCTGCGGCCATGCGGCACGGGTGAAGCCGGCCCCAGCCAGGAAGAAAAGTACCCAGTGGCGGCACACGCGTTGCCTGGTCTTCATGCGGAGATAGATCCGATTCTGGCGTCTCACGGCTTGGTGAGCAGTGGGAAACGAAACGGCCGATGGCGCAAACCAGCCTGAAACGTCTCCTGTCAACTTGAATATAGCGGCTGCGGGAAGAGGTTCCGATCCATCTTTTGATGTGAGGGAGGCTATCTTTCAGCGGCGGCATCACGGCGAGCGATACAGGTCGAATCCACTTCAATATTTTCCTGTATTGCACTGATATTGGGGTGTTTATCGGGTCCAGTCGCAACTTGCCGACCGACTTCTTTCGGCGGAGCGGGCCTATCTTTTAGAGGAACACTGTACGAGAGAGTGATTTTGCTCCTAGAATGAGGCAGGCGTTATTCATGGTTTTCAGTTACCTCTTGCAAAAGGTCCCCCGGGCCATGCTCGCAGGTGTTCTCATCGTTGCCATCGCGGTTGTCGATTGGTACATCCAGGCCAACATCGCGTTTGGATTTCTATACCTGTTACCGATCCTGCTGGTGGGGACAGTTTTACCCCTGTGGCAAATTCTGATGACGGCGCTGCTGTGTACGGTTCTGGCAGACGTGTTCGACCCCTTTCTGTTCAGCGTTTCCGTGGGTTTACCGCAAGACATACTCGTGTTCACGTCATTGGCCGGGACGGGGCTGTACTCCTACGAAATTACCAGGAACCGAAGGCAGGAGAACAAACATCTACTGACGGTAGAGCGGGAAGCGGGGGCGCGGCGGATCGCCGAGGAACAATTGGAATTCCTCATCGAGAGCAGCCCGGCCGCGGTCCTGATTATGGACGCGGATCATTCGATTTTGCGGGCGAACCCGGCGGCACACCGGCTGTTCGGCACCCCGGCAGGAAAACTGGCGGGAAACACGATCCGGCGCTACATTCCGGCTTTAGGACGGGTTGATTTATCCAAGCAGCACTTCCAGAATTTCCGCACGGAGATGCAGTGCCGGGGCGGGCGCGAGCAAGGCGAGGTTTTTCTGGCCAACGTGTTCTTCTCCACCTACGATACGGCTTTGGGGCCGCGCCTGGCGGCGCTCGTCCTGGATGCTTCGGACGAGTTGCGCGCGCGGGAAGAGTTGGGGATGGAACAATTGCTGGCGGCTTCGCGAATCCTGGTGGGCGCAGTGTCGCACGAAGTGCGCAATGTGTGCGGCGCCATCGCGGTGATCCATGAGAACCTGATTCGGAGCGGGCGGCTGAACGGGAACAAGGACTTCGAAGCGCTCGGTTCGATGGTGGAGACGCTGAATAAGATCGCGTCGCTGGAACTGAAGCAGAGCACGGAGGAGCCACACCTGGTTGGCATGGACCTGGTGGAGACGCTGGGCGATCTGCGGATCGTGCTGGATCCGTACTGCGAAGAAGCGGGCATTGCGGTGAGCTGGGCTATCCCGGCCGAGCTTCCGCCGGTATGGGCAGACCGGCACCGTCTGTTACAGGTGTTGTTGAACCTCATCAAGAACAGCAAGCGCGCGCTCGAGGCCGCCGAAGTGAAGCAGATCGATATTTCCGCTTGCCGCACCGGCGGCAGCGTGTCAATCCGCGTCACTGACACGGGGCCGGGAATCGCCTCGGTGGAAAAACTCTTCCAGCCGTTTCAACAGGGCGCGGAGGCGACGGGCCTCGGATTGTATCTCTCGCGCGCATTGATGCGGTCGTTGCAGGGCGATCTGCGACACGATCCTACGGTGCCGGGGTGCTCGTTCGTGGTTGAATTTGCCATTGCCGGCGCACTGGAGAAGTCCGCGGGGCGGACCGAACGGAATGTCAAGGACCAGGCTGCTATTAGTTGACGATCATCTTCTCTTCCGGGAAGGAGTAGGGCGCCTGCTGGCGTCCGAGCCCGATTTTGAGATTGCCGGCAACTGCGGCACGTCCGCCGAGGCTTTGGAGATCCTCGCGGACACACCGGTGGACCTGATCCTTCTCGACTTCGATATCGGGAAGGACCACGGAGCGCAGTTCATCACCGCGGCGCGGCGGGCCGGCTACGCGGGAAAAATCCTGATGGTGACGGCGGGCATGACGGCGAAAGAATCTTCGCTGGCGCTAAAGCTGGGCGCATCCGGCATCTTTCTCAAGCACAATTCACCGGGTTCTCTGGCGAAAGCGATCCGGCTGGTGATCGGCGGAGAGATGTGGGTGGACCAGAGGGTGATCCAACTGATGGTGGACGAAGTGCAGCAGACCGAAGAAGCCAGCCCAGGGCCGCTGCTTACGGATCGCGAACAGCAAGTGCTGCAAGGCGTGTTTGAAGGTTTGGCAAACAAAGAAATCGCCGCGCGGCTCGGCGTCACCGAGGGCGCAGTTAAGGCCTGTTTGCAGCAATTATTTCAGAAGACGCAAGTCAGGACGCGCAGCCAACTGGTGCGAATCGCGCTGGAGGGCTCGCTCGGAACCCCGCGCAAACCATGAACCGCCGTCTTCCGCTTTCCGTGCACGGTGATACACTCAGTGTGGGAGGCCGCAGCGCAACGCCGACCGGAAGTTTGACGCGTGGCTGACGTCCCAAAATGGGATTGCCACAGATCCTCAAACCTCCAAGAAGTGCCGGCATAGCTCCTGCGACCTCCGTTACCTGCGCGATTGGGGTCCCAAAAAATCTTCCTGAAAACGTGACCTTTTAACCCGCACGGCGGATTATGTAAACGAGAACATTGGTGCCCCGAGAGAAGGGCGACGCCGGCTCGCGTTCGAAAGCCGTTCGGCCAGGAGTGGGATCCCTCCACGCCGATCCGCGTCATGAATCGATAGAATACAACGATCGGAACAGCAGGCATGATGGAGCGGCTGCGGTCACGCCCGGCGTGGAAATTGTTCGGCGTTCTGCCGCGGGCCGACAGGCGGCTCGCCATAGCGTGGTGGCTCGTGCTGGTGCTGCGCGGAACGCTGCCGGCATTATTTGTGATCGCGATGGGGGTGCTGGTTGGCGCGGTGGAGCGAGGGGCTTCCCTGGCGATGCCACTCACGCTGATGGGTGTTTTCTTCGTGCTGCTGCAGGTGCTCGCGCCGCTGCATCAGGCGATCGGAGCCAATCTGGGCAGCGTGACTGCCGCCTGGCTGTATGACGAACTAACGACCGCGTGCGTGCGCCCGCCGGGCATGGGCCACCTGGAAGATCCGAGCCTCACGGCAGACCTGACGATGGCGCGCGATTTCGATCTTGGGATCAGCGGTCCACCGCTATCCATTTCGATGGACTTCATTGCGTCGGGGCTGGTGCAGATGATCAGCGGCCTGGTTTGCGCGCTGGTGCTGGCGGCGTACGCCTGGTGGACGCCGCTGCTGGTTGCGGGGTCGTGGCTGGCGACGCACTGGTTGTTGCGCGAGAGCGCGGTATGGCGCGATCGCAATACCGATGAAGTTCGCGCGGCACAGCGCCAGGCGGATTATGCCTACCGGCTTGCGGTGGATGCTCCATCCGCCAAGGAACTGCGCCTTTTCGGACTGGCTGCGTGGACGGTGGACCGGTTCACTTCCGGGCGGCGCCGGCTGCTCGATCTGCAGTGGAAGGCGACGCGATTGCGCGAGCGGCCCGTCCTATGGAGTCTGCTGCTGGTGCTTGGAGCAAACCTGGTGGTTTTCTGGATCATGGCAGAAGACACCGCCTCCGGGCGCCTGGCACTTTCACGGCTGGTGACGTTCGCAAGCGCGGCAATCGGGGCGAGCAGCATCGCGTTCGGCGGTTTATCCTGGGCTCTTGACGGCGCGGCTGCTCCGGTGGGCGCGGTGCTCCGGCTGCGCGGGGCGATGGCTCCAGCGGGCGCACTCATAGCAGGTACTCACGGCGCATCGAATATGCCCGCGCGCGAAATTCGGTTTCGCAAGGTCCGCTTTGCATATCCCGGGACCGCCGCGCCAGTGCTCGACGGGTTCGATCTGACCATTCCCGCCGGATCGTCTCTCGCCATCGTTGGGCAGAACGGCGCGGGAAAGACCACGCTGGCCAAATTACTGTGCCGCCTGTATGACCCGCAGGAGGGAGCGATCGAAGTGGACGGCGTGGATATTCGCCAGCTCGACGTCGATGCATGGCGGGCGCGTCTCACCGCTGTTTTTCAAGATTTCATCCGATTCGAGTTGCCGCTGCGGGACAACGTCGCTCCAGCGGGCGCACCGGAGGAGGCGATCCAGGCGGCATTGGCGGAGGCGGGCGCGGCGAAACTGGCAAGTCTCGACACAGTGCTCTCGCGCGCGTACGAGGGAGGAACGGATTTGTCAGGCGGCCAATGGCAGCGGATCGCATTGGCGCGGGCCGTATGCGCGGTGAAGGGCGGAGCAGGACTGGTGTTGCTGGATGAACCGACGGCGCAACTCGATGTGCGGGGCGAGGCGGAAATCTTCGAGCGCATTCTGGCGGCGACACGGCGGGCCACTACAATTCTTATTTCGCACAGGTTCTCAACGGTGCGTCATGCCGATCGCATTTGCGTCCTCGAGCATGGCCGGGTGGTCGAATTGGGAACGCATGACGAGCTGATGGCCGCCGGCGGCCGCTATCACACGATGTTTGAGCTGCAAGCCTCGCGTTTCGGCGGAGGCGAAGAAGAGGAAGGAGTAGCGCTCGATGCCCTCGCCTGACGGGCTTCCGCCTTCCCTGCCCTCCATGTGGCGCGCGCTCAAGCGGGCGCATGAAGCGGAGCCGCGGCTGCTGGGAGTTTCTTTCAGCCTGGCGCTGCTCGCTGCATTGCCGGATGCGCTGCTGGCGCTCTGGATCAAGCTCCTGGCGGACGGCGTCCTGCAGCACCGGCACAACCTGGTGATCGAAGCTGCGGCAGGCCTGGCGGTCTCAACGGTGGCAACGTGGTTCCTCAACGTCACCAGCACGCGCACGCAGCGCCGGTTTCGCGACCGCGTGGCGGTGGCACTGGAATCGCATGTCGCGCACCTGCAGGCTTCGGTAGCTACTATTGCGCATCATGAGCATCCGGAATACCTGGATCGTCTCGCCATGCTGCGCGACCAGGTGTTCGTGCTCGACCACATGTACATGTCGCTGTTCTCGACGTGCGGATGGGTCCTGCGGCTCGGGGTGACGATGGTGCTGTTGATGTCCATCCACCCGGCGCTGGCGCTACTGGCTGTGTTCGCGCTGCCGACGGTCCTGACGTCCACCTGGCGGCCGGGAGTGGAGCAGGCGGTGGCGGCGCGGGTGACGTCGTCCAGCCGGCTCGCCCGCCATCTGTTCACCATGGCAACGACAGCGCCTCCCGGCAAAGAGGTGCGGGTAACGCGAATCGGCGAGCGTCTGCTGAAGCAGCGGCGGGAAGCGTGGGAGCGCTGGTACCGGCCGATTGCGGCGGCGCGCTGGAGCACGGCGCTATGGCACACGCTGGCTTGGGCGATTTTCGGAGGCGCTTATGTTGCCGCTGTGGTGTTCGTTGCATCGCGAGGGAACGCCACAGCTGGTCAAGTACTGCTGGTTCTGGCGGCGGGATCGCGGCTTTCCGCATACATTGGCGCGACCGTCGGAGAGATCGGGTTTCTGCGTGGATTCTGGCTCGAAGGCTCGCGGCGGCTCGCGTGGCTGGAAGATTATGCGGCTTCGGTATCGGAACAGGCAGACACAGCGGCTCCCGATCGTCTGGTGGAAGGCATCCGGTTCGATCACGTCTCTTTTTCCTATCCCGGCACCGACCGGCTGGTGCTGAGAGACGTGAACCTCGAGCTAAAACCCGGATCGGTGATCGCGATTGTAGGAGAGAATGGCGCGGGCAAAACCACGCTGGTGAAACTGCTTTGCCGACTCTACCCTCCCGATCAGGGACGGATCCTCGTGGATGGCATCGATCTGGCACGGATTCGGGCGGAGGAATGGCGCGCGTGTCTGGCGGGGGCATTCCAGGATTTCTTCCGGTTTGAATTTCGCGCGCGCCACAGCGTCGGGATTGGTGACAGACCACGGCTGGACGATGAGCGCGCGGTGGTTACCGCGGTGGGCAGGGCGGGCGCGGATGACGTGGTCGGCAAATTCGCTTCGGGACTCGAAACTCAGCTTGGCGCGACCTGGCCGGATGGGGTCGAAGTGAGCTTCGGGCAATGGCAAAAACTGGCGCTGGCGCGGGGCTTCATGCGCGATCGCCCGCTCGTGCTGGTGCTCGACGAGCCGACCGCGGCATTGGACGCCGAAACGGAGCACGCGCTGTTCGAACGCTACGCAGCCGCGGCTCGCGGCGACGGCCGGATCACGATCCTGGTATCCCACCGGTTCAGCACCGTGCGGATGGCGGATCAGATCGTGGTGCTGGACGGCGCGTGCGTGGTGGAAGCAGGCACACATGACGCACTAATGTCGAGTGGTAGACGCTACGCGGAACTCTACAGCATCCAAGCGGCGGCTTACCGTTAGTTTACTGGTGGCCGCATAGTTGCAGTGGTCTTCCAGGAAAGGAGGAACCACATTGATATTTAAGCGAACCGCAGGCGATGTACGATTCATTACGGGAACCGCGCTACTGCTCGCCGGGTTATTGATGCCGGCAGGCTTCGCCGCCAAGGGTGATAAGAATAACGACAAAAATCACGAGGACGCATTTGTCAACGGTCCGGCGGATGAGAACCGCATTGCGCGAGAAGTGCGCCACGAACTGCTCACACTACCGTATTACGGAGTCTTCGACGATCTCGCATTCAAGGTTGATGGCAGCACCGTTACGTTGCTGGGGGCGACCCCAAATCCGACTCTGAAGAGCGACGCGGTCAAAGCGGTGAAACGGATTGAGGGCGTCACGAAAGTGAACGATCAGATTGAATTATTGCCGGTGTCGCCCAACGACGATCAGATCCGCCTGGCCGAGTACCGGGCTATCTATGGCGATACAGTGATTGGTCCGCGGTACGGAATCCGCGCGGTGCCGCCCATCCACATTATCGTGAAGAACGGACATGTGACGCTGGAAGGAGTTGTAGCGAACAAGATGGATGCGGACATCATTAACCTTCGCGCCAACAGCGTTCCGGGTGTATTTTCAGTAGAAAATCATTTGCAGATAGAAAAGTCGTAGGTATAAGAGGCGCCGGTGGCCTGAGGCCGCCGGCGCTTACCTTACCACTTCCAGCTGGTTATCCACTTCTTGAACTCCAGGCATATCGAAAGCAATGCGCTCCGCTTCTGCTTCATCCTGCCAGGAATGCACGGTGCCCTTCAGAACGACCTTGGTGTTTCGAACCTCGACCTGGATATTGTCGGCATCGTGTTCGGCCAGCCGCGTGAACGCTTCTTCGATGCGTTGGCGCGTCAGTTCGACATTCTGACTGCCTAACCCTCTGTCTGTCCCACTAGTGCCGCTCGTGCGGAGGTCGTCAAGACCAGCGGTCACATCAGGGTGAGTAATCTCAGGTACCGCAGTAGCGGCATTCCGACGCAAGAAGAAATGCCCACCGCCGTAGCCGACCACCGCACCGATCAGAGAGCCCAAAGCCGAGGCCTCCGGAACATTTAAGCCGAGGCCGTGAAACAGCCAGGGCCCATAGAGGCCGAGGAGGACGGTACCCAGCACCGCAAACAGGCCATTTTTAAGTTCCTGTTTCTCCAATGAAGTATTTGTCATACGTTTTTGATGCTGCAATTGAAGCGCCTTGCGACGATCGAGGGAAGTATTTCGTGTCTAAAATCACGGAGGCTGTCGCCGAAAACGGCACTTTCATCGTCTTAGTCTTTAACCATGCGTGCACTCCTATTGGGCATCCTTCTAATCTCATGCGCGGCGGCGCAATCAGCTCGTCAGGACAGGATTACTTTTAGCGGGGGCTGGAATCGCCAGATCGGTGGATTCAGCTTTGAAAAGCAAACGGCGCCCGGTTTCGGGTTTTCGTATGGCCATCGATTCATGAAGTACGTGGAGGCTGAGGCTGGTCTTTTCGTGGCCTTGGATCCGACCGGCGACGTGTGCTCGCGGCTTGGCTGCGCGGATGTGAGCGACCGGTTCTACTGGATTCCGTTTGGAGTTCGGTTCATCGCGCCCCTATATCTGAGGCGCATCGAATTCTCGGGTGGCGGGGGCGGGCTTTATGAGAAATACACGGTAGGGCAGCCGACGATTTCGGGAGGTCCGTCGCCGCGAGATGGCTGGGGCGGGTACTTTGCCGGCTCGGCCGCAGTTTCCCTCGACCGCTCACGACACTTCTGGGTGAGCGCCACGCCGCGGTGGTTCCTGGCCAACCCCGCATTTGCGCGCGACCGCTGGTTTCAGATCGCGGGGGAAATCAGCGTGAGATTCCGGTAAGAGGAGAGGGCAGGCCGGAGACCTGCCCCACCAGTTTAAAAGTCGAAGCGAGCGTAAAAGGTGATCATCCGGTTGCCGCTCGCGGAGGTGATGCGGCCGAATGAGGTCGAATCGATGTTCGTCGTGATGCCGATCGTGCCCGAAGTCGGACTATAGCCCCACTGCGGCTTGTTCAGAAGGTTAATCGCGTCGGCGCGCAGCGTGATGGTCTTGCTTTCCGTGAGGTGGAACAGCTTGCTCGCGGTGGCGTTCAAGCCAAGCAACCCAGGGCCGCGTACTCCCGGCAGATAATATGCGGTGTTGCCCGTGGTTCCGGGATCGGGGTTGGTCAGGACGGCATTCCCCGAAGCATCGACGATCTGCAGGTTGGTGAAGCGGCCCGGCAAATTCGGATCGCCGCCGAAGTTGGGTGTGGGGGCAGCCTTGGACGAGAGGCCCGGAAAGTACTGGACGAAGCCGTTGCCTTTCACTACTTGCGACAGATTGTCCGGCAGTTTACCGATCAGATTCGCCGTGTTAGTAGCCATGTAGCTCAACGTGCTCACCCAGGTTCCAGGTGCCGTGCCGCCGGAGGTGAAGGATAGCGGGACACCCGACTGCCATTGGAAGGCGCCGGCAACCTGCCAACCGCCGATGACGGTGTCGACCCAGTGCGGTGCATTAGCGAGCAACGCGCGCTTGCTGCCGATCGGCAGATCCCACGTCACATTGCCCTGGAAAAGCTGCGGACGATCGATACTCAGAAGGCTCTTACTCAAACCCAAATTGCGTTGGTTGCGGATGTTGTTGGGCGAATCGCCGAGGGTCTTAGAGAATGTGTAGGCGAACTGGCCGGTCACGCCGTGAGCCAGGCGTTTCGCGATGTGAGCCTGGAACGCGTTGTAAGTGGAATTCCCATTGTTGTCGATCATGAACACGCTGCCGAACTGCGGGTTCACCACAATGAAATTCTGCGGCAGACCGGCATGACTGAGAAGGCCTCCGTTTACGCCGGTGCCGGTGGACGTCGTGTTGAAGAAGTTGGCCAGTGCTCCCACCGAACCATTCGCGATGAAGGTGTTGGTCACGGAGTATTGCCGGAGAGCCTGGGATCCCGTCAGTGAGGTGCCATTGACGGTGCCGACACCTGGAATCGTAATCCCGTTCAGCAGCTGATCGAACAGCGGAGCGTTACCGCCGCCGCGCGTTACGTTGAACGCATTCAATATCCCGTTTTCGAAGATGTTGGTGTCGTTCAATTGCTGGTTGGTATAGAGCTCAGTCCCCTTGTTGCCAATGTAATTGAAATCGACCGTCAAGGTGGAAGTCAATTCCCGCTGGATGGAGAAGTTGAAGCTCTGGATGTACGGAGTTCGCAGATTGTCGGCGTAGCCGTAAAGCGTCTGGGTCCGGTTCGTTAACGGCACCGGGGTGAACGGCTGCGCACCGCCGGTCGACACCGGCACCAGGCCCCCAGCGGTGAGACTGGCCACATTCACGTAAGTGGACGGGTTGAATTGGGTATTCAGCGTTTGACCCGGGAAATTGCCGACGCCTGTGTTGATCGCAAGGAAGTCCGCGTTACCAACGTAGTTGATGCCATAACCGGCGCGGATCACCGTGCTGCGCTTGAACCACGGCAACTGCCACGCGAAGCCTACGGTTGGCCCCAGGGCTTTCCAGTAATTGTTATAGACGCCGAGTCCCGGGTTGGGCGAGTTGGGCCCGACAAACTGGGCGGTGGTTAGTGAGCCGCCAGTGGCGTTTGGATTCCACATGGAGGCGAAACTCGTGCCCGAAAGACCGAACAAGCCGGCCTGGCCGCCCGCGGGGCGTCCCGCCAGACCCTGGTCCTGATAGGGCGCGCCGAAGAAGTCATACCGCAAACCGAGGTTCAAAGTGAAGTTGGAATTCACCTTCCAGGTGTCCTTCACGTAGCCGGACCACGCATTCGCGTGGTTGGTCCGGTAAAAGAGGAAGTCGTCGAGATAGGAGATCCAATCCTTCGCGTTCGGGCTGTTGACCCAATACTGCTCCTGAATGTTGGCGACAGAGCCGGCGAGCGTGGCAAGCAGATTCTGAGCGGTGGTCAGGTTGAGAGCGCCGATGCCGGGAAAAGTCGAAGTGGTGATCGGAGGGGCGACGCTGCCGATGCCCAGGTTCACTGTCGGCCGGGTGGTTTGCGTACCACCGCTATTCGCCGACTGCGAACTGGTGCGGTCGATTTCAAAACCGAACTGGATCGAATGAGCTCCGTGAATCCAACTGAGGGAATCGCCATACTGCCAGAACGGGCTGACGGTGAGGCGGGGTGAGGATACATTCATTCCGGCATAGAGACCTAACGCGCCGCCGGTGAATCCCGCGCCGCCCAACGTTCCCAGGTTGGTTGTCTGCAAATAGAGGAACGAGCCATTCACCTGAGGATAAGATGCGCGTGCGGCCACAGCGCTAGCGGCCAGACCTTTGTTCTCCGACCCGCCATTGAAACAGCAACCCAAATCCAGAGGCGAGGTGCCTTGCCAGGTATCGGTCTTATGTCCAAAGCGGAATTCGTTCAACAAGCTGGGGGTAATGGTCCAAGTCCATGCCGCGCTGTAGAACGACGGCTTGCGTTGGATATCGCCGAAGTATCCAGTCGGCAAATCGGGGATGCCGGTCTGTCCCGTAACGCCCCAGTCCCGCTCCTTCGTCATGACGAAGTTCACTTTTTGAGCGGAATTGATTTGATAGTCGAAGCGCAGAGTGTAATTGTTGCGGTTGGTGTTCGGGCTTTGGCCCGTGGCGCCATCGACTCCATTCTCGGGCTGTTGCCAAGCGAAGCCCGCCGTGTTCAGGCCGTCTCCGATGGTGTAATTGTTGGGCAGCGGCATGTACTTGCCGAGATATTGCGGGCCAACCCAAATGGGATCGATCGCGCTGAAATTCGGGCCGCCGGCCGCGAACAGGTTAACGGAATTGAGAAAGAGCGGGGTTCCGCCCGCCGAAGTAAGAACATTGCCGTTGAGATCGACCGAGGGCGAGGTCGAAAACGCGTTCCCGTTTGACCGGGCGGCGCCGCCCGGGGAACCGGCAGTCAAGTACCGAAAATTGCCTTGCCGCGCTTGAGGGGTCAGAACGAGCGCAGTAAAGTTGTGCTTGGTCAGGTAACGCTGGTCGTCAGTCAGGAAAAAAAAGAACGCCTTGTTCTTCTTGATTGGACCGCCGATGCGGCCGCCGAACTGGTTCCGATTGGCATAGTCAATCGGCTGGGCCTGCAGATTCTGAAAATAGGTGGAGGCATTAAAGGCCGAGTTGTTGTTCGTCCAGAAGGCCGCGCCATGAAATTCATTGCCGCCGGAGCGCGTGCGCATTTGAACCTGGGCGGCACCGCGTCCGAGCGCGGGATCGATCTGGTTGGTGCTGACACGAACCTCTTCGACCATGTCGGGGCTGGTGAAAATTCCGGAGTAGGCTCCATTGGCGTAACGGCCGTCATTGGTGATCAGGCCATCGCGCGTAGTGTTGACCTGGTTTTGCTGCACGCCCGCGAAATTTAGCGTGGTCGCCACAAAGACTCCCGGGACGGTAATGACACCGGGCGTCAGCGCGACCAGATCGAGCACGTTGCGGCTGGCCAGGGGTTGGGAAAGCACGTCCTTCTCCGCCAGGACGCCGCCCACCGAGGCGGTGGTCGTGGCCAGCGCGGTGTCTGCCTCGACGACGACTTCCACGGTTTGCGCGCCGGACGCGAGTTGCATATTGAAGTTCAAACGAACCTGCTGGTTCTGCCCGAGCTGTACGTCGTTATACGTGGCGGTCTGGAAACCGGCGGCTGCCGCCGAAATCGTATACGCGCCTGGCTGCAAACTGGGGAACTGATACGCGCCCGTGTCATTGGTGGCTGTATTGGAAACGATGCCGGTGCTGACGTTGCGCGCGCTGACATTGACTTTCGGAATCAAGGCGCCGGACGGATCCGACACGGTGCCGCCCACCGACGCGCTCACCTGAGCGAACGCGATGTTCGACAGACTAAAAGCCAAGGCCGCGGCTGCGCAGCTCAGAGCAATTCGTTTCATTGATGCCCCTCCTATTTGGTAAAGAACAGACTTGAGCCCCCCGAAAGTCCAGACGACCGCAGATGCAGGAAGTGACCCCACGTCAAAATGCGTGCATTCCACCAGTTTTGCTGGATTATATGCTGTTGGGGAAATACCTGTCAACCCCAAGGCTCCGGGCGCCTTAAGAATTCACAACAGACGCACAAGAAGCAGGAATTGCATGCAGAAAGGTTATCAAGCGGATTGATAGCGGATATCGGCGGATCACGACCAGAGAGCCGTTGAGGCGATCTGAGCCCCCTGAACCAGCGCTTCGAATTTGGCCCACATGACGGTGGGGTGCACTCGCTGGATCATGTCGGCTTGGGCAAAGCCGCAATCGGAACCCGCGATGACGTTCTCGCGGCCGACAATCCGGGCGAATCGAATGATGCGGTCGGCGACTGCCTGGGGATGCTCCACCGTCACAGTGTGGTGAGTGATGACGCCGGGGATCAAGACCTTGCCGCGGGGGAGCTTCCCGTTTTCCCAGACCCGCCACTCATGCTCGTGGCGCACATTGGCGGCCTCGATGGAATAAGCGCCGGCGCGAACCTTCAGAATGAGATCCACAATTTCGGCGAGCGGAGCGTCGGCCACATGGGGAACGTGCCAACTGCCGAAACAGACGTGATAGCGGATGCGGTCCTCGGGAATTCCCGTCAACGCGTGGTTCAGCGCCTCCACCCGCAGATTCGCCCACTCGCGATAGCGCTGCGGGCTGATCTGCACCAGGTCGTCATACATGTTGGCGAGCACGGCGTCGTCCACCTGAAGCAACAGGCCGGCCTTGTGAATAGCCTGGTACTCTTCGCGCAGGGCATCGGCGATGGCGTAGATATACTCTTTTTCGTTCGGATAATACTCGTTGACGCCGTCATAGGCGGTGCTGGCGGGCGCGACCGCGGTCAGAAATCCCTCTTCCACGGGCGCATCAGCCAGAGCGGCTTGGAAATTCTGAATGTTCCGCAGGATGGGTTCGCGATCGCGGTAATCGATGGGGCCGACGCAGGCTTCCGTGGGCACGCCAGTCAGCAGACGCGGCAAGTCCTGGGCGATGGCGTCATGGAACCGCTCACGGTCCCGGCCGAGCCAGGGCAGCGTTCGCTTCTGGTCCGGCCGGATCTCAAATCCGGTGATTCGCTTCAGGATGTAGTTCGACCAGCTATGCTTGCCGTATTCACCATCGCTAACGATGTCGATACCGGTCCGGGCCTGTTGTTTGACGACCTCAGCCACGCCATCGCGGAGCGCCGACTGATATCGCTCCATTTCGGCCGGGCCTTTTTCCGAGGCGGCGGCCAGATCGCGCAGATTCTGAGGGCGAATCAGGCTTCCGACGTGAGTTGTGAGAATGCGGTGTTCGCTTCGTTTCATGCCGAGGATCGGGCGCCCCAAAGCCTTCTCGAGGCAAGCGCGGCGCCTTCCGCCAGCGATCGCATCTTCAGCCAGCAGACGGAAGGATGCACCGGCCCAAAACCGGCGAATGTTCCGAAGCCGCAATCGGTGCCGGCGATCACCCGCTCGCGGCCGACGTTCTCGGCGTAACGAACCAGCCGCTGCGCGACCAGTTCGGGATGCTCCACGAAATTGCAGCTGGAATCGAGCACGCCCGGAACCAGAATTTTATCGGCGGGAAGTTTGTGAGTCTTCCAGGTTTCCCACTCATGCTCGTGACGGGGATTGGCGCCTTCGATGAGCAGCGCCATGGGCTTGGCTTTGAAAAGCAGGGGCAGCACCTTGGTGAGCGGGATGTCATGGGTGTGCGGTCCTTCGTAGTTGCCCCAGCAGATGTGGAGCCGCGTTCGATCGGCGGGGACATTTGCCAAGGCATGGTTGAGCGCATCCACTTGAATTTCCGCGGTACGCAGGAATTCTTCATCCGTGAGATCGCGGAAGCGGCTGTGGCGGCCCATCGCCAAGTCGGGGCAATCGACCTGGAGCAACAGACCCGACTGCACGATGGTCTGATATTCTTCGCGCATGGCCTCGGCCAGAGCTTCCATGTAGGCAGCGTGAGACGAATAGTATTCGTTCGGCTGGAAGACAGCAATCGTGCCGGGCGAGACGGCATTCATGAAACCCTCGGTGACGTTCGCCTTCGCGAGAGCATCCTTCATGCGAGCGATGTCCTGCAGGAGGGGCTCGCGGTTCTTGACCTGAATCGGCCCCTTGCAGACCGGCCGCAAATATTTAGCCGAAGCGCCTTCCTTTACCAGCTTGTCGCGATAATCGGGAAGCTCGTCGATATCCTGGGGGGTGGGGCGCGGCGAGTCGCCCTCAAAGCCGGTGAGGCGGTGCCGGATATAGGTGGCGTAGCTGATCTTGCTGGTCTCGCCATCGCTCACGATGTCGATGCCGGCCTCGCGCTGCCGGCGGACGGCCTCGCTGACGCCGCGCCGCATGACTGCATCAAAGTGGGCGGGATCGTATTGCTCGCCGCGATCCTGAGCAAATAAAAGATCGGCGACTTCCTGAGGACGCGGCAGACTGCCGACGTGGGTGGTGAGAATCCGTTCGGTGCTGGT
>CAZKQQ010000151.1:6807-16527 GCA_964554945.1 uncultured Solibacteraceae bacterium | reverse complement strand
CTTGCGGGGCGGGGACGTAAAGCTGGCTGCCGCAACATACCGATTCCTGATCCGGCGGGGCGCCTCGGAAACAGAGAACCTCTTGAGAAGGGTTCTGACCGAATATGGCAACTTCGAAATGGCACAGGATTTCGTCGCCTGTGGGAACAAGCGTCTTGAGTTGTTTGCGGAATCATGGGAAACAGAGCATGGTTTCGTTCTAGAACGGCTGCCCGGCGAACGCAGTGCCGTAACCTGGGCGAGTATGCCATAGACAACTGACTTTCCCTACAGGTTCGGTCTTTGTTGACCGATTTGTTACAGGTTTGTCAACCGAATGCAATGACAACCCGCTACTCTCATTCCTCTAAGTTTAATCCCAAAGACTCCCGACATCGTGAGGAAATCACTATGCAACGATCAGCGCTCCTTTGCCTTCTGGCGGTCTATTCCGTTTCATTGTCCGCTCAGGATCGCGCCGCGATCACTGGCACGGGTTACCGATCGCGCCCTACGTCGGCGCTGCGAGCGTCGAGGTGAAATCGGCGGCCACGGGATTGCGCCGAACAACTGTCTCCAACGATAACGGTCTTTACCAAATCGAAGCTCTGCCGGTTGGCAGCTACGCCATTACGATCAGCAAGTTCAAGCCGGTCAGCGTCGAGGGCATTGATCTCCAGTATGGAGAAACCAGGACGATCGATGCGAGGCTCGACGTTGGCGGGACTACCGAAACGCGCGCCGCGAGGTCCGGCGGTTAGCGCGCAGAATGTTCTTCTAGCCACAGAACCTGAATGTTCAGATGGAGGAAGGCGAACTCTCCGATTAGAGTGCATACCCAGTTCTCAGGATATCGGCCATTATTCCTCGCCGACGCGAGGACGGCCTAAGAGCGATGCTCGGGAGAGGCGAATCGATAGCCCCGTTGTTACATTCCCGCTCTCCGAAGAGATGTGCCAACGGCCCTAACTCCCGTCGAGGGGCAGTGATGGGCTGACCTTTGCCAGCTTTGAAGGTGACACAAGGGCCGGGATTGCACGACGAACTTCTTTACGCCACATGGACTGTAATCAGAGTGTCACGAAACCCGGATAGCATAACTCTTATGACCTCAAATCAACGGACCTTGCTAATTTGCGCGAGCCTCCTGATTGCGTTTTGTCTGGCTGCATCGGCACAACTGCCCCACGCGACTCAAGGCGGATTCGATTTGGCCAACGGATGGCGCATCACTCCGGCGGGGAGAGCCGTGGGCACGGAAGACATGGTTCTCAAGCTGGTCACTGCGCCGGATGGCCGGGCGGTGATCGGCTCGCATTCGGGATTCAATCCCCACGGGATTGTCGTGCTCGACACCAAATCGCAGGAAGTCGTTCAGCGCATCGCTCTCAAATCCACCTGGATGGGGATGGCCTGGTCGCGCGACGGCAAGACCTTATATGTCTCGGGAGGAAACGCCAACAGTTCCGAGAAGGCGGGGCCTCCGTCGCGGGCGCCCCTTTATGAGTTTTCGTACGCGAACGGAAGGCTCAGCGAAAAGCCCTCCGCCCAGATCGATGAGATTGTTCCGCTGGACAAAATCTACTGGTCGGGGTTGGCCTACCACCCGCGAAAAAATCTCCTCTACGCAGCCAACCGCGGGACGAGTGATGCACCTAGCAATGTGGTCGTGTTTGACGGCAAAACGCGTCAACTTTTGACGCGGATCCCCGTCGAAGTGAATCCGTACGAGTTGGTCTTTTCGCCCGATGGCGAGACTCTGTTCGTTTCGAATTGGGCAAGCCGCTCGGTCAGCGTGATTGATACGAACTCGAACCGGGTGACCGGCACGATCGCAGTCGGCGCGAATCCGAATGATATGAAATTGTCTCCCGACGGGCGGCTCTTTATTGCGTGCTCAAACGATAACACCATCCACGTGATCGATATAAAAAAGCGAATGGTGATCGAACGGATCTCCACCACTCTCACTCCGCAAGCGCCGGAAGGATCGACGCCTGATGCCCTCGAGATCGATTCGGCGAAGAAGCTGCTCTATGTTGCTAATGCGGACAACAATGCCATCGGCGTTATCAACATTGCTGAGCGCGGGCACAGCGAAGTGCTTGGATTCATTCCGAGCGGCTGGTATCCATCGGCGTTGACCCTCGCGGATGGCGGACGGATGCTTTATGTGGGCAACAGCAAGGGACAGGCGTCCTACCCCGACGTCAAAGGTCCGGGCAGCCCGCTGGCATCGGAATGGAATGGCGACGAATCGATCAAGACCCTACAAAAAGGCAGCGTGGAAATGATCCTGGTGTCTGACCTGCGCGAGAAGCTAGGGGGCTATACCAGGCAGGTGATGGCGAACACGCCTTATAACGACTCGCAACTGGCCCTCGCGCGGGAACCCAAGTCCGCGTCCGTGATCCCTCGCGAAGTGGGTGCCGGCTCTCCGATCGAGCACATCATCTACATCATTAAGGAAAACCGCACGTACGATCAGGTCTTCGGCGACATGTCAACGGGAAACGGAGACTCGCGTCTCACCATCTTTGGAAAGAAGGTGACTCCGAACCAGCACGCGCTCGCCGGCCAATTCGTTCTGCTGGACAACCTGTACTGTGATGGAGAAGTGAGCGTGGATGGGCACTCCTGGTCGAATTCAGCCTATGCGACTGACTTCAATGAAAAGCTCTGGCCGCCGGACTACGGACGCCACAGCAAGGCCGAGGAATCGGCGGCGTACGTTCCCGCTGCCGGCCATCTCTGGGATTTAGCGCGCCGAAAAGGCCTTACGTATCGAAGCTACGGAGAGTATGCCGAACGGTCGAGTGACGGCAGAACCATGCAGGCAGCCAAAGGCATTGATGGCCTCTGGGGACACGTGTCGCCGGACTTCAAAATAGGCGGGAAACGCGATCCGCAGAACGTCGAGGTGTTCCTGCGCGAATTCGACGACTACGAGAAGCAATTTGACAATACGGACGCGCGGAAACGCCTGCCCAATTTCATCGTCATGAGCTTGGGCGAGGATCACACGAATGGAACCCGCCCCGGTTCCTATACTCCGGTTGCGATGGTGGCTAGCAACGACCAGGCGATCGGCATGCTTGTGGACCGCGTCTCCCACAGCAAATATTGGCCGAAGACCGCAATCTTTGTCATCGAAGACGATGCTCAGGACGGGCCCGACCACGTGGATGCGCGGCGCACGGTCGGGCTCGTCGTGAGCCCCTATGTGAAACGCGCCATTGTCGACAATACGCTTTATACGACGAGCTCATTCGTTCGCTCTATCGAACTGCTGCTCGGTCTGCCCCCTATGAGCCAGTACGATGCCGCTGCCATGCCCCTCTACGGTGCGTTCGCCACCCAGGCGGATTTGACACCGTTTCAGTTACTCCCGCCGGATGTTGATTTGAATGCAAGAAACACGGCGGACTCCTACGGAGCGCGGGCAAGCGCCAAGATGGATTTCGACGATTATGACCGCGTGCCGATGCAAGCTCTGAATGAAATTATCTGGAAGAGCGTGCGCGGCGCAAATTCGCCGATGCCCGCGCCGGTGCATCGTTATCGTCCCGTCGTAGACGCCCGATAGTAGCGCCGGCGGTCCTGCCGACCGTGTTTTGCCAATGTATTTTTCCGCAGTACATCCTCTTGGCCGTAACCGAAAATTCATGCGAGAGAAACACTACGCAAATATCGCGATGCTATCGTGTGGCATGCAAATACGTCTTGTTGGGCTCTTGCTGGGCATACTTGCGCTTCCGCTCGCGGCGCAGATCAGTAATGCCAGTTTGACTGGCTTGGTCACAGATCCTTCCGACAGCGCTGTGCCGAACGTCAAGGTGACAGCTCGAAACCAGAGCATCAACCTGGAACGGTCTACCCTAACGGATTCCAGCGGCTATTATTATTTCGCCAGTTTGCCGGTTGGCACTTATGAGGTAACAGCAGAAGGCTCGGGTTTTCAGCCCACGAAACAGAATCTTACGCTCGAAACAGCACAGAAGGGACGTGCGGATTTCAAGCTCAGCGTCACGGAAGTACAAACGCAGGTGACCGTGGACGCCGTCACAGCCCAGCTTTCGACGCAGGACTCGTCGCTGGGGAGTGTTGTCGACAATACGTTCGTTTCCCGTTTTCCACTGTACCTTCGAAGCTGGGATGACCTGCTCAATACGGTTGCCGGCGTCCAGTTGTCTCGTTACACCGAGCAGGGCGGCGCCACCAGCGCGGGTCGCACCGGGGGGTTCAATGTCCACGGTGTTCGTAGTCTGCAGAACAACTTCATCCTGGACGGAACGGACAATAACTCAATTTCGGAAAATGTCCAGGAACTGTCGACCCAGGTGGTTCGTCCGTCCGTCGATACGATCCAGGAATTCAAGGTTCTGACCAATCCGTACTCGGCCGAATATGGCCGCAGCCCCGGCGCAGCGGTCATCGTGACCACGAAGGGCGGGACGAACCAGTTTCACGGCGTAGCCTACGAATACTTGCGCAACCGCGTGCTCGACGCGAACGATTTCTTTTCAAACCGTAGCGGGTTGGCCAAGCCGGAGAACGTGCAGAATCAGTATGGAGGCAATCTCGGCGGACCGATCAAGAAGAACAAGGTGTTCGCCTTTTTCGACTACGAAGGTACGAAAGTGCGCCGCGGCGCCTCGCGCATCACAACCGTTCCGCTGGCTAACGAGCGCATCGGTGACTTTAGCGCAGGGGCGGCTGCGGGTGTCACCTATCCGACGATCTATGACTTCACCACCAATACGCCTTTTGCGAACAACCGAATCCCGACTACGATGCTCGATCCGGTGATGTTGAAGTTGATGGCGTTGTTCCCGAACCCAACCCAAGGCGGCCAGAATAACAACTTCGTCCGCAACGCGACGGTTTCCGACGATACAGACCGCTACAGCGCCCGCGGCGACTGGACCGCTACCGAGCGCGACAACGTGTTCGTGCGCTGGAGCTACTCCAATCGCTCGCGCCATATTCCGGGCAATTTCGGTGGAATTGCGGACGGCACGGCATCCTCTTCGGGCGGGCTCCAGAGTCTCAAGGCTTTCGGCGTATCGCTGGGCTTCAACCACGTGTTCAGTCCTAAAATGGTGAACGAGTTTCGCGCTGGAATCGCTCGCGACGACAGCTTCGCGCAACAGGACCCGTTCGGTCTGAACAAGACCTCTGACTATGTTCCTGGGATTCCGGTTAATCCAGCCATCGACGGTGGAGTACCCCGGACGACCTTCTCCGGCTTCAGTACCTTCATTGGTTCCCCGGATTTCCTACCGAAGTTTCAGAAAACGCTGCAATACCAGTTCAATGATGCCGTGTCGCTCAATCTCGGTCGTCACAACGTTAAGGTTGGTGGCGACTTGCGCGCCCCTCTGCGCAACATCTTTATGGACGTGCCCTCGACGCGCGGAACGCTCAGCTTCACCAACATCTTCAGCTGCCAGCGCAACGCCTCAAACACGTGCGTATCGAACAGCGGCCTGTCGTACGCAGACGGCCTTCTGGGATATGTGCAACAAGGCCAGCTTACGAACGTGTACTTCGTGGATCAGCGCTTGTTTATGGCTTCCTTTTTTGCCCAGGACGACTTCAAGGCCACCCGCAAGCTGACCTTCAATCTCGGACTCCGCTACGATTTCTCGGCGCCGGCGGTCGAGGGCAAGAATCACTTGTCCAATTTTGATCCGGCCGGCTCGGGCGCTCTGGTAACCGCGAAGGACGGCTCGCTGTCGGACCGGACGCTGACGAATCCGAACTATCACAACTTTGCCCCGCGCATCGGCTTCGCGTATGACCTGGACAGTAAGACCGTTTTGCGCGGGGGATACGGAATTTTCTACCAGCTGTTTGAGCGCTACGGTAGCGAAGATCAGCTTTCACTGAACCCACCCTTCCTGATTAACAACGTCCCTGCTGCGCCATCGAACGCGACGGCTCCTGTGTTTCTCCTCCGGAATGGGTTCCCGCTCGACTTTTTGGATCCTGCCAAGCTGGACCTGCGCCGTGTGCGCATCCGAGCAGTGAATCCGGAGTCTCCAAATCCGATGGTGCAGCAATGGAGCTTCGGCATTCAGCGGACCTTGCCGTGGCACCTTTTCCTCCAGGCGGACTACATCGGGACTAAGACCACACATTTAACAGCCCTCTCCGACTACAATCAGCCGATTAACGGGCAATTGCCGTATCCGAATTTCGGCTACATCGAATATCGCAACCCGACCGGGAATGGCCGCTATAACGGGTTAGACCTAACGCTGGAGCGCCGGTTCCAAAGCGACCTCACGTTCCGGGTTGCTTACACCGCGTCGCGCAGCATTGACAATGTAGCTGAGCCATTAAATACCAATTCGGGGAACGCGCAAAATGGACGCAACTACACAGCCTGGAAGGCGGTGAGCGACTTCGATATTCCACATCGCGTGGTGGCCAGCTATGTTTACGATCTACCCTTCGGCAAGGGTAAGAAGATGGCAAGTAGCGGTCCGCTGATGTGGATTGTCGGCGGATTCCGGACCAGTGGTTCCTGGACCTATGCGTCCGGGCGTCCCTTCACTGTGGGGGCCGGAAGCAACCTCAGCAATGCGATCGATCCATTCGGAGCCGCTACGGCCGTTCCCAACTTGATTGGCGCGGTCGTCCAGCCGGACAGTCCCGACTGCTGGTTCTACAATTCCCGCCAGGCCACCTGTAAGACCTTGGCGCCGAGCGCAACCGACTTCTTCCAGCTGCAGCCAACCGGTCAACTCGGTAATGTCGGCCGAAATACTTTGCGCGGGCCCAGCACTCACGTATTCGACTTCTCACTGCAGCGGAACTTCCCGATTCGCGAGCAGGTCGGGATCGAGTTTCGGTGGGAAGTCTTCAACCTGTTCAACACGACCCAGTTCGCACTCCCTTCAAGAGACTTCTCATCGAGCGCGGCGGGGACGATCACGACTCTGGCCAGCGATCCGCGTGTCATGCAGTTCGCCTTACGGCTGAAGTTCTGAGCGTTCGATAACCGCGGAACGATCCGCGTAATAAATCAGCATAGCAGCACCGCACATGCCTGCACTCGGTTGCGGGCTGCGAACCCGGAGAGCATTACCAACAATCCGGAATGATCAGCACGAAGGCCAGCTATGGAACGGCGATAAACAGGTCCAGACCGAATTCGTTCAACCCAGATTGTCCGGCGAAACCGAGATCTCCGAGGCCGAAAAGCCCCTCGATCGTTCGCAAGAGAGGGTAATGGTTGTACGGCGTAGTCACTAGCGTCCCCGGCCTCACATACTTCGACAGGACTACAGCTGCGACACGGCCGCCGGGGCCGGTAATTCCCGGAAGTAGTGAGCTGGGACCCCGGAAGCTCATTGCAGCACGCAGTGGAATCCGCGTTTGACCCGCTGAACTCAGCTTCGTCGACCAGAATGAGCAGCATTCCATCGTGTTGGTAGCCGCGCCGAGCTAGAAAGAAGGAGGGTACTAGCCAGAAACTACCTACTCTTCGAAGACCGGCAAAGAAGCACGCCGCCGCAAAAAAATCGGGCAACTCCTGAAGCAAGCCTGGCACCGCTGTGACGAGAACGATTGTTTCGCCTAGGAAGCTTCTCGGCACTGCCCGGGCGCAGGACCATGACCACCCGGGCGCGGCCATCCCCGGCACTGTGGCCGCGGCGCCCTCGATTGCGCCGGCTGAGGCGGCCCGGAATTGTCTTCAACTGCCGGTCGCACCCGCCGACGAAAGACTACTCGGCAATCAAGCCGCGGCATTAGCGCGTCCGCTTGACGTCCGCATCGATTACCTTCGCATCATCCCTCGAGGGTAACGAGACCCCCAAGTGCAGGATCCGAGAAACTGTCCGCTCCGGTTTCGACGTGACCCGCAAGTCGATATTTGAAGGTCGGATCGCCAGCAACTGTGATGATCAGGTCGTACCAGCCATAGAACTGATCCAACCACAACTTGTCCACCTCCGACGCACGGGGATGGAGAAGCCGCATGTCCGAGTTGCCTGTATACGCATCGATTACGGTAACTTCGGCTGGAGTGATGCCGACATTAGTGATATTCCACCCGATGGAGGGGACACTTCCGATGTTATATCTGATGTCAACATCGAGAAACGCGGCGCTGGAGCCGATGCTGCCATTGAAATAGCGCACGAAGCCGTTCGGACCGTAAACCGACAAATTATAGGACAAGGCAACGTTCCATGTACCAGTAAGGCTCTTGCCGGGTTCCACCGTGTAATAGCGCACCGGATCTGCGGCATCGCCGGAACGCACGTGAAACACCACCGTCGCCTTGCCCGTGTTGAAGAACGTCAGGCTAATGGTGCTGTTCGACGAATTGACCGTCGCGTCAACGTCCAACTCATAAGGCAAGGCACGTGCCGGGCGGATACCTTTTTCCTGCTCCGGAACGCCGACGATTACGCCAGACAGCGTGGGGTGGAAGGTGGGGACTCGTCCGCCGTCGAGCTCGAACGGCGGCGGCAGAAAACCAGCGGTGGACGGCAGGCTGACCGGAGCGTCAGTGGGGTGGGCGAAGTTGAAGACCGACGTCAGGTCACCTGCTACCGCACGGCGCCACGGAGAGATATTGCGCTCGAAGACTCCGAAGCGCTTCTCGATGAACTGGATCACCGAGGTGTGATCGAAGACCTGGGAATTGACGTAGCCTCCCTTGCTCCAAGGCGAGATCGCGATGAACGGCACCCGCGTGGAGAGACCGATCGGGCCGTTCGGGGTAGACGTCGTGACGATCTCGTTTTCGATGCTTACCGTCGAGGCTCCATGAGCGGGCGTCTGCGGCGGCGACGGCGGAACGATGTGGTCGAAGCTGCCGTCGGCCTCGTCGTAGTTTATGATGAGGACGGTCTTGCTGAACACCTTGGGATTGGATACCAGGATGTCCAAGACCTGGGAGATGTACCAGGCGCCGTAGTTAACTGGCCAATCCGAGTGTTCCGAATAACCGGCCGGCGCCACGATATAGGAAACCTGCGGCAGTTTACCATTCGCCACATCGCTCCGGAACTCATCGAACAAAGACTCCTGCCAGGCCAGCCATGCCGACAGGGGCGCCGCCGCGCTCGGGATGGTGTTGGTGATCCGCGTGCCCGCTACCGCGTTCTGGAACAGCGGCGAGCTCGGGGCGGCCGTGAAGTACTGATTAAAATATCGCACTGTATTGTCGCCAAAGTCGCCGACGAACGAATTGATCCCCGGGTCCCCGAAATCCGGCGCGAAGTTCGTCCCGGCGAGGTCCTGGTAAAACTTCCAGCTCACCCCTGCCGCCTGCAAGACTTCGGGGAATGTTTCCCAGACGAAGTACGCGCCGTGGATGCTGAGGCCGTTGTAGGTCACGGGTCCGGCCCCCTGGCCGTCGGTCCCCCCGGCGCCCAGGTAGTTCACGTTGCCGATGCAGCCCGAAAAGAGATAGTCGCGATTCGGGTTGGTCGGCCCCATCACCGAGCAGTAGTAAGCGTCCCCGACCGTGAACGCGTCCGCCAGCGCGTAGTGGTATGGGAGGTCCTCGCGCGTCATGTAATTCATGGCAATGGGACCCTGTTGGGCCGGCCAGTTGTCGTACTGACCCTGGTTCCAGGCGGCATGGATCGCCGACCAACCATGACCGGTTCCCGGCAGATAGGAAAGACCCAAGCTCTTCAGACCCGGTTGGACGCTTTCGGGATTCACGCGGAACGGCGGGATGACATTCACCCCATCCGCCGGACCACCCACAGT
>CAZKQQ010000151.1:0-6797 GCA_964554945.1 uncultured Solibacteraceae bacterium | reverse complement strand
CCCACAGTGCTTGGCGGTACTCCGAATGCCGCATTAGTCGCGCCGGCTGGCTGCATAAAGACCGACGCCGGAGTGGTGCCGGTGCCGCTGTTGCGTGGTAGATGGATATTGACCGCGCGCGGATCGGAAAAGCCGCGCACACCGCGAAGAGTGCCGAAATGATGGTCGAACGGGCGGTTCTCCTGCATCAGGACGACGATGTGCTCTACATCTTGAATTGTGCCTGTGCGGTTGTTTGCCGGAATCGCGAGCGCTTTTGCGACGTTCGTATTCAGCGAACTCGTTATGGCTGTGATGCCCATCAATTGCAGGAATTGACGCCGATCGGTTTTGCTCATTGAGCTACTCCTTTTTTCTCTCAAGATTTGTGGGTCGGCCGACGCAAAAGCCGACTCTCATAAGACTAGGCGCGCAGTGTCATTAGGCGATGACGCCAGGATGAATTGGCGATGACAGTGTTTGGACCGCCTTACAAACGTCCGAGCTGTGCCGGTATCATAATCATCGAGTACCATGCCAAGCCTGTCCGATCCCGCGCCGATTGAACTCGAAGTGGGCCGCATCCGTGAGCTCAGCAAGAGTGGCCGTCACGGCGAAGCGCTTGCGGCGGCCGAAGCGCTGGCGGCGGCAGTGCCCCAGAACCGTGATGCTCCGTACCTGATTGCCGCCAACCAACGATGCCTGAACCGGATACCTGAGGCGCTCGAAACCTTGCGGCGCCTGGAGCAACAGCATCCGCGGCTCAGCCTCTTGTACCAGGAGCGCGGTCATTGCTACATGACCCTACGGGATGCGCCACGCGCGATCGACGCCTTCCAACGAGCCGTGAACATCAACCCGGCGCTTGCGGCGAGTTGGAGCATGCTCGAACGCCTATATCGCATGATTGGAGAGGCAAAGAGTGCGGCCGCGGCAGCCGAGCAGGTCTCCATCCTCAAACTTCTGCCGCCGGAGGTCGTGCGGGCCGGAAGCCTATTCTCGGATGGGGATCTCTCGGCGGCAGAGAATCTCCTCCGGGCATATCTGTTGAAGTCCGGCAACCATATCGAGGCCCTGCGGCTGCTGGCCAGAATCGAGCACCAACGCGACATGCTGGGTGAGGCGGAACTGCTGCTCGAAGCCGCCGTGAAGCTGGCGCCGAATTACCGCGCTGCACGTTTGGATTACGCCCGCGTACTGATTGACCGGCAGAAATATCTGCAGGCACAGAAAGAGCTTAATGAATTGCTGAAGCTCGAACCCGGCAACCGGGACTATCTTTCACTGCACGCAGCCGCTTGCGCCGGGCTCGGAAAACACGATCAGGCCATTGCGCTGTATCGTCAGTTGCTCACCGAGTCGGCGGGGTCTTCCGAAATGCACGTATCGCTGGGCCACTGTCTTAAGAGCGTCGGACGGCGGAAGGAGGCCGCCGAATCCTACCAAGCGGCGGCGGCCGCCAGACCGGGCTTCGGGGACGCCTACTGGAGCCTCGCTAATCTTAAGACCTATCGCTTTTCTCCGGACGAGATCGCGCGTATGCGCGCCGAGGAAGCCGCGCCGGCCTCAGGCCCCGGCGACCGCTACCATCTGTGCTTCGCGCTCGGCAAGGCGTTCGAGGACTCGAATGAGTACTCGGAATCCTGGCAATTCTACGAGCGCGGCAACGCATTGAAGCGCGCCGAAAGCCGTTACCATCCCGCCGCCACCGAAACTAGCATACGCCAGCAGATCGAGGTGTGCACGGCACACTTCTTCGCCGCGCGCGCGGGCACCGGCGCGCCGGACCCCGATCCGATTTTCATTGTCGGGCTGCCACGCTCCGGATCGACGCTCATCGAACAGATCCTCGCATCCCATTCGCGGGTCGAGGGCACACAGGAACTGTCTGACATTCAGCGCATCGTGATTGGACTTCGGAGGCACGGGATGTATCCAGGCATGCTAGCCGAACTTGCGCCTGAAGATTTCCGCCGGCTCGGCCAGCGCTACATGAGCGATACGCGCGCCTACCGCGCGAATCAACCGTTCTTCATCGACAAGATGCCGAACAACTTCCGCCACGTTGGGCTCATCCACCTCATGTTGCCGAACGCCAAGATCATCGATGTGCGGCGCGAGCCTATGGCCTGCTGCTTCAGCAATCTGAAGCAGCTGTTTGCCAAAGGGCAGGAGTTCACCTACAGCATGGAGGATATCGCTCGCTACTACCGGGCCTATCTCGATTTGATGCGGCATTGGGACGCGGTGGTTCCCGGGCGGGTACTGCGAATCTGGTATGAGGACGTTGTGGAGGATCTTGAAGGAAACGTGCGGCGCATCCTGGAATTCTGCGGCCTCCAATTCGAACCGGCTTGTATCGAGTTCCACAAGACAAAACGCAGTGTCCACACGGCAAGCTCAGAGCAGGTCCGCCAGCCGATTTTCCGCGATGGGCTGTTCCTGTGGCGCAACTACGAGCCCTGGCTCGGTCCGCTCAAGAACGGTTTGGGCGATGCACTGGTCCGCTACCGTGAATAGCCGTCCGGCGCCAACGAAGATTGGCAGGACTTGCCCGCTCAGGCCGCGGTTGGGCCTTGGCCTGAGCGGCTCGTCGAAACAGGCTTTAATTGCCGAAAAGGTCCGTCATGACGTTGGCGTCGGAGTCGCAAGCATGGTTAAGGCACGGCAGGCCGAAACCCGCTTCCAGCGTCTTGAGCAGTGAGAAATGAGTGTAAGGCCGCGCACTCTGAACGCCGTGGCTGCCATGACTGGTATCCACAATCAGCAGCACCTTGTTGAGAGTCGTCGTATAGTCGTTTTCGTCCCATACCACTATGATGGCGTTGTTCCCTTTCTTCCAGGCTTGGGAACTCTTGATGGACGTCACGATGCGCTGCACGGTGACGTCGCCCAGGAGGATATTTGTTTCATTGAGACCGGCCTGCGTGCCGTCGTTATTCGCATCGAAATTGCAGAAGGGGCCGGCATTGCCGCGTCCATGCTGGTCATTGCACTGATTCGGCGCAATGAATAAGAAATCCGGCACGTCACCGCTGCCGAGGTCCTGGTACAAGCCCCCGGGGCCGTCAAAACCAACGACGTTTTTCAGGCTGTTGCGCGGGTTGGTGCCTTCCTGCACATCGCGAAAGTAGACGAACGGGTTATGCTTTGCCGCATACAGTAAAACGATATCGCCCTGCGCCAGGGCCTGAGTCGTGATCGGCGGTATTGTGACACCTTGCACCTTCCACGACGAGAACGAGCCCGAAGAGATGAACGAGCTGAAATCCGTGATGTTGCTGAACAAACCGTCGCTATAGTTTACGCCGTCTGCGCCGCCGATGGGCAGGCTTTCCTGGTAGGTCTTCCAACTGCGCCCGCGCTCGACGAGCTGGTCGGCAATGGTCTTGCCGACGGTATTCGGGGCCGCAGCGATGGACTTAACCCCATCGATATCCCACAAGCAGGGAGGCCCTTCGTTCGTGCAGTCGATGGCGGGCGTCGCCGCATCGGTGCCACTCCCATCGATCGGGCAAACGCGCGGGGGAATCGCAGCGGGATTATCCAGGTGCGTCGTTCCGGAGACAATGTTGGGGGTGCAGCTATTGCTGTGCCAGTCCGGATAGTCGTCCGAACGAACGCCGAAGTTCGATCCTCCCGTTACTTCTAGGTAGTTGGTCAAGCTGGGGTGACCGATAGCAAAGTAATTGGTTGAGAAATTAGCGGTATGCGCCAGTTGATTAATAAACGGCGCGTTCGGATTACCATAAATCTGGCTATAGCCGTGGTTTTCCATCATGATAAAGAACACATGATCCAATTCCGGAATGCCTTTGGGAACAGGGCCCTCGGCGGCGAATGCTGAGCTCACCAGCGCCGTAGCCAATGCAGCCTGAATTACAGTCTTGATTTTCATCTCGCACCTTTCGTGTCAGGCCCAGTCCGTCAATCATGGCCGGAACTGACGCTTACTAGTCTAGGGAACGTTTGTTTATTTAGTGTTTCGAGCAAATTAACAAATGGTGTAACAGCCTCAAGAATGCCTTTTCGGTACGCACGGTACCCGCAAGTTCCTAGAGGTTAGGCCGGTTGGTCGGCAAACGCGAAATTATCCACAGCGACGTGCCGGGTGGATCTCATGCACGGCCCTCAAACCTTCGCCTGCAACCTGCGTCTGCGAAAGCCGCTCGTCCCACCACCGCCACCGCGGCAATCATAGGGGTAGCCAAGTCCTGATGGTCCGCGAACTGACCGACTTCTCCGTCGAGGCGCATCCAAGGACTCTGATGAATGGAGCGCCCCGAGTTGCGCGATGATGCCGTCAATCTGATCCGCGGCGCCTAAGACAACTGCAGGGTTGCGATCTTGCTCAAATCGGTTCTTATCACGGTGGGGCCCGAAGACAAGGTCGACACCGATGATGCGGACAAGCGCCATCCAGATTGCGCATCACCATCATGACCGTTCCCCGATGGAAATAGGATCGGAGCGGTATTTTCGTTGCAAGGATACTGCTAGAGACTACAACCTACGCGAGATAACAAAACAGCCGTCTTCGGCTACAAGACGATGTTTTGAACTGTTTATCTCCCGCCGCCGGCAGAGATGTATGAAGCGCTATTTACGGTTTAAGATTCAGTCGGTTTGCGGTGCGGATTGCTCCGAGCTCTTCGCGCAAGCTGGCGATTTCCGCCTTCAGAGAAATCACATCAAGCCGCCGGTTCGTCGAGCTATTTCCGTTCTTGGTGCGATCCGGCGACACGCCATTTTCAGTAATGTTGAACGGGGGAATGCCGTTGCTTTCATCGGTGGGTTGATCCGGGGACGCCGGCCGAACGCCGCGCTGGGCTAGAAACCAGGACTGACTATCGAAACGCCCGCGGGCGGGCTTCGGCGTATAGGTCCCGTCGCCACGCATGTGCCGGGCGGTGGCGTCATCGGCGAGACAGCCCGTTAGAATCTCGTCCCGGACGCGGGCAACCATCCGGGGCGCCGCAACCGGAAACAGCACTTCGACGCGGCGATTTAAATTCCGCGGCATCAGGTCGGCGCTGCCCAAGTAGATTTCTTCGGCGCCGCCATTTCGGAAGTAGTAGATCCGGCTGTGCTCCAGAAATCGTCCAACGATGCTTGTAACTTGAATGTTTTCGCTTAGCCCTGGAACTCCGGGACGCAAGCAGCAAATCCCGCGGACCAGCAGGTTTACTCGAACTCCTTCGGCGGGATTGTAATCGTTTGACGAAACATCTGTAAGCGAAAATGTATCGGCGGTTCCCCCGCCGGAAGCCCCCCGGCGTCGCCGGGCGCATGCCCGCCAATTCATCCGGACCCCGGGTTTCGATTTCGATGACACCTTCTTGTTACGGATCTGTCACGCGCTTGTCATTCGCGAAGGCTAAGCTGATCACTATCTCTTACTCAGGAGCAGGTTAACGATGCGCCAAACGTGTACCGCGGTGCAGTCCGCCATAACTCTATGCGCCGGATTGTTGATGATTTCAGCTGGAATGAGCGCACAGTCAAACAGCGATACGGGCACAATCGCGGGCGCCGTTCTGGACGTCTCCGGCAAGCCAATTCCGTCGGCCGGCGTCTCGATCAGGAATGAATCATCCGGTTCACCGCGGACTGTTATCTCCGATCAGGAGGGCAAGTTTTCCGTCGCTGGCCTGCCCGCGGGCGTGTACACGGTGGAGGCATCGGCTCCCAGCTTTGCGCCAAGCCGGCGTACTGGCGTCAAGTTGTCCGGAAATGGCACCGAGAACCTCACCCTCTCACTAAATGTCGGCGAGATCGCGCAGAGCATTACAGTAGAAGGCACCGTATCGGTGGCTGCGGAGACCGCCCCCTCACAGAACACGCTGGATGCCCGTTCGGCGCGGTCCGAGATCAGCCCGCAGTACATACAAAATTTCGCATCGCCGATCGCGGACTACACCGAGTTGCTCAACAACGCGCCGGGCACGTTCAGCGTCAATCCCAACGGCGTCGGCCTGGGTGACAGCAAGGCGTATTTCCGGGGCTTCAAAGACGGCCAATACACGATGCAGGCCGACGGTATCCCGTTTAACGATACGAACGATCCCACGCACCATTCCTGGGCATTTTTCCCCAGCCAGTTCATCGCCGGCATTGACTTTGACCGGAGCCCCGGAACTGCTTCCTCGATTGGGCCAACGAACTTCGGCGGAACCGTCAACCTGCTGTCGCGCAGCGTGTCGTACTCGCCGGATATCCGAGCGACCGCGTCTTACGGCTCGTTCAATACGCGGATGCTCGCCCTGGACGCGGACTCCGGGCAGTTCGGCCCGGGGAGAAAATCGAGCTTGACCATCAACGTTCACCAGATGTTGTCGGACGGATACCAGGCCTACAACTATCAGAAACGCGTCGCCGGTTTCCTCAAGTATCAATACCGTATTAACGATCGCACGACCGTCACGGTGTTCGGAGGTCTGGTCGACCTTTGGACCAATACCCCCAACCTCAAGGGACCGACGCGGGCCCAGATCGCCCAGTTTGGTGACGACTACCTGTTGAGCGGCGATTCGTCGCAACCAAATTACTACGGCTACAATTTCTATCACGTGCAAACAGACTTTGAATACATTGGACTCAATAGCGACTTGGGCCGCGGCTGGAGGCTGGACAACAAGCTGTATACGTACCGTTACTGGAATAAGCAAAACTACAACAATCCTTCCGTTCAGGCAGACGGATTCTTCCTCCCGGGGGCGCAGTCCATCACCGCGAACAGCGGGGTCGACAAACTGAACGGTTATCGCAAGGTGGGCGACATTGCGACCTTTAGCCACGAGATGACCCGCGGGGTCCTG
>CAZKQQ010000150.1:16032-16601 GCA_964554945.1 uncultured Solibacteraceae bacterium | reverse complement strand
GGAGGAGCTTGGGGACCGCCTGGCAGAGGTGTTGAAAGACATTCATATTCCGGACGAGATTCTGGCGGAGTTGACGAGTTCGTTCACAACGGACAAGCGTCGCCAAGAAGACGCCGCGAAAAAGGAGCAAGAGCAACTTGAACAGCGACTCGCGTCGGTGCGTCGCCGGCAGGATCAGGCGTACGTGGACAAGTTGGATGGCAAGATCGCCGAGGAGTTCTGGGAACGGAAGTCGGCGGAATGGCAAGAGGAGGAGCGGCGGATTCTCTCGGTGCTTCGAACTGTGAACACTCAACCCGCGGAGCGAATCCTCGATGCTGCACGGATTTTAGAACTCGCGAACAAGGCTTATTCTCTGTACCTTAGACAAGGTCCGGTCGAGAGAGCCAAGCTGCTGCGAATCGTGCTTTCGAACTGCTCGCTGGATTCCGCAAGTGTTTATCCTGCTTACCGGAAGCCATTTGACGTAATCCTCGCGCGGGTGAGATCGAAGGAATGGTGGACCTGGTGAGATTCGAAAAACACCGTGGCATTGAAAAGATGTAAGTTATAGACAATGCGTCATCATG
>CAZKQQ010000150.1:0-16022 GCA_964554945.1 uncultured Solibacteraceae bacterium | reverse complement strand
ATTGCCCGGGAGGTTTTGCTTACCTGCTCCTGTCTGCATCTCGCCCACGTGGCCAGTCGATATTGGATTAGCCGCGTGAGTTCTTACGGCGGAGCCACTTGATTTGTTTTAATTGTTTGGTGGACCTGGTGAGATTCGAACTCACGACCTCTTCCATGCCATGGAAGCGCGCTCCCAACTGCGCCACAGGCCCGCCTGGATATATGCTCACTATAACATGACGGTTTGCCGCCACCTATTGACAGCCCTGTTTCGCCGCTGCCTACAATAAGTCAATGCCCCACCTCCGCGTCGGCATTGCTGTGTCGGTGCTCTGTCTGACCTTCCTGGGGCTGCCTTCCTGCGTCGTAAAGCGGCGGATCATCACCCGCGCCGGAGCCAAAAGCGCTCAACCCGTGCTTCTTACCGCCCCTGCAGCCGACCTCGTCAAACGCATCGCCGACCAGTTCGCCGCCATCCACGACTTCACCGCCACCATCGACATGACCCCGGCTCTCGGCACCGCTGAGAAGAGCCGTATTACTGAGTACAAAGACGTGCGCGGCTACATCCTCTTCCGCAAGCCCGCCGATATCCGCATCGTCGGGCTCTATCCCGTCGTGCGCAACACCGCTTTTGACATGGTTTCCAACGGCGCTGATTTCAAGCTGTATGTGCCCGTCAAGAACCGCTTTCTGGTGGGAAGCAACACCATCGAGACCCCCTCGCCGAACAAGCTGGAGAACCTCCGTCCCCAGCATTTCCTGGACGCTCTTCTGGTCCGACCCGTGGCCCCTTCGGAGAAAGTATTCCTCGAAAATTACACCGACGAGGACAACGCGTTCTACATCTTGCATGTGTTGCAGGAGAGCTCCACCGGCGAACTCATGCTCGAACGGACTATCTGGTTCAGCCGCGTAGATTTACATCTTGCGCGCCAGATCCTGCTAGACCCCGACGGCAACATTCTGACCGATGCTCGGTATTCCGATTGGCGCGTGTACGACAACGTCGCGTTTCCGAAACACATCGAGATCAACCGCCCTCACGACGAATACGCAATTGTGCTCAATATTCAGAAGATGGACATTAACAAGGGCGTATCGGATGATAAATTTGTGTTGACTCAACCCGAAGGAAGCCAACTTCAGCGGGTCGGAGAGGCCATCAGACCCGGATCGCCATCCCCCAAAGACGTTTCCAGAAAATAGAACAGGTGACCGCTAAACTCGTATTTGAAAACGTGAAACACCGGCCGGTGCGCACGCTGCTGAGCACTCTGCTGATCGCCATTCCGGTGACCTTGATCCTCACCCTGGTCGGGTTGACGCATGGCATGCTCCAGGATTCCGAGCAGCGGGCTCGCGGGATCGGCGCCGATATCTGGATCCGCCCCCCCGGCTCGTCGTTCGCTTCTTCTCTTAGTGGCGCGCCAATTTCAGAGAGCCTGGTGGAGTACCTGCAAAAGAACGAGCCGCACGTCAAGCTCGCTCTCGGGTCGGTGGTTCAGGTCGTGGAAGGCATCACCATTGTCGTGACCGGTGTCGATCTCGACAAATTCACCCAGATGAGCGGCGGCTTGCAGTATATCGCGGGGGGCCCGCCCCACGCTCCCAACGACATCGTTGTCGACCAGTACTACGCCGCGCAGAAGCATCTCCATGTCGGCAGTACGCTGCAGCTGTTCAAGCGCTCTTGGCGGGTTAGCGGGATCTTTACCGGGGGAAAACTCTCCCGAATCCTCCTTCCTATTCGCACTTTACAAGACCTGACGTCCAGTCCCGGCAAAGTGACCCAGATCTTCCTCAAGCTTGATGACCCGAAATATACCGACGCGGTCGTGGCCGATCTGAAAATGAAACTACCCGACTATCCGATCTATCCGATGTCGGAACTCACCTCCCTCTACAGCGCGAGCAATTATGCCGGGCTGCCCGAGTTCATCAGCGTCATTGTGGGCCTGGGGGTGGTCATCGGCTTCTTCGTGGTCTGCCTGTCGATGTACATGGCGGTGCTGCAGCGGACCCGCGAAATTGGCATTTTGAAATCCCTCGGCGCCACCAATGGGTTCATCATTCGCATTATTCTGGCGGAAGGCCTACTGCTTGGAGTCGGCGGCACCATCATTGGAATCGGCCTGAGTTTCGGCAGTTGGTGGCTGATCCGCACTCTCGTGCCAGCCTCCATTCAGATGGTAATTGTGCCTGAGTGGTGGCCGATCGCCGGCGCCATTACGCTGGTCGGCGCCGGCTTTGGCGCATTGTATCCCGGCTGGAACGCCGCGCGCCATGACCCCATCGAAGCGCTGGCCTATGAATAACGGCCATCCAATTATCCAGATCCGCGACTTGCGCAAGGTCTACCACGTCGGCAAGGTCGAGGTCTTAGCTCTGCGCGGCCTCGACATGGATGTGCAGCCCGGCGAATTCCTCTCCATCGTCGGGCCCTCCGGCTCCGGCAAATCGACGCTATTTCACATTATCGGCGGCCTGACGCCGCCGACCTCCGGCAGCGTCCGCGTGGCCGATCGCGAGCTGGTCGAGATGACCGAAGCCGGCCGCACCCGCCTGCGCAAAGAAACCGTCGCCTTCGTCTTCCAAAAATTCAATCTGCTCCCCAACCTGACCGCCCGCGACAATATTGCCGTCGCGCGCTACCTGTCCGGTAAGGACAGAAAGCCCGATCCACAGTTCGGAGAAGTCCTGAAACTTCTGCGTATCGAAGACCGCCTGGATCACAAACCCAGTGCTCTATCCGGCGGTGAGCAGCAGCGCGTAGCCATCGCCCGCGCCATTGTGAACCAACCCGCGATTCTGTTAGCGGACGAGCCCACCGGCAATCTCGATACTCAAAATTCGGAAACAGTGCTCAGTCTGCTGCGCGACTTGAACAAACGCCTGGGCCAGACAGTCCTGATGATCACGCACAACCCCGAGGCGGCCGCCTACGGTCACCGCACCCTGCACATGCGCGACGGACAGATTGTAGCGTAGGCTCCAAGCCTGCTCAGGCGCGAAGCGCAGTCTATGTTTTTCTTAGGAGATCCTGCTGAGTTCCAGCTTCCGCTGCTTAATCCAGGCCAGCCGGCTCTGGTGTTCCTGGTAGATGGTCAGAAACCCCGCCCACCAGTACCCGAACACAAACAACAGCAAAAACGGAATCGCGAGGAAATTAGAAGTCTCGATGGCGAACACCACCATCCCCACGAAGTAGCATCCCACCAGAATCTCCGCGTACGGAAGCCATCCGCTGCGCCGCCGGTACTTCTTGATTTCCAGGTTCATGGGCCGGTCGCCCACGTTGTATTTGGCTGTCCGTGCAAATGCCGTTTGTACCCCGAACAGCGCCTCGAGCACCGCGCGCGTGTTGATGATGGTTAGCCCCACTCCCACCGCGATCAACATCGGCAGCATCAGGATCGACCGCTTCCAGTTCTTCGGATAAAGCTCCCGCTGCGCCACCACGTAAAACAGAGAGATCGACCAGAACGACGCAATGATAAGCGGCAGATCGATCGTCACCATCTGCCATACGCCCATATAGAACCGCACGATCATCACCGGGAGCATCAAGGCCGAAACTACGATCATCAGCGGGTACGAAATATTCGGCGTCAGGTGTAGAAATGCCTCCGCCTTGACGCGCTTCGGAATGTCCGCGCGCAGTAGCGTGGGCAGCAGCTTTTTCGCCACTTGCGTCAGCCCCTTGGCCCAGCGAGACTGCTGCACCTGGAACGAATGCATCTCCACCGGCAGCTCCGAAGGGCAGTCCAGACCCGGCAGATACACGAACCGCCACCCCTTTAATTGCGCGCGATAGCTCAGGTCCGAATCTTCGGTCAGCGTATCGTTCTGCCATCCGCCCGCACCGTCGATCATCGACTTGCGTAAAATCCCCGCGGTGCCGTTGAAGTTAAAAAAGTATCCAGCCCGCGACCGCGCCCCATGCTCCAGGATGAAATGCCCGTCCAGCAGCATGGCTTCGACTTCGGTGAGAAAGTTGTAATCCCGATTGATGTAGCTCCACCGCGTCTGCACCACTCCGATCTTCGGATCGGCGAAGTGATGAATCGTCCGGTACAGAAAATCCGCCGGCGGACAAAAGTCCGCGTCGAACACCGCGATGAATTCTCCGGTCGCGGTCTTCAAACCTTCCTGCAGCGCTCCCGCTTTAAAGCCGTGACGGTGCGTCCGGTGATGGTATTCGATCGGATATCCGAGCGCCGCGTAGCGTGTCACCAGCGCTTCGGCAAACGGCGCGGTATCGTCCGTCGAATCGTCGAGCACTTGAATCTGCAGCAGTTCCCTCGGATAATCGATCTTCACCACTTCGTCGATCAGCCTCTCCACCACGTAACGCTCGTTATACAGAGGAAGCTGGACGGTCACCGGCGGCAGCTGCTCGAATCGCCGCGGAGGCTCACCGGTAGCCTTGTGCCGGTGTTTGAAATAAGTGCGGATCACGTCATACCGGTGAATCCCGTAGACCGACAAGATCACCAGCACTGTGAAATAGGGAATCAGAATCGCCCAATCGAACCAGCTGAATTGGTGGATACCTGAGAAGGTATCGTCAAACAGTCCACGCATCAGGCGAGTCGTGGCTGTTACCGCGAGAAACGCCAAAGGCAATGTTGGTGTCATATCAAGCGCCCGGGGTGCCCGACTTGCAAGCAGACAGGGCGGCAAGAACCGTGGCCGAGAAATCTTATCGTATCAAATCCGCGTGCGCGGCGGATCAGGCCCCCGTCGACGCTGAGCTGATCTGAGACCAACGGAAGCTCTCAGTCATCATTGTAAGTGAGCAGAATAAATGAATGCTCCACGAGGGTATATGGAAGCACGAATCGATATCAACAACAGTGTCCCGAAAGACGCCATGCAGGCGCTGTATAGCCTGGAACAGTACATTCGCCGGAGCGGGCTCGAAACCAAGCTACTCGAGTTAGTACGCATGCGCGCTTCGCAACTCAACGGGTGCGCCTATTGCCTCGATATGCATAGCAAGGACGCGCGCGCTGAAGGCGAAACCGAGCAACGGCTCTACGGCCTGAGCGCCTGGCGCGAAGCACCGTACTACACGGACCGGGAGCGCGCCGCGCTCGAATGGACAGAGGCCGTCACGCTCATCTCCCGCGATCAGGTGCCCGACGAGGTTTTTGAACGCGTCCGCCGCCAATTCAGCGAGGCGGAGCTAATCAACCTGACTCTCGCTACTGTGACGATCAACTCTTGGAACCGGCTGGCGATTGCGTTCCGCGCCGTCCCGGGGACGTACCAGCGGCAGGCCCAGGCGGCAACGTAGGATCGGCCCCCTGCCACGAGACATCCGCCGTCGGCCCATAAATCGCCGGCACGGGCTTGTCCAGCAGCCGCAGATACACCGTTAATTGCGTGCGGTGGTGCGCGGTGTGCAGAATGCGCCGCCAGAAAATCCAGATCCGCTGCCGCTCCACGTCAAAGAATCGCGCCGGCGCCAGCCACCACGTTTCCGCCTGACGCGCCAGGAATTCCAGCCTGGGCCGCGCCATCTCTACCAGCCGTTCTGCGTACGCCGTGGCCGTCAGTACCTCGTTGGCCGGAGGCTCGGGCGCGCCTAGGAATTCCGCGAAGAAGCGCCGCTGCGACAGCAACTCGTGTTTCATAATGTCTCGCACACTGGTCGATTTTCCGTGCGGACGATAATCCATCTCGGCTTCCGAGAATTGGACCCAAGTCGCATAGACCTTGTTGATCTCCGACGCATAGGTGTCGATCGCGTGTTGCAGCAGCGGGACCACGGCGCATGGAATTTCGTCTGCGCGGATTGCGCTGGAATCGTATTTCATTTACTGCGCAGCCACCTCGATCACCACGTTCCAGGTGAACTCCACCAGCTTCTGAAGCCCGCGGATCGAAATGTTCTCATCGTCGGAGTGTGCGCCGCCCAGCGGTCCCTCTCCGGCAGGACCGATCGCCCCCGTCCCATAAGACTGCACGCCGCGCGCCCGGAGTTGCGCTGTATCCGTCGCGCCCGTCAGCATGCTGGGAAGCGCGGGAGCCGCGAACATCCGCCGGCTCACCTCTTCCAGCGCGTGGAACATCTCGTTGTCGGTTCGCGACGGCGGCGCCGCTGGACGCTCCATCTGCACGGGTATTACTTCAATGGTCGGGTCGCTGATCACTTTTCGCAGCTCGGCGATGAACTCCGCCATGTCCTCATCCGGCAGCGCCCGCACGTCCAGGTACGCTTCCCCTTCGGACGGGATCACATTCGAGCGAAACCCGGCCTTGAGTATGGTGGGCACCACCGACGTGCGCAGGATCGAGTAATGTCCCGGTTCATGGTCGCGAAAATAGCGGTCCACCGCCGCCGCGCGGCCCGGGTTCAGAATCGCGCGGTATCGCGCCGCGTCGGCTGCCGGGCTGATTGCCGCCAGCTTCTCGAAATATTCCCGCGTCGCCGCGTTCAGCCGCATCGGCGTCTGCCACGTGCCGGCCTTCGCCACCGCGGCGGCCAGGTGCGTCACTGCGTTCTGCGGCAGCGGCCGAGACCCGTGTCCCGACGGACCTCGCGCCACCAGCCGGATCCCGCGCGGCACCTTTTCCGTCACGCTGATCAGCACATCGTGCACCTTACCGTCTTCCTCGACCGCCGCCCCGCCTTCCGCCAGCGCGTACTCGGCTTCGATCTCTGGCCAGTGTTGCTTCACCATGAAATCGATTCCGACCCACGGCGTTCCTTCCTCGCCTGCCTCCGCCAGAAAGATCACGTCGCGGTCGAGCTTCACGTGCATCCGGTTGAGCAGCAGCAGCACCATCATCCCGGCCACCACGTGCGGCTTATCGTCATTCGATCCGCGCCCGTAAATCAGCCCGCCTTTGCGCACTGCCGCGAAAGGGTCCACGCTCCAGCGCTCCCGCTGCACGCCCACCACATCCGTATGCCCCAGCAGCAGAATCGGTTTCTTCGAGCCGTTCCCCTTGATGCGCGCCACCAGGTTCGAGCGTCCAGGCTCCATTGCAAACAGCTTTGCCGGAATCCCTTCTCCGGCCAGCACCTTTTGAATCACCTCGGCCGCCCGCGTCTCATTCCCGGGAGGATTGCTGGTATCGATCTTCAGGAGCGTCGTGAAGTACTCCAGCATTTCTGAATTGGCTTTTCCCCAATCGACCGCATAGCGTTCCTGCGCAGCCCCGGGAAGCGCCATCAGGAGCAGGATCGCCAGCATTCTCATAAAGGTATGTTCCCATGCTTCTTGCGCGGCATCGTGTCCACTTTGGTTTCCAACATACGCAGGGCGCGGATTACTCGCGGCCGTGTCTCGCGCGGTTCGATCACGTCGTCCACAAATCCATGCTCGGCGGCGATAAACGGATTCGCGAACCGCTCCTGAAACTCGACCACTTTCTCCGCGCGTTGCGCCGCCGGCACGTCGCGATACAGAATGTTCACTGCACCTTCCGCTCCCATCACCGCGATTTCCGCCGTCGGCCAGGCGAGGTTGACATCGGTGCGAATGTGCTTCGATCCCATCACGCAGTACGCCCCGCCGTACGCTTTGCGCGTGATGATCGTGATTTTCGGCACGGTCGCCTCGGCAAATGCGAACAGCAGCTTCGCGCCGTGCCGGATGATGCCACCGAATTCCTGCTCCGTGCCGGGCAGAAAGCCGGGCACGTCTTCGAACGTCAGCACCGGAATGTTGAACGAATCGCAGAAACGCACGAACCGCGCCCCTTTATCCGACGAGTTGATGTCGAGGCATCCCGCCAGAAACGCCGGCTGATTCGCCACAATTCCGACCGAACGGCCGTCCATTCGCGCGAACCCGATTACCAGGTTTTTCGCCCAGTGCTCGTGTACTTCGAAGAACTCGCCGTCATCCACCACCCGCCGGATCACCTCTTTCATGTCGTACGGCAGATTCGATTCGGCCGGAACCAACGTATCCAACACCGCGTCCCGCCGGTCCGCCGGATCGCTCGTCGCCCGCCGCGGAGGATCCTCGCGATTGTTCTGCGGCAGATAAGATAGCATTTCGCGGATCATCCGCAGGCACTCCGCGTCATCCGCCGCAATAAAATGACCCACCCCGCTCACCGAATTGTGCGTCATCGATCCGCCCAGCTTTTCCTTCGTGACGTCTTCGTGCGTGACCGTTTTGATGACGTCGGGTCCGGTGACAAACATGTAGCTGGTGTGATCCACCATGAAAATGAAATCGGTGATTGCCGGCGAATACACCGCCCCGCCCGCACACGGCCCCATAATCGCGGAAATCTGCGGAATCACCCCGCTAGCCAGAGTGTTGCGCAGGAAAATGTCGGCGTACCCGGCCAACGACAGCACTCCTTCCTGAATGCGCGCCCCGCCCGAGTCGTTCAATCCCACCACCGGCGCCCCGGTCTTCATGGCGAGATCCATGATCTTGCAGATCTTCTGCGCATTCGCGCCTGATAGCGACCCGCCAAAAACCGTGAAATCCTGCGCGAACACGTACACCAGCCGCCCATCGACGCGCCCGTACCCCGTGATGAACCCGTCACCCGGGATGACCTGTGTGTCCATCCCGAAATCGCGGCAGCGATGCGTCACCAGCTTGTCGAGTTCCTCGAACGAGCCCTCGTCGAGCAGCAGCTCGATGCGTTCCCGTGCCGAAAGTTTACCTTCTTTATGCTGGCGGGCCTGGCGCTCGCGGCCGCCGCCCTGTTCTGCCGCTGCATGCCGTCGGCGCACTTCATCGAGCCGGCTCACCCCGCCAGCGTAGCATGACTAGCATAAGGCTTCGCCTTTGCCCGGCCCTATTGCAAAACTCATAAGATATCCGCTTTCAGCATCAGGCCAAGGCCGATGCGGCTCTCCTCAATGCAGTCCAGACGCCCCTCGACCTGCCCTGGATTCCCGGCTGCCGCCCTATCCACGCCGGTATACTGGTATCCGGTGAGGCTCTCCATCCTACTGCTGGCCGTCGCAGTCTCGGCCGCAGCCCAATCGGATTTCCGCAAGGCTGTCTGGGGCATGACGCAATCCCAGGTCCGCGTCACTGAGCCGGCCCCGCCCACCGCTGTCGACCAGACTACAGCAAACCTCGTCCTGCGCTACGATTCGCAGCGCTTGGGGGCCCTGGACGTCAATCAGTGATCGCTGCGATTCTCGGCCAGCGCCGCCTGCTGCTTTAGTTTCTGCAGCGCTGTCATCGTCTTTTCCCAATCCTTCCGTTTCTTCTTCGTGGCGAACGGCAGGTCCAGATCGCGGTAGTAATTCAGGATATCGTCGCGGAGTTTCGGATCCACCATGTCCGGCGGTTTCTCCGCCAGGTCCGCCGCCAGCTTTGCGTACGCTCGATCCGCCAGCCTGTAGGAGGCGGGTTTCGTTGGCTTTCCCGTATCCAGATCGATATTGTTCAATACCAACTTCTGATCGCTCACTTCTCCGAGCAACTGCCGGTATTCCGTCAATGTCCGGTCGAAGCTGTCCTCGAACAATCTCTCTGTTTGCGCGTTGGGCGCTTTGAACGCGAGGGCTTTCAAAGGCCCGACCTTCGGAACGATGCGGATCACAAACGCCAGGACAGCGGACCCCGGTCCTGGTCGTTGATAATTGCCATCCCATTCTTTCCGGTAGCTCGCACGAGAAAGGTTGTAAACAAAGGCGCGGCGGGTTACTCCCGGGCGGCTCTTGACCAGATCGTTCTTTTTGAGACGCCACGCCACGTGCGTCATATGGGGAATGGTGCCGCTCACGACGTGCCGGTACGTCGCCAGTGCCATGTCAAGACTCTTGAAGACATCTTTTAATTCGAGCGAGTAAGTGTCGTGAAACCCGCGCTCCAGAACATCCTTCTGTACGGTGAACCCGATGAAATCGTGATACGCCTGGGGCGCGTAATTCCCCCGCGCCACCTGCAGCACATCAAAACTGAATTCTACTTTCACGTGCGCAACCGGATCGTCCTCATACGTGACCTCCGGCCCGAACTTCCGCTCCAGCTTGGGATATTGGATTGGCACCGAATGGTTCACCGCCACTCGATGCCCCTGCGTGTCCGCGGCATAGTGCGCCAGTGCCCCCAGCGCGAACGCGTACTCGTCCAGGGTCTGCGCCTCGTGAATCATATTAATCACGAAATCGCCGGACCGTACATAATGAACCAGATCGCTGAAGAACTTGTTACCGAACGGATAGTATCCCATGTCCTGGATAATGCATCCGGCGTACGCGCTGGCATGCGCCTTCTTCAACTCATCGTCGGTCGCCTGTGGATATTTCTTCAGCAGCAGCGGCTTGATGTTCTTGTCCCACGCCGTATCGATAATGGCTTCGTGCGTCAGCACTGAGTACGCGCCGGCGCGGGGAGCCGCGGCTACTGCGAGCAAAAATACAATCGGTGCCAGCCGTATTCTCATCCGCCATACGTCCGCACTTTGTAGTCCATCAAGTGCTCCTCGGGAACATTCGAGGCTCTCTGCATCCCGGAGCTGTGGCGTTTCTTACAATCGTGGCGCGCAATAAATTTCGGCAACGCTCGTGCTGCGGTAGATCGGTAAAAGGGGAAAGCATGGCTGACAATACTCCCCCGATCCTCGAAGCCGGCGGAACGGAAGTCGCCACTTCGGCTGGCGGAGCCCGGCGTTACCGAAAGCCTCTTCGCTGCTTTCGCTGGAACGACATCAAAATCCTGCTGGTCGATAGCCTCGAGGAGTGGAGCCGGCAGAAAGGCTCCCGGCTGGGAGCGTCCCTGGCATTTTATACACTGCTGTCTTTGGCCCCCCTCTTACTCGTGGTCGTCTCGATTGCCGGGTTGGTTTTCGGCGAGAAGGCCGCCGAGGGTCACCTCATCCAGCAAATTGGGGAACTGGTCGGACCCGAGGGTGCTCGTGCCATTCAGGTGCTGCTTGCCGGCGCCCACAATACTACCCACGGGGTCGTCGCGACGGTAATCGGTCTAGTCACCCTCCTGTTCGGCGCCTCGGGCGTACTCCTGGAACTGCGCGATGCTTTAAATACCATCTGGGAAGTCACTCCGCCCCAGACCACTGGCATTCGTACCATCCTTCAGATCGTTAAAGATCGCCTGTTCTCCTTCGCTCTCGTTCTCTCGATTGGCTTTCTCCTGCTGGTGTCCTTGGTCGTGAATGCCTGGATCGCCGCGGCCGGCACGTTCTTTGCGGGAGTGCTGCCGCTGCCCGAGTTTTTCCTGCATCTGATCAACACGCTGGTGTCGTTCGCTGTCATCACGGGCCTGTTTGCCGCGATTTACAAAGTCCTTCCCGACGTCCATCTCGAGTGGCGCGACGTCCTGCTCGGCGCTGCGGTGACTTCATTCCTTTTTACCGTCGGCAAATTCCTCATCGGCCTTTATCTCGGCAAGGCAAGCTTCGCATCCACGTATGGAGCCGCCGCTTCTCTCGTGATTCTGATCGTGTGGGTCTACTACTCGGGGCAGGTATTTTTCTTGGGTGCCGAGTTTACCAAAGTCTTCACCAGGCGTTATGGGTCCCAGCCCGATAAGGAGATCGCATCCGAGCCCTCGCCAACCTCCCCTACGCTGATCACGGACTTGGCGCAGCCTTCCAGCCGGCCGCGGTCTTAAGGCGTGATTGTCAAATTCACAGGTTCGCTCGCCGCGTTCCCAACCGCGACCACTACGGGCTGCGGTCCGGGTGCCAGGTCCGCGGGCACGGTGAAGTTGACTTGAATCGCGCCCACCACGCCGCTGGCGTTCCCTGCGAACGCGATGTTCGCGGGCTCTCCGCCCACCGTGATCGTCACCGGAAGCCTTGGCCGCGGGAGACTGCGCACCGGCACCAATGCCGATGGCCCCGCACCGGTAGCCAGTGAAGGCGTCAGATCCCCCGCACCGCTCACGAAGATCGTCATCACGTCGCCCGCCCGTCCGGCATTCTGCGCGCCGTTGCTGTTGTCTATGAAAAAGCTGTAAATCCCCGGCGCGGCGACCGACACCGGAAACGAATACGACGCGACTTGCCCGTTATTATTCACTGCCAGCACCGCCGTCCCCAAACCCGTCTCAAAGGGAATCTGGATATCGATCTGGCCGGGCGATACCGAATACACCGGCGCGCTGATCCCGTTCACTGTCACTGAAACGCCCGCCAGGTTCAACGGCAGCGGGATCCGGCTGGTTTGTGTCGGGGACGGCGCCAGCCCCGTTCCGTACACCTCCGCTCGCATCCCCGGTGCAAACACCACCGTTCCCGAGGCGTTGTTCCGCATTCCGGCAATCGTGATATTTGCCGACCCGCCCACCACCAGTGTCACCGGTACGCTGACAATCGGTGGAATGGCGTCGGGAGCTTCGATTGTCACCATCGCCCGATAGACGCCGTTAGCCAGTCCCGCACTCGACGCGATTACCGCCAGGGGTCCCGGCGCGGCGCCCGAAATCTTCAACCAACTGGTCGTCCGGTTGGCCGGCAGCACGCGCGCGGTCCATGCCGCCGTTCCCTCTGAGAAGCCTACGTTGATCGTGGGTGGGTCGGACACGACGCCGGTCCCCGTTGCAAGCTGCACCGATGGCGGGGTGACGGATAGTTTCGCGGGCGCCGCGAGCGCCACGTCAAAATTCGCCGGCACACTCGCCGTCACCACCGTGCCCAACTCACTGAGGCCGATTACTTGGATCTGTTTTGAGCCTGTCGCCGTCGTGTTGTCCCAGCACAGCTTTGCCTGCAAGAACCCGTACGCCGCCAGCCGCGTAGTTCCGAATAGTTGCTGGATTTGCGTGCTGAAGTCGCTCGATCCGGCGCGCAGGGCTGTCAGTTGCACGAGAAATCCCCCCGTCTCCTGAATCGTCAATTGCTGTGACCACTGGCACGATGGATCCCCCTGCGGATTCTGCCTGATCGTTGCTGGAGTGCTCGCCACGCTGATCGAAGGTGCCAGTACGGGCCCGGGGCTTGCGAGGAATGGAACCGTGATCTGCTGTGTCCAAGACTGCCCGCCCGCATCTTGCCCCGAAAAAACAAAAGTGCGATTGACCGGCGCATTGATTCCGGATTCCGCCATGTTGGCGAAAACGCTCCCGTTCGCCGGAATGTTGGTGCTGCTGAAGAACCCCGGGGTTCGGCGCACTCCGTCGATCATAAAACTGGTCACGGTCGTGGCCACGCCAGCCTTCTCGGATAGCCCCACCGTGTACGGCCATAGCGGCCCCGCCTGCATCACCGGGTTCGGTGTGACAAACGGAACTACCAGCGATCCCGAAACTGGCAGGTTGAGCGCAATCATCGTCGTCCCCGCCGACCCGTCGAATACCATATCGCCGCCGTACAGCGCCGTCAGCGTCAGGTTTCCCGCCGCCAGGTTGATCGCCGGAACTGCCAGCGCGGCTGTGCCGGCACTGTTTAATGGTGCCGTTCCCACAGTCATGTCATTCGTCAGGAATGTAACGCTTCCCGTTGGTCTACCGGACGTGCTGGTCACGGTGGCATTCAGCGTAACCGTATCGCTCAACGACACGGTCCTGGGCGCCGCGGAGAGCACGGTCGTCGTCGCCGTCCCGCTCTTCCATTCCGTCACCAGGTGATACGCATCCACCGAGCCGAGTCCGCTGGCCAGGTCGTAACCCGGTCCCGCCTCATAGCCCATTCCACTACCACCGCATCCCGGGCTACCTTGCGCACAAGGAACGCGATTGTCTCCCGCAGTGATGTCATGAAAGACGTCGCTCGCGCTCTGGGCGAGCCGGTAAAGCATCGGGTTGATGTTTCCCAGTCCCGGTTGCAATTGCAACCCGCTCGAGACCAGGTACTGATTCAACAGTGCCAATATTCCGGCAAACGAGGGACTCGCGGCCGACGTCCCGCCGACATGAACCAGCATCCCGCCGCTATAAATTATGTACGCGTAATGAAGCGGCGAGGACGCCAGCGACACGTCCGGCACGTCGCGCGAGTTATCGTTCGGAACCCCGGGGCCCGTCTGCCAGCTCGGTTTGGCGAAAACCACGCTGGCACCGCCCCCGCCCGCCGTGAGGTCGTTCCGCACAAGGGCCGTGTTCCACGCTCGTTCGGGAACGTATGAGACTGCCGAAGCTCCATTGGCCGTGTTGCTCGCGGCCCAATAGCCGCTCCCGCCGCCATCGTCGAATTCCGTGCCACCCACTGCCGTAATTTCCGGAATGCTGGCGGGAAACGACGCGGTCGGCCCTTTCGATGCTTGCGGAGTGGGCGACGAGACCAGATCACACGTGGCCGCTCCCCAATCGCCCGAAGCCGCCAGCCACGTGATCCCTTGTGCGTTTGCCTGCTGCGCCACCGAACGAAAGCCTACTCCGCTATACGCCTCGCAGCCTCCGTAGCTGAACGTGATCACCGGAGCCACGTTTTGATCCACCGCGTACTGCGCCGCCGTCGTTACGCTGCTCGCGTAAACGTAAAGAATGCTCGCTCCGCGCGCCACGGCTCCAGCCCACTCAATATCGAGATTCGCTTCGATCACGCTGCTCGTGATCCCCGGATCCGGACCGTACAGCACCAGCTGCGGATCGTTCGGCGGCAACGCAAAGCTTTGCCGGAATTGACGCGCGTCGGCCAGGTCGATCCGCGACCGCCCGATTACCGCGATCTTCTGCCCCGACCCGTCGATGCCCGCCGTGTACAGCGGTGTCACATTGTAGATCGTCGCGAAATCGTCCGGTGCCAGGTATCGTGACGTGCCGCTGGTGAACTCCGGCTCCACTTGAAACAGCGGCTGCAGGTCGAAATCGCCCAGGCCATCGATCCCGCTCACCACGTCTTCGAACGCCGCCGGAATCGACGGATCCGTCTCATTCGCCAGGTGCAATGCGCCATTTACCCGGTACCGGTGAATTTCGGTGTGGAACGCGCGGTTTACCTGGTCCACCGTGCCGCTGAATGTGATCCAGTGGCGGCCCCGTGCGACGTCGTGCACCTGCAGCCCTTCCGATTGCAGCCATGAGGTCAGCTTTCCCAGATCGTCCGTCGTCAGCCCATAGCGATCGCCGAACTGCTCCGGCGTCAGCCAACGACGATAGTTCGGCGATGATGGATTCCGCTGCTCGGCGAGAAACTGTTCCAGGCCGTCCGCCGGCTTCAATCTCAATGTCATGTACTCGAGCGAGGTTGATCCCTCTGCCGGACCCAGATCGTACTGCGGAAGTGCCTGTTGCGGCACGTGACGCCTCAGAACCGTGACGCGGCTCAAATCCAGCGGCCGCACCACGCGGTTTTCCCCCGCGAGCAAAATACAAGAAAATGTACTGATCAGGACGATGCTTGCGATTTGGCGCTGGCGCATCATGGCTATGCTACCAGCCCCCGTCGTAGACCTATGCGGGTAAACTTCCTAGTACGGAACGTTTCTTACGAAACCAGCGTGAACCGCCCGTCGCGGAGCAGCCGGTATTTTCGCCCGCGCCATAGAATGGTGTTGCCGAAGAATGCCGCCAGCCACAGAACGAAACTGGCCGCGTCCTGAACCGGGACCAGCCACCATTGCTCACGCGTGAGCCGGTCCTGCAGCACCCGGCTTGCCGTGCCCCGCGCGGCTAGCGCGCGAAACACGGCCGCCACCGTGAACACCGGCCACCAGGCCGGTACTGCCAGACAAAACAGTGCTGCGAGTGGCAGCGGGTTCGTGAATACCTGGCCGATGTACCCCAGCGGCCGCGAGCGGCGTGTGCTCCGGTTCCAGCGCAGCCGGTGCTTTAGGTTCGCGTGGAATGCCTGGCTCCCAATGTGGTGTTCAATCACGCAGGACGACAGAATCACCCGCCATCCCAGTTCCGCGGCCAGCTTCCCCATCACAAAGTCTTCGGCCAGGTAATCCTTCAGCCCGCGAAAGCCTCCGATGTCCGCTAGCGTCTCCCGTCGCGCGGCGATTGTGGGTCCCAGCGCAAAGTGCATCCCGTCCAGCAATCGCGCTACCAGCACACCGCCCAGGAACTCCGTATTCAGCCCGATCGCCTCCAGCTTCGACCAGAAACTGGGGCCGGGCACGGCGCGGTATGGGCAGGTCAGCAAACCCACCTTGGGATCTTGAAACTCGCCCGCGAACGTCGCCAGCCCCGTGAGCAC